>JANMEV010000573.1:0-13871 GCA_031377305.1 Planctomycetota bacterium | reverse complement strand
CCAGCGGAAAACGATCACCTTCACGCAACCGAAGCTCCAGGCGATCACCCAGTGCATGCTGCGATCTTGATTTTCTAGTGTCGCCACGCTGGCTGCGACTGACCGTTCGTTCGGTCATTTCAAAGGAGTCGTCTGATGACTTCTCTGACTCGGATGAATCCTTGTGGGCGTCCGTTTCGGTGCCCAGCAGTTCGTTCATCAACTCATCTTCAGACTGTGTCACGGCAGGTTCCGTGGAACCGCAGCCGGCCAGGGCGCTTAAAAAGCAGCCCAGAAACACTCGACTCAATCGACCAATGAAACTGTCCATCTGATATCAGCTCCCGTCCATGGGATAAAGTTCGACGTGGCTGCAGCGCGCTTCAGGATCTTCCTCAGCGAGGCGCTTGCAGCGGAAACGTAGCAGGAAGCAGGGCTCGCGGTAAAGATTCAACTGACGACGTCCGGGCATCAAGTCGCTGAGCTCCAGCAGAAAATACCGAAAGTCCCTCAAAAGAACCCTTGCGACACGGTTGCCCTCGTCAAAACTGGCTGTCATCATCTGATGAGCGGACGATGTGCCGAAAAACGAACTTTGCCACTTTTCGCAGGACTTTCGACGAACGCCATGAAAACTCGTCTTTTTGTAATGATGTTTCTTGAGTTCTTCATATGGGGCGCATGGCTGCCACTGATTTTCGGCTACCTGCCAGGGCTGGGGTTTAGTCCCAGTGAGCAATCCTGGATTCTGAACGCTTTTCCAATCGCATCCATCGTCGGGATGTTCTTTAGCAATCAGTTTGCGGACCGTAACTTCGCCGCCGAACGATTCCTCGCGTTCAGCCATTTGGTCGGTGGACTCGCCATTCTCGGATTGGCGTTTACAAAATCGTTCTATCCGTTTCTGGCATTGATGTCGGTTCACTGTCTGCTTTATGTGCCGACGATCTCGATTACGAACTCAATCGCGTTTGCCAACATGAAGGATTCACAGAAGGAATTCGGTCTGGTTCGAATGGGAGGAACAGTTGGCTGGATCTTTGCAGCCTGGCCGTTCACGTTTATTCTTGTGGACTGGGCGAAAGTTGATGCTGTAAAGCCTGACGGCATGGTTGCATGGCTCGGTGCAGTGCTTGCCAGCGGACTCACGGGTGAGGCTTTCCAGGACGCCACCAAATGGACTTACATCGTCGCCGGAGTTGCATCGCTTGTGCTGGCTGCGTACAGCCTGACACTTCCTCACAACCCTCCGAAGCCCGCAGCTGAAGGTTCTGGTCAGTCACTGGCATGGCTGGAAGCTGCCAAACTGCTGAAACACCCGTTTGTCCTTGTGCTCTGGATTGTCGCATTTATCGATTCGTTCGTTCACAACTGCTACTTCAACTGGACCGGCACATTCCTGGTCAGCAAAGAAGTAGGCGTCCCCGGCAATTGGGTGATGCCAGTCATGAGCATCGGTCAGATTGCGGAAATCCTGACGATGTTCATCCTGGGGGCGACACTGAAGGCTTTGGGATGGCGCACCACAATGATCGTGGGGGTTCTTGGACACGCGTTGCGATTTGCTGTCTACGCGTTCATGCCCAACAAAGAGTTGATCATCGTCGTCCAGATCGTTCACGGCATCTGCTACGCATTTTTCTTTGCTACTGTCTACATCTTTGTTGACGAACACTTCCCCAAGGACACTCGTTCCAGCGCTCAGGGTTTGTTTAACGTGATGATTCTCGGAGTCGGTGCTCTGGTTGCGAATTCGGTTTGCCCCTATTTGATGCAGGAAGTCTACACGTCGAAGGACGGCGTCATTGACTTCAAAGGGCTGTTCCTTGTTCCGATGGGAGCTGCGATCGTAGCCTCGTTGGCCATGGCGTTGCTCTTCCATCCACCGAAGAAGGACGTGGATGCTGTTGGAACTCCGGTCACCGGACATTGATTCGCGGCGCGGATAGAGAATAGCTCGCGGGTTCTTCGGCGACGGGGCCACGGTGAAGGCTCGTCTCGGCGGAGCGAGACGGCTACTTTACCTGAAATTCCTTGCCTTCGAATCGATCTGAGCCAGCATTTCGCTGACGTCATCCAGTCGTTCGCAAACGACATGAATGACGTCGCCTTCTCGTTGGAGGCGGCCGGTGGCGAGCATCACGGATGCGAAGCGGGCGGTTTGGCGGAAGTGTTGCCAGACGGACGGATACACGACAAGATTGGCGATGCCGGTTTCGTCCTCCAGTGTGACGAATGTGATGCCAGCAGCTGTGGAGGGACGCTGTCGCATCAGGACAAGACCGGCCACTTTCACTCGGCGGTCCGGCGACAGCTCGTTCAGTTCCTCGGCGGTGACGGCTTTCAATTGAGTCAACTGGTCTCGGAGAAAACTCACAGGGTGTTTTCGCAACGTCAGTCCGGCGGAGGAATAGTCTTCGACGACCTGATCCTGAGCCGTCATCTCGGGTAATTCCGGCGTCGGATCTTCGACCGATGGCGTTCGATCGTCGTCAAACAGCGGCAGATCTTCTCGTGCTGGCAGCGACTTCCAGTACGCATCGCGCCGATCTATCTTCAAGGACGCGAATGCGTCCGCTCGAGAAAGTAGCTGCAGCGAACTGCGGCCCAGTTGAGTTCTTCTAGCAAACTCCTCAAGAGACGTGAACCGCCCGCCGCGCTGACGTGCGGCTTCAATTTGGCGAGCGTGTGCTTCTGAGAAGCCTCGCAGCAAACGCAATCCAAGCCGCAGCCCGAGCTGTTCGTCGCGATGTCGAAACTTCGCGTTGGTCAAGTCACTCGGTGCGTTTTGAGACTCCAGTGTGCAGTCCCAGTGGCTGAAATTCACGTCGGCCGAAAGGACCATCACGCCGTGTTCGCGAGCGTCACGCACAAGCTGAGCCGGTGCGTAGAAGCCCATCGGCTGGCTGTTGATCAGGGCGGCAGCAAACACGGCCGGATGATATCGCTTGATCCACGACGACACATAAACCAGCAACGCGAAACTGGCGGCGTGCGATTCGGGAAAGCCATACTCACCGAAACCGCTAATCTGCTTGAAGACTCGTTCAGCAAACTCGCCATCATAGCCCCGTTCGATCATTCCACTCACGAGCTTCTCGTGAAACTTTGCAATCACGCCGGTCTTTCGCCACGCTCCCATTGCTCGGCGGAGCTGATCCGCTTCGCCAGGAGTAAACCCTGCCGCGACAATCGCCAGTCTCATCGCCTGTTCCTGAAAGATCGGCACGCCCAGAGTCTTGTGCAGCACGGAACGAACAGCCGCGTTCGGATATTCCACGGGCTCCTCACCAGAACGTCGACGCAGATACGGATGTACCATGTCGCCCTGAATCGGTCCGGGGCGCACAATCGCCACTTCGATCACCAGGTCATAAAAACAATGCGGCTTCAGGCGAGGCAACATGCTCATCTGCGCGCGGCTCTCGATCTGAAAGACGCCAACCGTATCCGCCGCGCTGACCATGTCGTAGACCTGCGGATCTTCCGACGGAACATTCGCGAGCGTCAGAGTTCTACCGTGATGATGCTGAATTAAATCGAACGCGCGGCGGATGCAACTCAGCATCCCCAGCGAAAGACAATCAACCTTCAACAGCCCGAGCGCATCGAGATCATCTTTATCCCATTGGATCACGGTGCGGCCCGGCATTGATGCATTTTCGATTGGCACGAGTTCGCTCAGCAGACCTCGCGACATCACCATGCCACCTGAGTGCTGCGAAAGATGCCTCGGAAACGTCAGCAGCGAATTCAGCAGCTCCAGCATCCGTCGACCAAGCAGCGATTCGGGATCGATGCCGCCTTCTCGCATACGTTCCGGAAACTGTTCAACGTTGTCGACGTGCTCCATCTGCCCGGACAGCTTATCGATGCGATCATTCGACAACGCCAGCGCGCGGCCGATGTCTCGAATCGCTGACCGAGGCCGATACGTGATCACCGCGCCGGTCATGCCGGCGCGGTCGCGGCCATAGCGTTCGAACAGGTATTGCAAAACCTCTTCGCGACGTTCGTGCTCGAAATCGACGTCGATGTCCGGCGCTTCGTTACGTTCGCGGCTGACGAAGCGTTCGAAGAGGACATCGATGCGGCTAGGGTCGACGCTCGTCACGCCGAGACAAAAACACACAACCGAATTCGCGGCAGAACCACGTCCCTGGCACAGAATTTTTCGCTCACGAGCAAACCGCACGAGGTCGTAGACGGTGAGGAAGTACGCTTCGTAATGCAGTTCTTCAATCAGCGTCAGTTCATGCTGAATCAGATCGCGAACTTTTTGAGGCACGCCGTCCGGATATCGCAGCTTCGCGCCGCGCCAGGTGAGCGACGTCAGATGATCAATCGGCGTCACTCCATCGGGAACGATTTCTTCGGGGTACTCGTAGCGAAGTTCGTCCAGCGAAAACGTGCAGCGGTTGGCGATCTCGATCGTGCAATCGATGAGTTCTCGTCGACCGCCCATCAGGCTCGTCATTTCCTCAGCGGACTTCAGATGCCGCTCACCGTTGGGAAAGATTTCATGTCCCAGCGACTGCAAAGCCGTTGCGTGTCGAATGGCAGTGACCACGTCGTGGAGGGCTCGACGACGAGCGACGTGAAAGTGCACGTCATTCGCGGCGGCAAGCGGCACGTTGCAGAGTTCCGACTGTCTGAGCCAACGATGCAGACGAGCTTCATCGTCGGGGCCTCGGTGTAGTTCCGCGAGACCGTAGCAACGATCTCCGAAGATGTGCCGCAACTTAACTAATTCTGGATTGGATACTTCACACGACGAGCCCGGTTGGTAGCGACGCTCGAAGCGCAGTCGCGATTCCGTGCAAAGGGGAACGCAGCAGATCAATCCCTCGGCATGTTCTTCAACGTCGACGATCGTCAGGCGACATTCGCCCTTGGGAGCTCGCCTGCGTCCGACAGTGATCAAACGAGACAAACGACCGTACGCGGCTCGATCTGTGGCCAGCACAACGATCGAAGGGCCGTCAGTTGGAACAATCTCCGCGCCGACAAGTAACTTCAATCCCGCTTCTTTTGCGGCGACGTGAGCTCGAACGACTCCGGCCAGAGAATTGCGATCGGTGACAGCAATCGCCTTCAGGCCCAGTTCGACGGCTCTGGCCGCCAGTTCGTCCGCGTGCGATGCACCTTCGAGAAACGAGTAATTCGTCCGGCAGTGGAGTTCAGCATAGGAAATACCAGCGTTCGGTTCGCCGCCCTGAGCAATCGTTTCGTTGTTCCCGCGCGGAAAGCCACTGTCATCGTTGTTCGATGTCATTCGCTTTCGGCGTTTTGACGGTGGAGGATCCGGCATAAACGCGATTGTAGAGGTGCGGATTCGCGACGTCGAACGCACTCGAATCGGCGGAATTTGCCGAAACATCGCATCGAACATGGCGAGTATTGGATTTGCGGTCGTCCGGACAATCGTCAGGAGCCAAAAAAACAGAAATGTTTATCCAACCGGTACGATAGGACCGAAGAATGGATTGTGTAGTTCTGTTGCGCTGTCGCAAGGCATGGTCGCCGTGAGAACGGGTACCTGACTCAGGCTGACGTGGGCGGTGGCAGCAGTCTGGAGTTCTGGCGGACGTGTCTGCCAGATGCAGTCAGCGTCCGAGAATTGTAGACACTAAACCACCGGGACGGTTTCTCAGCAGTTCGAGTGCGATCCGGGTCGGAAGGTACCTCACGGAGGAGAACTTTCATGCGAAAGTACAGTAAGTGGTTGCTCGTGCTGGGAGTTTTGGCGGCCAACCCGGTCGTTACCAGCGCGGATGGATTCCTTGGCACGCGGATGAAACCGCAGATGCCGTTCTCCGGTTCAGCGGAGAAAGCACGAAACACTGCAAAGGCAAACGAAGTTGCCTCGGCTCTGCAGAGTGCTGGCGTGACTGGCGATGACATCGAAATTGAAGTGAAGGACAACGTCGCTGTCCTGCACGGCAAGGTACACGAAGCAAGCCAGCGAGCTTTGGCTCAGCGTGCTGCCAGCGATGTACCGGGAATTCGTCAGGTTGAAAACAATCTGAAGTTTTCGCCTCCGAGCCATGGAACAATTGAACGAGCCTCAGCAACACGCTCAGCCGATCCGCGTCATGACCGCGTGACACAAGCTGCAGGTTATGAATCTTCGGAAGCTCCGGCTCGCCGAATTCAAAAGGTCAGCGGCGAAGTGCCAGCGACCGGTGGCGTTGATAATCAGGCGGTTGCTCAGCAGATTGCCGACTCGTTGGCTCGAGTTGGCCTTGTTGGCTACAACATGGAAATCCGCTTCAACGATGGCGTAGCCACATTGGCCGGCGATGTTGCCACGGTTGGTCAGCGACAGGCCGCTTCACAGGCTGTCTCTCAGATTTCAGCAGTTCGCAGCGTGAACAATCAACTGCGAGTATCGGGCCCGATCAGCCAGACTGCCTACAATCCTGGAATGGCCGGTGGTCCTCAGCCAATGATGTCGCCGCAGATGATGCAGCAACAGCAGATGATGCACGCTCAGGCAATGCAGCAGGCGAGCTTCTCTCAGCCGGGCATGCAGATGGATCCAGGGATGGCTCCATCACCAAGCGGCTATGCACCAACGAGCTTCAATCATCCACAACTACCGTCACATGCATGGCCGTCGTACGCTCAGTATCCAAACTCAGCGGCGGTCAGCTATCCGACTCAGTACAGTGCCAGTGCATGGCCGTACATCGGACCGTTCTATCCATACCCACAGGTTCCAATGGGGTGGCGTGAAGTGTCTCTTGAGTGGGACGATGGTCAGTGGAACCTGAACTTCAACAAAGAAAAAGACAAGTGGTATTGGATCCTGAGCCCAAAGAACTGGTAACCGTTCTCTCAGTCCAGAAACACCATCCAGACTGCTGACAAAACAGCCCTGAAGGGATTACTCTTCAGGGCTGTTTGTTTTTGCGCATTCGCTTTTGTCTTGACTAAAGGCGCTGCGACTAACGGACAGCTTCAGCGTGAATGAGATTTCCTCTGGGCGAGATAGCCGATGAGTTTCTTCAAATCTGATGAGCCGAGCGATGAAATTGCAACGTCGAATCGGTCGACATCAATGGATCGCCGACAAGTTCTTCAGGCCTTAAGCCTGCTGGGTATTGGAACTGCAACCTTCCAGCGAGCGTTGGCAGATGAAGCAGGGCAAGCCACGGAGATCTCGGTCGAGCAGATCGCAAACGCCGAATGGATCGCCGGAATATCGCTGACAGATGAACAAAGAAAATCGCTGCAACAGGAACTCAGGGAACAGCGAGGTCACTCGGAAAAAATCCGATCCGTGCCGCTGCAATTCGATTCGCTGCCTGCGTTTCGATTCGACCCGGAAATGGCCACGCCGGAGTATCAGATTCAACCGTTGTCCCAACCCGCGTACCTGAAACCACAAGACTCGACGGCAGGCAACTCTGACGGGGAGCCGCACGAACTGTCGTTTCTTTCGATTCGAGAATTGGGACAGCGACTGCGCGCGAAGACGCTGACGTCTGTGCAGTTGACTCAGCATTGCCTCAAGCAACTGGTGGCCAGAGACCCGGTTCTCAATTGCGTTGTCACGTTGACCGAAGATCTGGCAATGCGGCAGGCAGAACTGGCTGACAAAGAACTCGCCGAGGGACTCGACCGAGGACCACTTCACGGAATTCCATGGGGCGCAAAGGATTTGATTGCGGTGTCCGGCTATCCGACAACCTGGGGAGCCGCGCAGTTTCGGGATCAACATTTCAGCAAATCTGCGACAGTCGCCACGCGATTGGAGGCGGCTGGTGCTGTACTTGTCGCAAAACTCTCTCTCGGTGCATTGGCCATGGGAGATCAGTGGTTTGGCGGACAAACGAAGAATCCATGGAACACAGAGCAGGGGTCTAGTGGTTCCTCAGCCGGCTCGGCATCGGCCGTTGCTGCTGGCCTTGTGCCGTTTGCCATTGGAAGCGAAACGCTCGGCAGCATCATTTCGCCGACGCGACGATGCGGTGTTGCTGGACTTCGCCCGACGTTCGGACGCGTCTCACGGACCGGCTGCATGGCGCTGTCGTGGACGATGGACAAGATCGGACCGATCGCCCGTTCCGCGGATGATTGCGGCATTGTGCTTTCAGCCATTCATGGGCGAGATCCTTCAGATCCAACAACGGTCGACAGATGGTTCCAATGGCCAATGGATGTCGACTTAAGTAAAGTCCGGATCGGCCGTGTTACGAACTCGGCAACCGCGGCGGCTGACCTGGCGGCCATCGACGCGCTCAAGGAGCTCGGCGCAACGCTGGTTGACATCGAACTTCCTCGCGATATTCCCGAATGGGCTTTGGCCAGTATGTTGGATGTTGAAGCCGCCTGCATTTTTCAGGAGCTGACTCGCGGCGGCAAATTGAGCGGGCTAAATGCCTGGCAAAACATCTTCCGAGCATCGCACTTTGTCTCGGCGATCGATTTTCTGCAGGCCTCACGGGCTCGGCTTGAACTAATGAAGAAGATGGCGGAGGTCTTCAATAAAGTTGACGTCTACATCGGCGGCAACGATCTGGGAATCACGAACCTGACCGGCCAACCGTCGCTGGCGTTTCCCGTGATTATGGCCGATGTGAAGCCACAAACTCGCCCGCTCTGCTGTACCCTCACTGCGTCTCTTCACAACGAAGCAACATTGCTCGCACTTGCCGTTAAGATTGAGAAGAAGGCCGACATCATGAAGAACAGGCCCGTACTGCCGCCGGTCTGATATGGTTTTCGCCGCGAAAGACCTCGTTTTCTGCAATTGGGCCCCCGAATTCTCAGACATACTGTCGTCATTGCTGAGTATTATGTGGAAGGCAGGACGTCGATTGTCCACTACAAGGGATTGAGGGAATTCGCTGGTTCCGTTAGACAACGCAGGAATTCACGTCCTCATGCGAAGCACAGTGATTGGTTTCGATGGTAGTTTGGAGATTTCCAATGTTTCAAGTTCGTCTGGCCGTTTGTTTTGCAGCAGTCGTTTGCAGCATACTCGCTGAAACCAGAGTTGCGGTAGCGCAGCATATTGAACGAATCGAAGCCAATGAAGCTCAGATTCAACTGCTCTATCAGGTGCCAATTTCTGCAGAAGTTGCGGCAACAATTGTCAGCGTGCACCCGGATGAAGAAGGCATCTTTGTCAAAAAGGGTGACGAGTTGATTCGTCTCAATGACGCCGTTGTTCAGGCTGAAGTCATGCGAGCCCGAACGCAGGCAACTCAGACAACTGAGATCATTTTTGCAAAAACTTCGCTTGAAAGTGCTCAGGCCAATTTGGATCAAAAAGTTCAGGCCAACAAAAAAGTCTCAGGAGCTTTTACTCAGCCTGAAATGCGTGCGGCAAATTTGGAAGTCGCAAAGGCTGATGCTCAATTAAAAAAATCTGAAGACGACCATATCCTGCACGACCTCGACGCCAAAGTGAAAGAAGCACAGCTTGCACAATACACTGTGAAAGCACCGTTTGATGGACTCATCACAAAAATCTCCCGGTATGCGGGTCAAAACGTTCGCCCGGGCGATCCCGTGCTCACGTTGACGGATATGTCGACGCTTCGAGCGATCGTGTCTGTCCATTTCAAACACCGCCAAAAGTTGTTTGTTGGAAATGAAGTGGAAATCCGGGTGAACGCGTCAGGGAAACCAGCAGTGACTCAGGCAGCAGAACCTGTTGCTCCGCTGCAGAATCCAGGTTCAATCTTTGATGAGAAGGGTGGACCGAGTGCGTCGGAACCTGCCAACTTCCAGCCCGCATCAACGAAGACTGCGATGGATGAATCGCAGGTCTTCATGGGAAAAATTCAGTTCATTGAGCCGACGGTTGAGAAAGATTCGACCGGGGCCTACATGATTAAGCTGAGCGTATTTGTTACAAATCAACAGGACGAACACGGTCGATTCCTGCTGCAGGAAGGCATGCCTGTTCAGGCTGTGATCCTGGCTAAACCACTTCGAAAATAATTGCGTCACCCGTGACAGCCGAATTGCCCGACACAATGTAGACTGGCTGAATCATGAGTTCCGGCAGCATGGTCGCTTCAAACCAGCGACCCATCCCCCTGACAAAAAGAGCCGACCTGGTCGTCGCCCAGATCGACTATCTTGGCGTTGGCTATCAGGTCATTAAAGATCCAATTGCCCTGAAGTATCATCGGTTGCAGATTGAGCAGTATCGCATTTTGGAGTTGCTCGACGGCAAGCGCAGTCTGGAATCCGTTCGGGACGATCTGAAGTCGGACTTTCCAACTCTGCAGATCACACTCAGCGATATTCAGCAGCTTATCACCGACCTCCACAAGAAGGGGCTGGTGGTCAGTGATCGAATGGGGCAGGGGGCGGCTGTTGTCCGCGAACGTGACAAGACTCGCAAGGAAAAGATTAAGCAAACCCTGATGAGTTTGCTGTCCCTTCGCCTGCCTGGCTGGGACCCGGAAATCACGTTGCATCGCATGCATCCCTTTGTCAGTTGGATCTTTCATCCACTGGCTGTTGCCATCTGCATGACGTTTGTTGTTTCCTCATGGCTGGTCCTGGGATCGAACCTTGAAGAATTTCGCGGACGCCTTCCGGAATTCCAGAGCTTCTTTGGATGGCCCAACCTGATCTATCTCTGGGCAACGCTGGGGCTTGCCAAAATCATCCATGAATTCGGTCACGGCCTGAGCTGTACTCATTACGGCGGCGAGTGTCACGAAATGGGTGTCATGATGCTGGTGTTCAGTCCATGCCTTTATTGCGATGTGACTGACTCATGGATGATGAAGAATAAATGGCACCGAATCATCATCGGTGCTGCTGGCATGTACATCGAAGTCGTACTTTCTGCCGTCGCAATTTACATCTGGTGGCTGACAAAGCCTGGCCTTCTGCATCACCTGGCTCTGAATACGTTCTTTGTAACGACAATCACGACTGTCATCTTCAACGCCAACCCACTAATGCGGTTCGACGGTTATTACATGATGAGCGACTTCCTCGAGATTCCGAACCTCCGGCAGAAGTCTGAGAAGCTGCTGAAGGAAGCGTTCTCCTGGTACTGTCTGGGAATCGAATCCAAGCCTGACCCGTTCATGCCGGAAACCGGCCGAGCCTGGTTTGTGACTTATGCGATCGCCGCATGGTGTTATCGCTGGGTCGTTTTGGTTTCGATCAGCATGTTTTTGTATACTGTGCTGAAGCCCTACGATTTGCAGAGCCTTGGCATCACCATGCTTGTGTTTTCAATGGGCGGTATCCTGTTTGCAATGTTCAAGAGCATTTATCAAATCATCGCGACACCTCGGATGGAACCCATGAGCAAGACAAAGATGGCAATCTCGACCGTGGTTTTTGGCGGCGTTCTATGGGTGGCGTTTAGCACTCCGATTCCCTGGTATCACGAAGCACCCTGCATTCTTGAGCCCAAAGGCGTTGTGATGGTGCCTGCTCCGGTGGCCGGATCCGTCGTTCTTCCTGATGACTATCGAGCCTACTATGACTGGATGTCACATTACGAAACCGTAGTGCGAGCGAAAATGATTCCCAAAGCAGACCCGTCCGATCCGACGAAGCTGCTGATCGATCCTTCGAAACTCAGCCTTCTCGCTGGTATGCCAACGCCCGACGAGTACTCTCGAATCCCGCTGAATGGCGAGATGCTCAGGAAGAATGATGTGATCGCTATTTTGGAACAGCCCGAAGATCTTCGCCGACGGGATGAGCTCAAAAAACGCGTCGCTGAACTCTATTATCGATCCACTGAAATCGCGCAATACGAACGTATCCCTTATGTCAAGGGCGCAAGCGATGCTCTGGCGGAAGCGATGGAGTATCAGGACACAATTCGCGAACTTGTGCGCCTCAATCTGCAACGAGTCGTCCGTGCGCCGGCGGATGGAATTCTGGTCGCTGCGAAGCGAATTCCTCCACAACCGAAAAGCGAAATTGATCCAATGAAGATGGAAACCTGGCACGGAACTCCGCTGGACGCCAAAAACGCGGGTTGCCGAATCGAAGCCGGTCAGGAACTTGTCAGCATTGCCCCTTCAAAAAAGATCCAGGCTGTCATGTATATTGATCAGGGCGACC
This sequence comes from Planctomycetota bacterium, assembly GCA_031377305.1. GTDB lineage: Bacteria > Planctomycetota > Planctomycetia > Planctomycetales > Planctomycetaceae > SXXK01. The sequence continues at coordinate 1,829 of JANMEV010000573.1, read as the reverse complement.
GAGACGATCTGCAGGGAACGATGGAAGTTGAAATCAAGCTGGACCACTTGGCCGATATCACGTGGCTGACAAAGGTCAGTCAGGTTTCGCTGAAGGGCGAAGTGACCGCACCTGAAGCATTGACGACTCGGTTTAACGGACCATTGCCAACAAAGCCCGGCCAGCAGGGACAGGAACAACTGGCGAGTACTGCCTACCGAGCGATCGCCGAGTTTCATTTTGATTCGGAGACGACTCAGCCTGAATCGCTCTTGATGAAGCCCGGCATGCGAGGCAAAGCTCGCTTCATTATCGCCAATCGAACGGCAGCCTATTGGCTGTGGCGGTACGTTTGCGAAACATTCCGTTTCCGCGTTTAGCGGTTCGTGGAATCGCCCGGAAGTGATGATCCCATCGCGAGGCAAATTCCGCTTTCATCGCGCAGGCGGTAAATTCGGACTTCCGCTGCCGCACGCTCACATCAATTGCCCTCGAAGTCGTCCGATTTTGCGCCCAGGTTCGTTTATGGGGTAAAGTTCAGAAAAGGCAACACGACTTTTTCAGGTCTGATTGCCTCGCGGCCTGGGGTTCAGAATCGTTGTGTTTTGTGGAATGGCAGGAGCAGTCTCATGCGTCAGTTGCTGAAGAAACTCATTCAGGATCAAAACGGAATGATTATTTCCTCGGAGATCGTTCTTGTCGGAACAATTCTGGTGCTTGGCTCAATCGTCGGCCTCGCGTCACTCTCACACGCTGTCACCTACGAACTCAACGACGTCGCGCAGGCCTGCAGCAACGCCTACAAAAACGACCTTTCTGACGGCTACAACCAAAACCAGAATTCATCGGACTACTATATCACCAGCAGCAAGGGCGTCCCTGAGATCGCCGCCGGTTCAACTGGCTACTAGGGCTGCATCTTTTCCTGATCCAACACCAGGTGGTTCACTACCATCGTTCTGCAAACACCCCTGTCGGAGTCACGCCCGACAGGGGTGTTTGTTTTTTTGCCTCGCGGCAAATAAAAAGCACCCATTGAGCCTGAGGCGGTTGCCGATTCCAGCGCAGCGCTCGAAAAAGCGGTCAGGAACCCAAAGTCAGCAGCAGCCTTCAGGCCATCTCATTATCGGTGCCGCCTTTTCTTGACGTGCCTGCCGATTCATCGGCAGAGGATCGGCTAGCGCCTCAGGCTCATGGTATTTTTTCCCAGTAGAGACCGTCGCTCTGGTTTTACTGAGACAAAACCGCGCCCGTGGCGTCTTCTCAGTGATTCGCGGCCGCTCCTTTATCACGTTGATCAGGAAAGCATTGACTTTCGACGAGTAAAGGGCCTCCGATCGCCTTGGGATTGACCGGAACCCACATTGATTCCACCCACTCAACTTGCTGAGCTTTGGACGCGGCATGCGGCAGGGTTGCGGCTTCTGGCAAGGATGCGCGGCGGTAATGCTGACGATCTGGTTCAGGAAGCGTTCGTCACGTTATCAGGGCAGGCGACTCTTCCTGACGATCCCCTGGCATGGCTGGCTCGAGTGATTCGAAATATCGCGGTGTCTGAAATACGAGCAGACTCGCGGCGGCGAAATCGCGAGATGCGGCATGCCTCGTGCCATCCGAAGTGGTTCGAGGATGGAAATGAACATCCTTGTGCGGTCGCGCCGGAGCAAGTGGAGTCTGCTTTGCAGCAACTCGATTCACTACTCCGTGAGCTAGTTGTTGCGATTGTCTGGAATGGCATGACGTTTCGACAGGTTGCGGAGGTCTTCGATCTGACGCCCGCAACTGCGCACCGTCGATACGTCGAAGCACTTTCCAGCCTGCGCACGATCCTTTTGAATTCGGAGCCTGAA
>JANMEV010000511.1:0-2879 GCA_031377305.1 Planctomycetota bacterium | reverse complement strand
CAGAATGTCACCATGCGAGAACACGTCGTCAATGACCGTCGGATCGGTCGGAGCAGCCGTGCTGCCGTCTCCAATCCAGCGGCCCGCCGTCAGCGAACCACGCAATGATGTGCCAGCGTAGGCAAACCGAATGTCTTCGTTTGCCGTAAGCGACGCGTCATAGGTCCCGTGGGAAACCACAACAGCATCTCGACCCACAGAGTACGTCCCATGCACATCTCCGCGTGCCCAGATCAGCAGATCTTCATCCACATCGGCGTTCACGTTGATTGAACCGTCAGAAATCAGAACCGCTCCTTTCCCAGACGACACGGTGCCTGAAGAACTCAAAAGCGAAATGATCCCGGCGTATTCGTCGTCCGCCGTCACAGTACCGCTGAAGGAACCCACCGTCACCGCTAAGGCGTTGTCTTTGCCGTGAACCGTGGCGTTGTAGACATTTCCAATCGAAGACGCGATCGCGCTTCCTGCGGAGGAGATCACTGCCCCGGAAAAATCTCCGTACGTCCATGCCAACGCTCCAACATGACCATTGACCTGCAGATTCAATCCCGATCCCAGCGTCATCACTCCGGCATATTCGTTCCCAGTAACTGTCGATCCGGACGCAGAGCCCAATGACATCAGCATCGCATTCTTGCCACCCGTAACCTGCGCCAACGCCGACGAACCAGAAACTAAAACCGCGTCGCCACCACCAACCACTTTCGGAATCTGATTCTGACTGGTTCGCTGAATTCCATCGAATGCATAAAGGATCGCATCACCACCAGCACTGACGTTCGCGGTAGAACTTCCCATACTGACAAGGACGGCATCTCGACCACTCTGCACATTACCTTCCACACCGCCAAGTCCGAAGAGGACCAAATCGCGGGACGCTGACGCTGCCGGGGCTGACCCAGGGGGCCCTGAAAACGCGGCTGCGGCATCCGAAGCCTGCAGTTCTGTGAGAAAGCTGTACTTCGTTTTTCCGCCGCTGACCACGATCAAATCCTGCGAATGTGGGACGCTGATCGTCACATTGCCTGCCGCAATCACGACCACGAATTCGGTCGCAGACAATGTCGATGTTACGTTCCCAAGCGTGAGGACGAGAAGGGAACCGGCTTCTGCTGTCACGGACGATGTCACATTTCCAAGTGCAACAACGAGAGCACTTTTCCCAGCCGTGATTGAACTGCCAGAGACTTCTCCCGCTGCAAGGACAACTGCATATTCTTCTGCATCGACCTCTCCAGTGACGCTGCCCAGAGTTGCTACCAGAATCGACTTATCCGCTTCTACTTTGCCTGAGACGCTTTCAAACGCAACCACCATTGCAGAGCGTCCCGCAGACACGTCGTTGGTTACACCGCCCGCAATGGAAACAACCAGGGCCGATCCGTTGTTTGCAGTTACGGTGCCGGTAACGGCACCATAGGCCAGAGCGATGGCATGTCGGTGCGCCTTCATGTTTCCAGAAATACCATCCATTGCCACGACAAAAGTGGATGCGGCGTCCGATTCCACTTTGCCCGTGACTGCGCCACTGATCGACACTGCGACAGCGTTCTTCATCGCTTTGACGTCACCAGTAACCGATTTTCCAGCGACAGCCAGTGCATATCCGGCTTCTGCGGAGACTTTACTACTTATCGTACCTAATGCCTTTGCTTTGGCCGATCCTTTTGCTTTCACCTCGGAACCACTGATATTTCCAACAGCAAATGCGCCCGCGTTGGTTCCCCCTTCTACCTTCCCGGAAATGTCTTCCCCGGCAAAAGCAAGCGCTTCTCCATTCTCGGATCTTACGGTCGCAGACACTGAACCACCGATGGCCATCGCTTTTGCTGACTGAACACCAGAAACATTGGCAGTGACCGAACCCGACATCTTGCCGCGTCCCTGCGAAATGGCCGTGGCATTGCCATCGGATGCGACCGTCCCCGAAACATCGGTTCCCGCTGTGACATACGAGAAACGACGACTTGACAAAGTCGCTGACGAATCCAGTCCGGCGAACACCTGAGAGGAGGCAGCATCGACAGACCCAGAAACTGAATAGGCCGATTCAGCGGCCGCAAGCGTGCGTCCTGTAAGCGTTGCCTGGACGTTTTGTAATCCAAAAACGACGAGCACATCGCCGTTCGCTGTCGTGTCTGTAATCGAGCCGAAAGCAATCACATAAACTTCGCCAGTACCGGAATACGTTCCTTTAAGGTCTTCGACAGATGTCACCGAAACATTGCCGTTCTTGGACTTGAGTTTCATATCTGCGGATTCACCAACGAATGCAGAAATATCACCCCCTTTTGTCGTCAGAGTCGAATCGGCAACGGTTCCCAAGGAGACGATGGACGAGTCGGTGCCTGCGACTGCTTTGAGGCCTGTGATGGAAAGTCGAGCCGAGACATCGAGCGATGCCGCCGCAGATACACCGGCGCCGGCAACTGTTCCAGTGGTGGATAGTTTGACAGATCCTCTGGTTGACCGAATTCCGGCAGATTTTTCTATCTCACTTTCACTGTCACTACCGTGATTGGTTCCTCCAGCCTGACTATTTCCGGTATCTCCACCTGCCGAGGGCGATGTGATCATCACTCCCGCTGCCATGCGAATATCCAAATCTGCGGTGGCCTTCGTTTCGATATTGCGGATTGCAGTCAGAGTGATTGCGCCCGACTTGCTCTCAATGTTCGGACTCTTGATATTATCTGCTGCAATATCAACGGACCCCGTGCCGCGCACGGCCCCGGCTACATCGCCAAATGCTGTAATCGATACTGTCCAGGAGGAGTTCAGCTCATCGAGTCGAGTGGTGACATCGCCGTTGACACTGCCCCCAGTCACAATCTTGATGGCCCCGCGACCTCCCTTCACAGTGCTTGTGATGTCAT
>JANMEV010000482.1:0-16387 GCA_031377305.1 Planctomycetota bacterium | reverse complement strand
TCCTGACCATCCGGGCTGACCTGAGCAATCCAGCCGCCTGGCGCCATTACTCCAACAGCGTGGCCCCCAGCGTCCCACATGCGAGGCAGCAATTGATCTTCGTCCCAGTTTCGAGGCACTCGTGACTGTGAAAAGTCTGTCGGAAGAGTGTGATTTCCGCAGCAGACGTAAAGCGACTTGCCATCTGGTGAAAGGATGATTGCGTGCGGTCCGTGCTCGTTGCCTCCCTTGAGCGTTCGCAGATGTTCGGCTGAATCGTACTGGTCATCGCCATCAGTATCGCGAACTCGGTGCAGACCGACTCGAGGTGCGTCGCCGCTGTTTGTCATTACGTAAAGGCAATCAAATGCACAAAGCAATCCCTGAGCCATCCCGACGTCAACGTTGATGAGTTCAATCTTCGGCGCGTCTTTTGATCCCTTCGCCTGCGGAGTGACTCGATAGAGCTTGCCATATTGGTCAGAAACGATCAGCCTGCCCTTTGGATCGGTCGTCATGCAAACCCACGACCCCATCGTCTCGCCAGGCACGGAGTACAGCAATTCGACGTCAAAGCCGGCTGCGATCTTCATATCAGACACTGGTGTTGAAACTGGCACAGGAACGGCGTTGTCGGTCAACTGGATGGAATCAATCACCATCTCACCGCCGCCGCTCATCGGATCGATCCGCAATGATGTCACTGGCGAGTCCGTTGGGAAGTAAAGCTTCGCCTCGCGGAATTCCTTTAGGGAACCTTTCAGCTCCGTTCTCACTGACTTTTCTTCGGACACGTTTGGATCGGCTTCCGTTGTCCAGAAGACCTGAATGTCCGCACTGCCCTTAAACTTCGCGCTGATCAGCAGTCGGTGCGGTCCGGCCTTGCCGTCGACTTTGGTCGAGAAATACGGATCTCCGCCGTTCGACTTCACCAACAGATTTCCATCGGCGACTGTCAATTCTGTTTCCGCACTGGTATCCCAGCCTGCGGGTGGGCTGTCGAAGTTCCAAACAACAATGTCACCAGAGAACACCGGCGACGACGATGCGACAAGAAGCATTGCCGCCGACGTGGCGGAGAGACAAGACAAGAATCGCTTCATTATTTGGTTACCTGTGAGGCAGTCGTCGCAAACGGAATGACTCGGAAAGCCTGTTCACGACAAAAGAGGATGGGAAGGTCGTTGAGAGCCGGAACGCGAAGTTGCGATCCGCACCGAGAGCACTCGCTTCGGCATGGACCAGATTGGACGACGTTTGCCACATTATGAAAAATCCCGCGGCAACAGTCAGCGCAGCAAAAACACGCTTTTCCAAGCTATAAGTCTGACGGGACTCGATCGAGGATTCAAGGCATTGCACGCCGTTGCTCAAATTGTCCGGAGTGTTTCGCGCTGGCCAAGGACCTGATTCGCACGACCCGGCCAATTTCACAGAGCGGGTCGCTCATCACTGAGGCGATATGTTCATGCAATGTCAGGACTTTAATTAAACAGCGCCGAGTTCGATGTTCGGAGTGTCAGTCTCGCACGGTGCGGAAACGCGAGAACATCGATTCTTTGGCGAGCGGCAGGAAAAAATGGCGTACCATCCCATCGTGGAGCAGTTGCCGCAACTGTTAATGAACGATTTGAACAATCGTCCTACATTGTTAAGTCGTCCCCTGCCGTTCGCCTTTCAACCAATGAACAACCCTTTTTCTGACCGCTGCGATTAATCCGTGTCAGCCGTGTTATCCGTTGTAAGTATTCGATTGTGTTGTTGACCAGGGATAGCACAGATTTCACGGATTAAATCGCAGGCACTGCGTCAAATGAGGCCTGAACATCCACCCCAACATCGCGATGCAATCTCGCCTCTCTAATCAGATAAGCATCCCGGATCTGCGGCCGGGAGACTCGACGGATTCGGGGCAAACCGGCAGAATCCTGCGACTCACGGGATGCGGGCTGAACCGGTTTCCCGGCCTGGGCCTTTCAGATTCGAAGTGTTTCGCATGGCAGCCATTCCTCCCAACGGATTCAACAATTTTGCCATTAGCCAGCCCGCGAACGACAATCGCGATCGCCTGATGTGTTCTGATTGCGGATGGATTCATTACGAGAATCCTCGCATCATTGTCGGAGCCGTGATTCGCTGGCAGGAGCAACTGCTTTTCTGTCGCCGTGCCATTCGGCCTCGCTATGGCTTCTGGACTGTGCCGGGTGGATTCATGGAACTCGGCGAATCTCCTGAGGAAGGCTGTCGCCGCGAAGCCATGGAAGAAGCCGGCGCGGACATTATGATATCGGCACTTCTTGGCGTCTACGCGGTTCCACGAATTGGCCAGGTGCACTTGATGTATCTTGCTGATTTGATTGAACCCAAATTTCACGCCAGCGACGAAAGTCTGGACTCGCAGTTGTTTCCGGCCACTCGGGAAGGAATCCCCTGGGATGAACTGGCGTTTCCCGTGAATCATTGGGTTTTGAGGGATTTCCTTTCCCTGGACGGTCGACCAGTGTTGCAACCATTCACGGCAAAACCCGAAGATCTGCTGCAGCGAATGTCGAAGGTAGATTACCATCCCAACTATCCGCCTCCGGACGTTGTGGCCGATCAATCGACAAAGTAGCCGATCCGATTTTGATTCTGGGAGTGTGTGGGCGTGAAACAGCCTGTTTCCTGCGGTTTTTTGGTGCTTCGAAGCGATCCGGTGGAGTCGTTTCTGCTGATGCAGCATCCTCGCCGCTGGGACCTGCCAAAGGGGCATGTCGATGAAGGCGAAACCGAAATGCAGGCCGCCCTGCGAGAATTGCAGGAAGAAACGGGGATTGCGCACACCGACGTCGAAGTGGACCCGAACTTCCGGTTCGAAAGCCGCTACATGGTCAACCAGAAACGTTACGGCGGAAAGGGCCTGATCGAAAAGCGTCTGCTGGTCTTCCTCGCTCGGCTTATTCGGCCGGTTGAGATCGTCGTTACCGAACACGACGGCTACCAATGGTTCGACTGGAATCCCCCGCATCGCATCCAAAGCTGGACAATTGATCCGCTGCTGAACGCTGTCAATTCACACCTGCGGAAGACACGCGGTTAGGTGAACTCAACGAGGTTCCGAAGCTTTCATTGGGTTTTGACTTGAGTCAAGCAATCAAGTAGCCTTCCAACGGCTCAAAGTTCCAGGAACATCGCGTCGTTGGATTCTTTTCAGTCCGACATCATTGCTTTGATCCTCAGGTGGAGTGGCTGTGTTTGCTCGAATCGACCTACGACGAGTGATCGATGAAGCCGCCGACAATCCCTCAAATCAGAGAGTTCGGTTCTGACGGTGCCAGACATCGAGTACCGCCGTTTCCTCGGCGAGTGCTAAAGGGCAATTTTTGAGTGAATATCCGGTGATGCCGTCCGAACATCTCACCGTGAGTCTTGCAGTGACCGTGTCCGTTCAGACGAAGATTAAGACACAATGAACGAAATCATCGATCCCGATTGGGCATGGTCGGAGTTTAAGCCGTCGAAGGAACGTCCGTGGAACATTCGCACTGCGGCCCATCTGTTTCGGCGAGCCGGGTTTGGGGCGACTCATGAGGAACTCAGCGCTGCGATCAAGAAGTCGCCAGGCGATGTCGTCGACGAACTGCTGAACGCGTCCGAGCCCGACAATTTCCTGAGCGACATGAATTCGCTTGCCGACGCGGCCATCGCAACTGGGAACCCAAAACAGTTGTCTGCGTGGTGGGCGTATCGAATGCTCAGCACACCCAATCAGCTTCTCGAGAAGACAACTTTGTTCTGGCACGGTCACTTCGCGACGAGCGCGGAGAAGGTCACCGATCCGGCTTTGATGCGAACTCAAAATGAGCTGCTGCGATCATTCGCCTTTGGAGACTTCTCAAAACTGCTGCTCGAGATTTCCCGCGACCCAGCGATGCTGGTGTATCTGGATTCGGCGACGAACAGAAAGGCTCATCCCAACGAAAACTACGCTCGCGAAATTATGGAGCTCTTCTGTCTTGGCGAAGGGCATTATTCCGAGCTGGACATTCGCGAGCTGGCTCGGTGCTTCACGGGCTGGGAGATTCGGCGAGGCGAGTTTCGCTTCAACAAGTATCAGCACGACACCAACCAGAAAACGATCTTTGGCCAAACAGGCGACTTTGGCGGCGAGGACGGAGTTCGAATTGTTCTCGAACATCAATCCGCGCCCGAGTTCATCGCCGCAAAGCTGGTTCGCTACTTCGTGATGGACGAACCCGCACCGGACGCGGCCCTGATTGCACCGCTCGCAAAAGAACTGCGAGACTCCGGCACGATGATTCGCCCGGTTCTTCGTCGCATACTGACGAGCCAACTGTTCTACTCGCAACATGCTGTCGGCCGCAAAGTGCGATCGCCTGTGGAACTTGCGATTGGACTGCTGCGGTGCCTTGAAGGTTCGACGAATTCATTTGAACTGGCGGAAGCAATGAACATGCTCGGCCAGGGTTTGATGTATCCGCCCAGCGTCAAAGGCTGGGATGGCGGCCGCACCTGGGTGAATTCTTCAACTCTGCTGGGTCGGTCCAATCTTGTGCGGGCGTTGATTACCAACGAGAAGACTCGCTTCGGAAAGACGTCGCTCAGAGAGTATCTCAATCAGCACAAGATAACAAAAGCCCGAGCCATCATCGATCATCTCGACTCGCTGCTGTTTGCCGTACCCGTTCCGGAAGCAGCAAAGGACCGAATCGAATCGTTGATGACATCAATGAACGAAAACAGTCTGGCAGAAGGTCTGCACGCTCTGTGTACAATACCTGAGTTCCAGCTCGGGTAAGGCATGCGGCAGAATGACAATTACCTGTTGAGCCTGAGGCGCTAGCCGATTTGAAGGCAGGGAATCGGCTAGCGCCTCAGGCTCACGGGGACGGCGTTAGGTCGATTTATTTCTGCAGGTTGCAAGTCACGGTCGTTTGCGGCGTGCCGTTAAACAAATCAAAGGCTCAGTCCACTCAACTTGTTTGGAAATCCGGTGCCAACCATGAATCATCTCACTCGCCGAAGTCTGCTCAGAAAATCGGCATCCGCGTCGGCAGTCCTAACGTTTGGCGGACTCGCTCCGTCGGCACTCGAAGCGGCCGCACAAAGCAGTCAGACAGAACGAATTCTTGTCGTCGTCGAACTGGCTGGCGGCAACGATGGTTTGAATACTGTCATACCCTTTGAAGATGCCACGTATCGCAAGCTGCGACCAAAACTGGCAGTTCCGAAGTCTGATGTGCTGAGCGTCGGCGATGGGCTTGGTCTTCATTCCGCGCTGCGAGGCTTCGCCGATCTGCTGGAAGCCGGAAGGCTGGCGATCGTGCAGGGCGTTGGCTACCCGAATCCGAATCGATCTCACTTCGAATCCATGGACATCTGGCACACATGTCAGCGAAAGGATCAGATTCGAAACGACGGTTGGCTGGGTCGGCTGCTTGATGAGAAAGCGTCCAGCGCTGGCAATGATCCCCTGGCTCTGCATCTGGGCGGCGACAAGCAACCATTTGCTTTGATGTCTCGCAAAGTGCGAGTTCCGTCTATTCGTTCGCTCGAACAGTTTCATCTGCAGGGAACGGAAGACGCGGCATTTCGCAAAGCCGTTCAGGACCTGTCTGACGCTCGGCGAGGCGACAGCAACGATCTGCTGAACTTTGTGCAAACCAGTACCAGCTCCGCGATTTCTGCCAGCGAACGACTGGGTTCAACGGGCAAGGCTTACACTTCGAGCGTCGCCTATCCGAAGAACGCATTGGGTGAGCAACTGCAAACGGTGGCCCGACTCATCAGTTCCGGGCTAAAGACGTCTGTCTATTACGTCCAGATCCCGGGCTTCGATACTCATTCCCAGCAGCCGGGCGCTCATCAGGGTTTGCTTCGACAGTTGGGGGATTCGGTCAAGGCCTTTTTGGACGACATTGATTTATTGAAGGAGTCAGATCGCGTCACCGTAATGGCTTTCAGCGAGTTTGGGCGGCGAGTCGAAGAGAATGCCAGCGAAGGCACGGACCACGGCACAGCCGGGCCCATGTTTCTAGCAGGAGCGTCAGTGAAGCCTGGCTTGATCGGAAAACTACCGAGTCTCGACAGCCTGCAGGACGGCGACTTGAAGCATCACACGGATTTCCGGCAAGTCTACGCCGCCCTGGTGCAGAATTGGTTCAAGTGCGATGCCTACTCGATTCTAAAAGCTCATTTCGAACCGGTTGACGTTTTGAGGGGGTGAAGTTATTCATCCGTGAAACACACGTTCTCGTTCGATCGTTTGCTGACGACGTCTCCACCAGCTTCGCCGCAAACAGGCCACATTCCAGCAAGATTTAACACACTCATTTCAGGAATCACCAATTCATGTTCAGTCTCCCGGCGATCCAGTCAGCCCTTACAGAATTTGGTTTTGACGGCTGGCTGCTTTACGACTTTCGAGGAAGCAACGTGCTGGCTCAGCGAGTCCTGCACATGCCCGCCGGATTTCATGGTTCTCGCCGCTACTTCTACTTTGTCCCAGCCAAGGGAACTCCGACGAAGCTCGTGCATCGCATTGAAACAGACGTGCTTGATCATTTACCGGGCGACAAGGTTATCTATCTTCGCTGGCAGGAACTGGAAGCCGCCATTCAGAAAGTGGTTAGCGGCCACAAAATCGTCGCCATGGAATACTCGCCTCGCAACGGCAATCCGTATATCTCGCGAGTCGACGCAGGAACAGTGGAACTTGTGCGATCGTTCGGCAGCGATGTCGTGTCGTCCGGTGACCTGATTTCGTTGTTTGAATCGGTGCTGACGGAAGAGCAACTTCAAAGTCATCTCGCCGCTTCTGAAGTCACCAACGCAGCGTTCGCTCGAGCATGGAAGTTCATCGCCGATCAAGTGCGGACTCATGGACACGTCGAAGAAATGGCCGTTAGCGACGAGATCATGCGTCACTTTGCGGAGCATAACCTGACCACGTACAGCCCGCCGATTGTGGGTGTCGACGCGAACGGCGGCAACCCGCATTACTCAACGGGAACCGGAGCCAATACCATCATCAAGGAAGGAAGCTTTGTACTGGTCGATCTCTGGGCCAAGCAAACCACGCCGGGTGCGTGCTACAGCGATTTGACTCGGACAGGCTTCGTCGGCAGAACCGTTCCTGAAAAGTACACGAAGATCTTCAACATCGTCGCAGCCTCACGAGATGCTGGCATCGCCGCCGTGACGTCTGCATTTGCCGACGGTCGACCAATCCGTGGTGGTGAAGTCGACGACGCCGTTCGCAATGTGATTGAGAAGGCGGGCTATGGTGAGTACTTCTGCCATCGCACCGGCCACAATCTGGCTCAGGAAGTCCACGGCAATGGCACTCACATGGACAACCTTGAGACCAATGAAACTCGTCGCATTCTTCCAAAGACAATGTTCACGATCGAACCAGGAATCTACCTGCCCGAGTTCGGCGTCCGCAGCGAAGTCGACGTCTACATTCACGCCGACGGTCAAGTCCAGGTCACCGGCGGCCCGCTTCAAACGGCCGTTGTGGCTATTCTTGCCGAGTACTAAACTCTGGGTGAAGCGTGCCGTATGCCAAAACACGCCGGCCACGATTGACCGGCGGCGATCGGCCGATCCGCTTCGGAGAATTCAGCAGCGGCACTACACAATCCTCGTCGAATCCCGCCGTGAGAATGCTCGGTACAGCAGCAGATCGTAAACGATCTTAAGACCACCAGCGAGGAAGAATGGTACGCTCATCAAGCTGACAGAGCCGAGCAGCGCGGTGGCCAACATGGGCGAGATTGCCGCACCGACGGACCGAGCGACTCCGGTCACTCCCGCGGCTGCGGTTCTTTCATCGGGACGGACAACCGCCATGGTATAAGCCTGGCGAGTCGGCACATCCATTTGCGAAATGCTGAACCGCAACAAAAGCACACCGATCGCCCAATAGACGTTCGGCATGAGCGGAACAAGAATCAATAGCACATTCGATGGCAGGTGTGTGAAGATCATTGTGTTCAGCAAGCCAATTCGGCGAGCCAGCCATCCTGCCGCCAACGCGGAAACTCCCGCGAGCAGATTCGCGAACAGAAAGATCGTTCCCAGAATCGCGGGATCGAGTTGATAGCGCACATGGAACCAATAGGCGATTATACTTTGAATCACGAAGCCACCGCCGAAGGCATCAAGTGCAAACAACATCGACAATCGGAAAACGGTGCCTTTGGAAGCATGAAGTCCCAGCACGGCCTTTTCTGCGTTGACAAGCTCCTGCCTTGTGACTTCGATCGCCGACGACAGTTGAGAAAATCCAATCATCAAAGCGACGCCAATCCCGGCGTAGGCCAGCAGCACTGGACGAAACGCCGCAGCTCCCGTCATACCGAAGTACTGAGACGTTTCAGCGATTAGTCCTCCAGCGAAAGCTCCGGCCGCCGTCGAAAAGGATCCGACAAGGTTGTACCACGCGAATACGTCTGTCCGCCGATCATCGCCGACGATATGAGCCAACGCAGCTTGTTCGATCGACAGGAAGGGCCCGATCTCGTTTCCGCTCGGACTGATCACGCCGATAGTTGCGGCGATCACCAACAGCCAGAAGTTGCCCGTTGAAACGAACACAATCCCCGCAAACGCCATCAGCATCGCGCCGGCGATCAACGTGCGTTTTCGACCAATCCGATCGGCCGTTGTCGTCAGCCAAAGCGAAATGACAGTGTCGCCTGCCATCGTCAGCGACAGCAGCAGCCCAATCTCCCATTCCTCCAGCGGAATTTCCACGAGGTACAGGATCAGCACAACCGACAGCAGCCCGTACGCAAACATTCGCGAACATCGCGTCGCAAACAGCAGCGTTCGATCTCTCGAGTGTGCGTCCAGATGACTCACGCGGACTCCTGCAATTCCTGGAACTACTCTGGTGACGACCATAACCGATCCCCAGTCGCCGAGGGTTGTTTTATACGCCGTTCGGACTCAAATGACTTGCCGACGGGCTCCCTGATTGAGGATTTAGTGGTTTCAGCTGAAGCCGTCGGCGGCAATTCTCCGCTTGGCTCTCATCTCTGACTCGGGGTTTCATGAAGCTGCTGACAGTCGCGTCTCCATCGCACCAAAACATCGTGATCCGATTGGCATCCTGATCATATCCGGTAAACTGCGGACTTCAGCAACACGCACTTCCCAAATCGGAATCAACACACAATGGCCGTGGATTTCTCCTTCGCTGCAGAAATGCACATTCGCCGCCCGTCGGACTTTGAAAAAGTCTACGGCGCCGGCGTGAAGGCTGGAGATGCACACTTGCTTGTGTTTGCCATTCGCAATGGACTCGCCATCAGTCGAATTGGAATGAGCGTTTCGAAGAAGCACGGGCCGGCAGTTGTCAGAAACCTGAAACGACGTCGTTTGAGAGAAGCTTTTCGATTGCTGCAGCACGGGATTTCCAATGGCATCGACTTCATCCTGATTCCTCGCCAGCGAGATGATTCGACACTTCAGGATTTTCAGGTCTCGTTGATTCAGCTCACCGAGCGGTTGGCACGACGCTTGCCGAAGTTAAAACGCCCGCCCGAGCCCGAGCCATCGTTATGACAGCGTCGATGGATGAACCAGCAAGTTCCGATTTACCAAAGCAGAAGGTAAAGACTCCAACTTGCGTTGGCACAATGTCGGTAATCACAAAGGGCATTGGAATGGCCTGCCGACTGCCTGGCGCCTTAGCGATTTTGATGGTACGAGCCTATCAACTTCTGATCAGTCCTCTGCTTGGGCGAACGTGTCGCTTCCATCCGTCTTGCAGCCAATACTTTATTCTGGCGGTGCGGAAGTACGGCTTACTTCGAGCCCTCTTGAAGGGAACTCATCGAATCGCCCGCTGTCATCCGTGGAATCCTGGCGGGTACGATCCGCCGTAGACGGACGTGGATGTCGGCTGTTCACCGTCCACTTCCAAACCAAGATTGTCAAAAGCTCCGCTCAAGACGAACAACCAGAATAGTGAAATTCTGCCAGTTGGGCTGCCTTTCTTGCTCGATCATCGAATAGTGGGGACGGGCCGGCGAAAACCCAACTGAGCCGGATTCAGCGAAATCATTTGCGCCCTATTGCCTGACAAGCGGTTATGCTGTGAAATATCGTCTGACAGATGCGAGGAGAATTGCGCACGGTAAATTGGCCAGGATCGGTCCACCATTTCCCGGAATCAGCGTTTGGCAGTTGTACCTGCCACGCATGCGACGCCTTGTGGTCATTGTGTTTTGCGATCGGGAGTTCTCTGATGAAGTGCCGAAATCTCACTGCGTTCTTTGCTGTTTCTCTTAGCTTCTGCAGTTCAATAGCTTACGGAGCCGGTACGTCCCCTGACGATCTCTTCAATGCGGCGATCAGCACTTGGCGATCAGGCGATTTGCCAACCGCACGTCAGCAACTGACCACGCTGATTGACGGCAAGACAGAAGATCCTCGCGTCTATTATTACCGAGGTATCCTGGCCGAACAGCTTGGTGAAAACGGCGATGCCGATTTCAAGGCGGCCGCCAAAATGGAAGCGAATAGCAGCGCTTCGACAAGCGTGAATCGATCACTGGAGAAAACTCAGGGCCTTCTGCGACGGCGAATCGAAAAATTCCGTGCCGATGCAAGAAACGCTCTCAAAGCGGATCCAGAGGCCGCGCGTCAGAGAGAAATCTATCGCGAAGCGCTGGATGCGCGAGCTCAGGGCGATCTCTTCGCTGCGATCAGCAAGTTTGAAACGATCACAGAAACGGGCACGGATCCACGCTACTTTTACATGTATGGAGTCGCTCTCGCCGAATCTGGCGACACCGAGAAAGCAAAAGCGGCTTTTGCGGATGGGCTGAAGCATGAAAGCACTCCAGGAGACGCTGAACTTGTCAGCATCGCCCTGGCCGACGTTCAGGGTGACATTCGCCGCATGATTGAAGAGCAAACGTCATTGCAAGTGGGTGATCAGGTCGTGACTCGCCAAAGCAACCAGCGAGATCTTCAACGCCGCGCCAGCCTGACCGAAGATCAGTTGCTTGCGGAAGCAAGCGCCGCTGCGAAGGCGGAGGAAAACACAGCCGCAGAAGAAGCTGAAAAACGCCGACTCAACGCCGCTGCCGAGATTCTGGCTGAGAAGCAGGCAGAAGCTGAGATTCAGGCGAAGATCAGCGAAAAACCTATCGCATCGACCGAAGCTGATGCGCCGTTGGTTGCGCCGGCTGAGAAGATGCCAGCCGACGCTGACACAACCGTTGCGGCCACAGAACCCGCTGCCGATATTGATCCAAATGCACCCGCTAATCCATTTCTTGGCGGTGGTGCAGGTGCTGGTATGCCGGCCACGGGTGCAGCGATGGCAGCGGTTTCCAGCATCACGGCAGGTCCTGTCGACATGTCTTACATGCCCGAGGGACTTGAACTGCTTGTTTATGCTCGTCCCGCAGACATGCTGAAGAGTGGCTTCGTAAAGCCGCTGATGGAAATGGAAATGGTACAGAGCAAAATCACCGAACTCTCAACGACGTTTGGATTTGTTCCTGAGGATATCGACTCGGTGACGATGGGCACCAGCAAAGTGATGCAAAACATCATTCCGTTAATCGTTCAGCTTCAGGCCGGTCCGCAGGGCGGAGGAGCTCCGCCTAACATGAACCTCATGTCGGGCGACGATTCAGTGGGAGTTATTCGAACGGCTAACGATTTCGACCCCAGCACACTGGTCAAGGCTGCCAACGGGACTGAAGGAACTCATGACGGGAAAACGTATTTCGTCATTCCGGGGCCGGATCCAATGCAGCCGCCAATGGCATTTCACTCACTGGATTCGAAGACGTTCCTGTTTTCGACCGAGACGGGCCTTAAAGCGGCATTGGACAATGGTCCCGGGGAATCCACACTTGATGATTTCGCGTTTGTTTCTCGCAGCAGTCACTTCGTTCAAGCCTTTAGTAGTCCGCTGCTGGCAGGGATGAGCGGAAGTATTCCAAGTCCTCCAAACGCTCCACCGCAGGCCACACAGTTGATTGAAGCAATCAAGGGCAAAATCAGTGGCTTCGCAATCGTGCTTGAAGCCGGAAGCGATATCAGGCTGAACATCAACCTGAACCTGACCGAAGACGCTGCTGAAGCCAGTACTGCTTTGGCTGGGGTTCTTGCCATGGCAAAACAATTTGCACCGCTTGCACTCGGAAACGCTCCGCCTGAATTGCAACCTTCCCTGCAGCAAGCCGTTCTCAGTCTTGCCGCATCGAATAATGAAACAGTGCTCACGGCCAGCCTAACCGTGCCCGGCAGCGTTGTGCAGGTCCTGAAGGACAACCCCCAGTTGCTCCAAAGTCTGCAGCCGCCAGGAGCAGCCGGGCAATCCCCTCAGGCTCTTCCCTACGCGCCGCAGCCAAGTGCTCCATAATGAACTTCACTCCGAGTACTCGCTCGCTTTAAGTCCACGCCACCGGGTTTATCCCGGTGGTTTACGGCCTGCGTTAGATTGCCTGTACAACAGGAAGGTAGCAGAAGTCTCACGACGCGTAGGTTGCGATCAAGAGGCAATAGGCTGGGCATTCTTTTCCGGCGTCTCATCGGCAGCAAGAATGCCGACTTGGCTCAAAGAAGATTCTGACAGAGCACACTGCCGTATTTTTCTCACGTCATTTCAAACACACCTGTCGTCCCCCAGAACCCTGGAGACAACACGCCGGCTTCTGCACGGATCGCACGCACCCAAAGCTGGTAACGACCGCTAGGAAGTGACGCTGGGAGTGTTGCCGACGTTGTCAACAGAGTAGACGAATACACGATCTTTCGAACCGGGCTATTAGGACCAACGTAGTCCAGCCAGAACTCATAATGAGTCGCACCGTTGATCGCATTCCATGAAATGCTGCTCCCCGTCCGATTGATCACAGGCGCAGGGCCGATCAGCAGAGAATGCGGAGCACTCCAAAGCGACCGTGAACCGTCCGCGAAATTCGCCCGCACCCAAATCTGATGCGAACCCGGCAACAGCGGCGTTGCCACGCGATGAGTCGTCCCTGTGATCCCGGTCAACGAATACACGGCCGCAGACGAACCCACTCGGCCGACGAAAATCTCGTACGATGCAGCACCCGTCGCCGCGGTCCATGTCATCGTCGGAGTCGCATCGGCCGTCGCCGCACTCGACGACGTGATCGTCACAGGAGCATGGAACACTTCAAAAGCCAACGGGATCGACCACTGCGTTGACACCCCGCCCGTGAACGTTGCATAAACACGAGCCGAGTACCTGCCAGGTGTGAGCGGAGTCGCCGGAATCACCGACGTACCGGCCTGTGAGCCCGTCGCGATCACGCTCCCGGGAGCTGCACTGCCCGTCACCGCACGGCGAATCTCGTAGGAATAGGAAACCGCCCCCGGAACATTCTGCCAACTGAAGCCAGCAGAACCAGAGACCTGACTGCCGATTCGCTGCAAGCCTGAGGGACCCGATCGAACCAACAGCGGATCACCGGAACTCCACACCGAGAAAATTCTCGTCCCGCGAACTGCACGAATCGTGATCACATAACGTCCCGCTGGAATGGGCGAAGTCGGCGTGAAAGTCGTCCCTGTCACACCCGTCACAGAAACCAACGACGTGACCGAACCGACGGGCGTCATTCGGATCTCGTACGATGTGGCATTTGGCACAGCCGACCAGACAAGTTTCGGCCTGCCATCGAATGACTGACCACTGCCGGATGTCAGCACTACCGCCGGAGCCAGCAAGTCGAACTCAGTCAACGAGGACCAGCTTGAAGTCTGTCCCGAGGCATTCACGGCCTGAACCCAAACCGCGTACCGAGCCGGGCTGATGGCCGTCGGCACATCGAACGACGTTCCGGTCAGGCCCGTTTGATACAGCGTTCGCGTTCGAGTATCTCGATTGGTCAGCCAGAGGTTGTAGCTGACGGCATCTTCGGGAGCCGACCAGGCGAACGTCGGAGTGGAATCTGTGATCGTCGCAGGAATCGGCACCATGACGGGGGCCAGCGGCGGATCCGAACTCCTCACCGTAAACGTGGCTTTCGTTTCGCGGCTCAGGATCACGCCGGAGCGAGCCACAATCGTCAGTTCATAAACGTTGGCCGCGAGCCCCGTCGGCAGGCTGATGGAATTCGTCCGCGTGGTCCCGCTGAACACAGGAGCGGCATTCGTCGGTGCGGAAGCCCGTCTCACGGTGACGCTGTAGCTGGTCGCATCGGGCACGGCTTGCCAGCGGACAACAGACGCGGAGTTCGCGACTTCCGGCAGGCCTGTCAGAGTCGACAGCACCACCGCCTGCGGCTTGACGACAACAGTGACCTCGGAAGACAACGGCCCGAGCGTTTCACCGGCCGTCGCACGAATCGTCAGAGCATACGAGCCCGCTCGAAAACTGGCCGGGACCGCATACGACGCCGTCGTCACACTGGCCGTTCGAGCGACAACACCATTCTGGCTAAACACCAACTCATACCCCGTCGCCCCCGCCACAGGAGCCCACGAGATCGTCCCCGCCCCGCCCGCCACAAGCTCCGGGACGACAATTGAAGAGCCATCCACCTGCGGCAGCGTTGCGTCTTGAGGAACTTCAAAGGTCTTTACAAACACCTTACCATCAGAGACGCGAGTTCCGATGACGACCAGTTTGCCATCTTCCGTCGCTGCAAGAGAGCCACGCTGAAATTCGAATCCGGAGCCACCGAAGATATCAGCAGCCGTGTACTCTTCACGCTCCCATGTGGAATTGAACGCAACAAGGCGGCCTTCACTACCCAACGTTGTCACAAAAAACTTATCACCGACTGCGACGCCGCTATTCGTTGTTCCTTCGATTTCAGCGAGAACCTCACCATTAAGATTAAGGATAGCCGTTCCGGTGACAAAAGTTTCTAAATTGTCGAAGTACGCAAGACCAACCACTCGATCGGCTGTCTCGTGCAGCATCATCTGGGTGACATCTTCACCTCGAGACGACTTGTAATCCGTTTTCAGAATCTCGTACTGACCACTCACCGGATTCAACTCATACACGAGACCAATCGCGTCCTCACCTGCGTCATAGCCACCAGCTCCGATAAAGCGACCAGTGGACGTAATTGACGAAGGACTCAACGCAAAGCCAGGCACACCGGGTAACTCATTCACAATATCTTGGCCAATATCTGCATAACCCGCAGTCTCATTACCAATCGCAAGAGCCATTCGTCCCGTCGGGCTCACCGCAATCGCACGTGAAGTTCTACCAACATCCACGATGACCGTTGCCTCACCCGATTTATCCCAATGAGTAACGTCATAGCTTCCGTCTCTGTCCACTGAAAGCCCTACAAATAAAATCTGGCCATCCCTTTTTGAATAGTCCCGAAACGCTGCCAATACCGTCAAGTACAAATGTAGATGCTTGACCGGTCTGGAGGTTCACCTTGAACACGATTGGTGAACTATCATTGTTACCGGGAGTATATAAGTGCCCGTCGATTACACGAGATTCTCCACCCCGACCAAGTGACACAAAGCCGGGATTCAATTCATAAGTCGCCAACTCAACCCCAAGGATCGGCGAGGACGAGGCGTTGTTCAAGGGACTGAATCTCGGTCCGGGACAGATCAAGTCCCATGGCACCCAAGCGGCGTGGATGTCGGCGGTACGAGGGCACACGGTCCCCAAGCAACTCCGCGACGGCCTTGACGAATCCACGAATCAGCATCTCGAACGCCTTCCTGAGTCAACACCACCGCCCCATCAACCCCCACAACCCCGCGCCAAATCCCATCCTACCTCCCAATCCCCCCAAGGCAACACCCATCCCAACCCGAAGCGTCAGCGAGGGATTGCGACTCCTGCGACTCTGATCCCTCTGGCTTCGTTCAGGGACGAGATCCCTCGCTGACGCTTCGGGTTGTGATGGGTTGGATGTGGACGCTTTTCTGGGCGCTGACATCTTGATACGCTGAGCGGCTTGCTGAGGTCTCAGATGCAGCCCCTGGGAGATTCGGATGAGCGGTGATATTGTGATGCCTGATCCCATCGCCTACTTCATCACCTGGCCCACATACGGGACCTGGCTGCCCGGAGATGCGCGTGGCTGGGTTGAGTATCATCACGGCTGGAAGCTGCCTCAAGCAGAGCTCGAGCAACACTGCCGAGCCTGCATGAAGGACCCGCAGTGCCTGCTCTCACACAACGAGAAACAAATCGTCCTGGCTCAGATTCTGGAAACGTGCGAATTCCGAAAGTGGATCCACTACGCCTCCGACTGCTGCTCCAATCACGCCCATGTCGTGATTGGAGCAGCGAATACGTCGCCAAAGAAGATTCGATCCGACATCAAAGCGTGGTGTACTCGTCGCCTGCGAGAGAAGTCTCGGCCGGAACAGCAAGACTGGTGGGCCGAGCGAGGCAGCATCCGTTACATCTGGA
>JANMEV010000371.1:0-2708 GCA_031377305.1 Planctomycetota bacterium | reverse complement strand
ACGACGCCCGAGACGAATTTCGTCGGGCTGGAGATTGACTATCGCGAAGGTCGGCGAACGGCCACGCGTTTGATGAAGCAGGACCTTGCCAACGCTCGAGTGATTGGTGGCGATGGACGCCTGGTGCTTTCGGACATGATTGAACCCGGCTCTGTGGAAGCCGCTCATGTCTATTTCCCGGATCCGTGGTGGAAGAAGCGACATCACAAACGTCGAATCTTCACCGATGAATTCGCAGGGTTGCTGATTCGCATCCTGCGCCCGGGTGGGTTTGTCCATCACTGGACCGACGTCGCCGATTACTTTGAAATGGTTCGCAATCTGATGGATAACCACGCTGAGTTCTCAGTGTGTCCGCCTCCACCGCAGCGTGATGCTGATCACGATATGGACTATCACACAAGCTTCGAACGAAAGAAGCGAAAGCTCGGTCTGCCGATCTACAGAGGGCTGTGGCAGCGGCGTTAAACCGTACTCGATTTGTGCTGAAGGACGTTGATTGGCAGAAGTAGAAACTCGTCGTTGATCTCTTGTGCTTTGCCCCGGATCTCGTAAAGGAGTTCCAGAATGCGGACTTTTCTGGTCTTATTCAGTGTCTTTGTGCTGTGTGTCCCCGAAATCTTCTGTCAGGAGCAGAAGAAGTCTCGCGATCAGATGGTACGAGACGATCGCAACAAGGTGGAAGGCGAAGGGTTCTGGGTCTACAACGATCTCGATACAGCCTTTGCCCGCGCGAAGCAGACGGGGAAGCCGCTTCTGGTGGTATTGCGGTGCATCCCATGTCAGGAATGCGTCAAGCTTGACGACGAGTTGGTTGATCGCGATCCGATCGTGCGTCCATTACTTGAGAAGTTTGTTTGTGCTCGCGTCGTGTCGACAAATGGGCTGGATCTCTCTCTGTTTCAGTTTGATACGGATCAGTCATTCGCCGTCTTCATGCTGAATGCGGATCGAACGATTTACGGACGCTTTGGAACTCGGTCTCATCGTACAGAATGGGTGGGCGATGTTTCGCTCAAGGGTCTGGCTGCGGCATTGGCGGGGGCACTGGAACTGCATGCTGATTATCCAGGAAACAAGGCATTGCTGGCCGGAAAGTCAGGAACAAGTCCTTTGTTTCGCAGCCCAGAGCTGTTTCCTTCGCTCAGCGAGAAATACACGAATTGTCTAAACGAAACTGGAGAGGTTGCTAAAAGTTGTATTCACTGTCACCAGATTGGCGATGCTGTTCGAGATTATTATCGTGGACGAGGCGAGCCTATTCCCGAGGACGTGTTAAGCCCATATCCGCATCCCAAATCTCTGGGTTTGATTCTTGATCCGAATTCGCGAGCCACGGTCCGGGAAGTTCTGCCAAATTCCATTGCCGATTCAGCCGGTTTGAAGGCAGGAGATCACATCCAGTCCTTCGGTGACCAAGCCATTCTGTCCATGGCCGACGTGCAATGGGTACTCCATGGTCTTCCGTCAGACGGTCAGACTGCTCCGGTGAAAGTGTTGCGAGGGACGGCAGAAGTTGCACTGTCCCTGACGCTTCCATCCGGATGGCGTCGACTGGACAACATTTCCTGGCGAGCCAGTTCGTGGGGACTTCGCCGAATGGCGACAGGTGGACTACTTCTGGAGGCCGTCGCAGATAGCGAACGAGGAATCGATGGAATCCCCGAGGCCGGAATGGCACTTCGGATAGAGCATGTGGGGCAATACGGTCCCCACGCAACTGCTCAGAAACAGGGCTTCCAGAAAGACGATGTTGTTGTTTCCTACGATGGTCGTACCGATCTGCTTACGGATGCGGATGTGCTTCGTCATGGAGTCACTTCAGGAAAACCCGGCGATGTCATTGAGGTAGAAGTTATTAGAAAGGGACAGCGAAACCGTTTAAAACTCCCCTTGCAACCGTAGCCGGCATCGAGTGAATCTTCCACCTCGGTACCGAAGCGTGTCCGACAAAACTTGAAGTGAGTGAAAAGATGCACGTTTTTTCCTGCGGAAACACTCGCCGAGAGTTCGTTTGGCAAATGGGTGGTGGTTTCGCTGGTCTCGCATTGTCATCCCTTCTGGATGGTGATGGTTTCTTTGGCCGACATGCCTCGGCAGAACAAGCTGGTCCGCT
This sequence comes from Planctomycetota bacterium, assembly GCA_031377305.1. Lineage (GTDB taxonomy): Bacteria > Planctomycetota > Planctomycetia > Planctomycetales > Planctomycetaceae > SXXK01. The sequence continues at coordinate 592 of JANMEV010000371.1, read as the reverse complement.
TGCGATTCGAATGCCACAGCTTGCGACAAAGGCGAAGTCATGCATCTTCCTGATGATGAACGGCGCGCCGAGCCAGGTGGATACGTTTGATTTCAAGCCGGCTCTTGAAAAGTATGCTGGCAAGCCGCTGCCGGCAGGAAAGGACTATATTAATTCGGGCGGTCGTCGAGTTGGTTATCTGACGCCTGCGTTTCGGAAGTTTCGACCGGGTGGCGAAAGCGGGCTGATGATCTCGGACTACTTCCCCAACGTGCGGAAGCATGCAGACAAGCTGGCGGTAATCAAGTCCTGTCACACTGACAGCCACGCTCATGGTTCAGCTCTGGTGCAGATGAATACGGGAAAGACGTTTATCGGGCGACCGTCGCTGGGCTCGTGGTGCGTGTATGGTCTGGGGACGGAAAACCAAAGTCTGCCCGGCTACGTCGTGATTCTTGACAAGCGAGGCGGTCCGATCAGTGGACAACCAAACTGGTCCAGCGGATTTATGTCGGCGGCGTATCAGGGGACCCTCTTTCGTCCTGTTGGCGATCCCATCCTTGACCTTCGCGGCCCCGAGCATGTGACTCGCGAGGCTCAGCGAGATCAACTG
>JANMEV010000350.1:0-15792 GCA_031377305.1 Planctomycetota bacterium | reverse complement strand
TCGGTCTCGCCGGTGGCTTCGAGGGCGGCCTTCAGGCGCTGCGGGTACTTCTTGCTGTCCTTGAACTTCATTGTTGCTGTTGTTGTTGCTGTTGCTGTTGCTGGGATATCACCGGATGCTGCCATTCTTCGCGACCGTCTGAAAAATGCTCTTTTTTCCAGATGGGCACCCGTTCCTTCAATGTGTCAATCAGCCATCGCCCGGCGTCAAACGCCTGAGTTCGATGCGGAGCGCTGACGGCGATGGCGACGCTGATATCTCCCAACTGAAGCGCGCCGATCCGATGAGAAATCACAATCTCAGTGACCGTGAAAGTGTCACGGCATTCCTGCTCCAGCTTCGACATTGATGCCGTCGCCATCTCGGGATACGCCTGATACTCCAGCCAGTCTGTCTGAACACCCTTTGTGAATTCTCGGACGGTTCCAAGGAACAGAACTACAGCGCCCGCGGCGTTGCTTTGCACAGATTCTGTGATCGCATTGAAGTCGATCGGTTGCTCAGTGAGTTCAATCATTATCAACCTCCACTGACAGGCGGAAAGCAAGCCACGGAATCGCTTTCGGAGACCAATCGGCTGTCGTTTGCATACTCATTGTTCACGGCCCACAAAAGTGAGCGAGAAATTCCAGCCAGACGTGGCTCGGCATGTAACAGACCGGCTCGCAGGTCGCCGATCGTTGGAGCGTCGTTGGTCGTAATACCGCTGACTTCAACGGCAAGTGATTCGCACCCCGCGATTTCACGAGCAGCAGCAAATAGTAACACGGAAATCTTCATTCGGTCCTCACGACATGCTCAAGCCCGACGGCCGTGCCTTCAGGCGTTCTTCGAGTCGCGGCATCAGACCGTACGACAGCGCCAGCAACTTGATCGGATGTATTGTAGGGATCGAGCTGGACTGTTCCATCTGCATTCGACAACTACTGCAATCTGTCACGCCGGCGATTGCGTCGATGGTCTTCATCTCGGAAATCAAACCTGCGCCAATCTTTAGTGACTGCTGAAAATTAGCTGCCGCCAAGCCAAAAGTGCCCGCCATTCCAGTGCAGCCTTTTTCAATCGTCTGGATGGAAACATCAGGAATCAGCTTCAAAAGCTCCAACATGGATGGTCCTCGCCGCATGGCTCGCGTGTGACACGGCGTGTGCCAGGCCAGTTTCAGCGGCAGTGGCGAGAAGTCCTTTTTCAATTTTCCCCGGCGGTGCAGATCCAGCAGAAATGCCCCCGCATCCATTGTCTGCTGAGCCACCACGTCTGCATCAATGCTTGAGACCAGCATTGGATACTCCTGCGTCAGACACAGAGCAGACGTCGGTTCGGTACAAAGTATTGGATAGCCTTCGCGAGCCGGCTCCGCGAGCTCTCGGATATTCTGTTCGGCAATAGCTCGAGCGGCCGCGATGTCGCCCACGCTGACCATCGTCATGCCGGAAACGGTTTGGCCTTTGGGGATGAATACTCGAAACCCGTTGTGTTCCAGAATTCGAACGAACGCTTCCGCTAACTCTGGATCGTGATGATTGGCGAAGTAATCCACAAAGTAAACAACGGTCGGCTTTGCGCTTCCTGGAGAACCACTGTTGTCGTCGCGTTGAACTCGCAGCGACGAAAGAAACGGAGTGCGAGCAAACTTCGGAAGTCGGCGTTCAGCGGCGATGCCCAGAAATCGCTGCAGTCCGCGGCGGAACAATTTGTTCTTCAACAGTCCGTTCGACAGAAACGAAAATCGCGACGCCATTCTGGCATACGTGTGGACTCGCGACAGCAACCAGCCAGTCTTGCTCAGTCCATGAGCCTGCACATGCTGAGCTCTGGCCTCCAAAACCAGATGGGGAATGTTGACTTCCGAGGGGCAATCGAGCTGACATTGTTTGCAGTTGAAGCAACTGTCAATCACGCGGGAAGCCGATTCGCCGGTCAACAGCTCGCTGCCATTTTCCGCACAAATGCTCCGTCGAAGCAGATCGGCTTTTGCTCGGGGCGAAACTTCCTCTTCGGCCGTTTCTTCGACAAACGGGCACATGCGAGCCGGAGCCACCTGGACTCGACACGACCCACATCCGTTGCAACGAGATGCCGCGTCAGCCGCTTCAGCCGCATTCCAGCCGAGTTGCATCACTGGCAACAATGGCTCCGTCGCGCCGGTCAACGCTGCGTGATCAAGCGGGCGAGTTCGACGCAAATACTTCACGGTCAATTGAGGATCGTTGCTGATGATCTTTTCCGGATTCATCAGCCGCAGAGGATCAAAGATCTCCTTTAACTGTTGAAACGCGCGGTACAGGGGGCCGTACTGAGTTCGAATGAATGCGGTTCGAGAAAGACCGTCTCCGTGTTCGCCGCTGATAGTGCCGCCGACCTGAACAACTTGACGATAGAGATCACGAGCGATCGCTTCGATCTGAGTACTATCGCCCTGACACGGTACGGGAAGAATGGGGCGAAAGTGCAGTTGTCCCGAAGCTGCGTGCGAATACAACGTCGCGGTCACTTCGTGCTTCTGAAAGATCTTTTGTGCCGAAACAAGAAACTCGGCAAGTCGTTCGGGAGGGACCGCCACATCTTCCACAAACGGCAATGGCCGGGAAGCTCCTTTCAGACCTGCAAGAAACGACACAACCTGCGACGGAAGCGCCCACAGCAACTCAACGTCTTCAAACGTAGTCGCTTCACGAGTCATCTGAAATTCAATGCCGCGATCCTTGAGCAGCCGCTGTGAATCGGCCAGGCGTTCTCGAATCTCTCGTTCGCTGGTACCGGGAAACTCGACAATCAGTCCGGCTTCCGCTTCGGGAAGAATGATGTCTCGAAACCGCAGATCCATGCCTCGCCCAAGGCTCAACAGTCGACGATCCAGCAAGTCGCACGCGCTGGGATCGAGAGGCAGAAGCAATTGCATCGCCTGAATCGCAAAGTCTAAAGTCGGAAACATCAGAAAGGCGGCTGAACGAAACTTCGGCAGCGGTGTGGTAAATAGAGTCGCCTCTGTAAACAGCCCGAGCGTTCCTTCTGATCCCACCAGCAGGCGAGCCAAATCCAACGTCCCGCCACGCTGAATGCCTCGCAGCATGTAGCCGCTGCAATTCCTAAGTAAAGGCGGCTGGTGCTGGCGAATAAGCGAGTCATACTCGGTCAACAACTTGCTGACGCGTTCAAGCAAATCCGCACGGCGAGTCGCAGCGGTCAGCGATGACAGCTTGTTCGCATCCGCTCGTGCTGAGAGGCCGGCAAACGTCTGTCCGTCGTTTCCAACGTCGACAACGCTGGGATACGACTTAGCGATGGATGTTAAAGTCTCGCGTCCCAATTCAATTCTTTGTCCACCTGAAAGAACGCACTCGATGCTGTCAACGTGGTCGCGGGTCGAACCGATTCGCACGGCATGCGATCCCGCCGCGTCAACGCCCAGCATTCCACCAATTGTCGTGATGCGACTGTTCGACGGATCCGGCGCGAAGTAACAATCGTGTTCTCGAAGCTGCCGGTTAAGCTGTTCGCGGACAACTCCCGGCTGGACTCGAACACGATTGCCGCTGATCGAAAGCACGCGATTCATGTGGCGTGAGAAATCGACGACGATACCTCGACCGATCGCTCCGCCCGCAAGTCCAGACCCTGCGCCGCGTGCAATGATCGGTATGCCGTTGTCAGCCGAATAGGCGGCCAGGACTTCCACGTCGCGAGTGTGACGAGGAAAGGCAACAGCGACTGGTTCGATTTCGTAAAGACTTGCGTCGGTCGAATACACGGCGGCCGCAGCGCGATCGACACGCAATTCGCCTTCGATCGCATCGGAGAGGTCTTCAACCAGTCGTCGACGCAGTTCTTCCACTGATGCCCGCTTTAAATCTTGCTCGCCAAAGCTACCGTTTTTTGACTTATTGTACGGTGGTCTTCAGGACCAAGGCCGCACAAAAGTCTGGCAACTTGCCCAAGGCCGTTCCGAAAGTCAAACCTGCTTCGGAGTTTGACGTTGTCTGAGATCCTGCTGACGATAACGTTCGGCAGTCTCCAGGTCGAACCTCGGGTGCTCTTGTGCCATCGTTGTTCGCCGATGCCGTGCTCCGCATCGGTAACAAACAAGCATATCGCCCATAAATGCAAAGAGTACCATGTCGATCAGCGCCGCTGCCATCAGAATTCCCATGGCAAGCATTGGTTGGTACCACGCCCACGCAACGCAACTAAGAATGGCTGCAGTCGCCACAAGCGCCAAACCCAACGCGGGTGGAAAATCCTTCTGACGCCACAAATCTTCACATCCGCAAATGCGACACCGAGCCAGGTTTTCACCCGTAAAGTCACCGTGACCCTCGTCGCGTCTCCATTTGCATTCATCGCACCCCACCGGCGCATCGGCCGGAATGGGCGAAGTGACTCGCCGCTTCTGGCAAGCGGGGCACTGGAAAATAATATGAGTAGCCATGGTGGGGTTTCTTGCGAATCAGGTCCGGAAAGAATCCAGCGAAACAACAGTCCACGCAGATTGTGGACGGAAAAAGCAGCCGTTGGAAACGACAACCGCCGCTTCAGCTTTTTCGGAACACGATTCCGCTGCGAGACATCGTTGCATTATACACGGTCCACAGCCGCCGACGGTCTACCACGGATTTCGCCAGAATTCGGAATTTCAGCAGGTTGTGTTTCCTGGCTGATGCGTAGTCCCGCTCGCCTGAGGGAACGCGTATTACAAACTCAGTACGGAATCCGGAGCGCTCGTTCGAGCAGCGCTGCCGTCATTTCTCCCATAAAGACCAGGATCAGGCCGGCAAAGAGGACTCCTGTGGCCGATTGAGTGTTCCGGTATCTCAGAATTCGAACGACCAGGAGAGATGTTGCCAACGGAACCGCAATGCCGCCGATCAGTCGCATCGACAACCACAGCGTGTAGGTTGTGTCCGTTGCCGTCCAGCCAAAATGAGCGAGTACAAAACCGCTGGCAAACAGTCGCACCAGGGCCGCGACAAACAATGCTTTGGCAAACCACGTAAGCGGTTGAATCGACATCGTCGGCGTTGTCAGGTACCAGTGTCCCAGAAGCATGCCGGTGATTGTCGCTCCCAGCACGGCCGCCGAAGACAGATCCGACACGACCTGCAGCCACGCTGGCACTCCCGAAGCCATATGCCAGGAATGCAGCACCAGCGATCCGATGCACAGTCCGGCGAGCAGAAAAATCGTGATGCGTCCCGGGCCGCGTCGCCCCAGCTTCCAGAAGATGTGCCCAGCGTAGGCAATCACGGCAACGGCCAGCTGCATGCCTTTCAGAATCTGAATGGTGGCTCTTGCCTGCTGAAGCTCGAATTCACTTGCCGCCGAAATGCCATTGCCCGTCAGCGACGAGACGTCCAGCATCAGGACCAACAGCACGCTCAAGCCCAGCGCGACCAGCATCTGAATTCGAAAAAAGCCATCGGTGACATCCTTTCGAGGCATCAGTAACCACATCAGCGTGATGCCAGCGACAAGCTTCAAGACAAACAATGCAACCATGAGACTTTCGGCGTCCGTAGAAACACGTTGAGCAAAACCACAGCTGAACACTGACCATGCAAGTGGACAACCCGGCGAGCAGGGGACGTCAGTCCCCTGATGCGGCCCCCTGACGCTGTCCCCCAATTCCATCTTCATGCAGAAGAACCGGAGAGCACGTCGCGAGCTCATTGTAGCGGCTTTGCAAATCGAATCCCGCCGACTCAAAAAGCAGGCCCGATCTGAGAAACATCGTTATTCACCAATCGATTGTGCTTCGTTTTGGCCAACAGGGGACGTCAGGACGGAATCATCAGCCGGAACGCACTGGCAGTCTGTTGATTTACTCCTAACCCGAAGTGGCAGTTTTGAAGTTGCGCCTTTGTGCCTATCCCAACCCGACGCGTCAGCGAGGGATTATTGTTGAAGAACGCGGCAAAGCTCATCCCTCACTAACCTGTCTGGTCATGAAAACCCATTGAATCAACCCCGCGGCTAACGGGTTGTTGATTTAGTGAGCCGCAAAGCGCTAGCTGCGGGTGAATGTCAGAAAAACAAACGGAAAACACCCGCGGCTAGCGCCTTGCGGCTCAGTTTTGTGACTTGATCGACCGAACGCACTGCGGCTGCTCAGAGCAAGCCGTTGTTCAACTAGTCGCTCTCCAAAAACGCCCGCAACCCTGGAAGCAACCGGCGATCGATGTCTTTTGTCCAGCATTCCCAAACTACCAGTACCGACCAGCCGTCTGCCACAAGTGCCCGGCGATTGCGACGATCTCGCAGGACGTTGCCGCGACGTTTCTCGCTCCAGAATGCGGCATTCGTTTTCGGGACCACTTTCCCGTATCGACAACGATGCATGTGCCAAAAACAGCCATGCACAAAAACCACTTTCCGATGACCCGGCAAAACCAAATCGGGCTTCCCAGGCAGCCCCTTACCATGCAGCCGAAATCGAAACCCCATCTGGTGCACCAGCGATCGCACAATCATCTCCGGCTTCGTATCTTTCGACCGAATCCGAGACATGTTGAAAGAACGTTGCTCTGAAGAATGCACGTCAGACATTGAATTAGAATTTTTAGACAATCCGACTCGCGATGCGACAGCGTCATCGTTCCCGGAAGTTGACGCGGTAATCCGACCACTCATGAGATTGTCGCCGGAATGAGAGCAGTCGGCAACCTCGCGGCAAACACTTGATCATGCAGCAGTGGCGAGTATCAATCAGGCAAGATTCCCAGTTACTCATCCACCGGCCTTCGCACAATCGAAACTCGTCGATTCTCACCGTCACGATAAACGCACGCAGGAAGTTGGCCGCCGGTCCAAACCGCAATGGATTGTGCGATTCTCGCCGACATCATCCTGCTCTGGCCCGCCGGCGCCAAAGGACAGCGACTTCGAAACCCGCGTCATCTGGCGGCTCCCAATCTCTGCGTGGTTACTCCGCGTTGTGAAACGTGCGGGCGAACAGCTGATTCGACCAGGTGTGGCCCAAGTCCCTTCTTTAAATCAGTTCGCGGCTGTACCCGCCATTTGGGCCAGCGACTATGAAATTCGACCGGCACGCCATCCCTGGCAATTGCAACCAATTCGCCATCCGTTGACCAAATGAATGACCATTCACGCTCAGAGGGCGAGTGGCACAATGCATTATCACTTGCGTAGCGGACTGCGACTGGTGGTGGGCCACCGTAATATGATTGAGTTCGATTAGGTTGTTGGAGCGGGGATTCGATTGAAAACCCCTGCATTGGCGACAAGAGTTCGCGTGTCGCGTTCAGTCCGATACAACCATTCCGATGATGCCATCATCCTCGAAGAGGCCAAAACGCCGCGACATTGGATGTTGATCATCAAGGGATCGTTCTTCTTCGGGCAGCACCATGCAGGATCAGACATCGAAAATTAGTTCTTGAACGATGCTCAAAACCTGAACTATTGCGGCAGGCGGCAGCAGTGAGGACTGCAAGGGCCGGCTTCGGGCGGAGGGCATGAGGAAACCATTGAAAGGCCAGAGGAAGTTCGACCGGCGGAAGCGCTCATCAGCTTCTCCATCTTCTTCGAGCCACATTTCGGGCAGGCGGGCTTTTCACTTCGCTCGACAAGCAGTTCAGCATTCGCCTGGCACGCTTCGCAATAGAACTCAAATATCGGCATTGAAGTAACTTCCGCAAAGACTTCGTTGGGAGGTGAATTTGACGCGAATGACGTATCTGCACAACGTCGACAGCATCACAGGAAGCTGGCCCGTGATTGTACACTGTTCCTGGAAATCAATGGAACAGCCACGAGGCCGGGAGAGTGGAAGTCTCAGGATTTTGAGATTCGAGATCCTAAAACGCACACTTCGAATTTGAGATTTCGAATTTGAAATCTCAGCATGTCGACTCAGATTCACCACGTGCAAAGAGAACAACAGCCGTTTGTCGGGATTCCGCAGATCGATTCTTGTCGCTCATTCAACGCCAGGCACGGCATCCCAATAGCAGGTTTTCCCGGTTGCAACGTCCTTCACCGTCAGGTGGTCGCCTGTCAGTTCGACGACGTCGTAGGCAAAGCTTTCGCCGAATTTCTGGATCAATTTGTGAACGCTGCGTTCGGGTGAACCGCCCACGATGTGATGTGTCAGAGTTGTTCCGTCGAACTTCCATTCCAGTTGCAGGGTCACATCGCGGCCGTATAGGACAGCCGCCATCGTACTTAGACGCATTTTGAGTTCTGCGGTACCGTCACTTTTGGCCTTGAGCAATTGAGTGCCGAAGCTGGTCGACTGCCAGTTACCAATGATCTTTGAGAAACCTGCGTGGGCGGAAAGCTCGGAAGACTTTGACGCAACCACTCCGCCGCAAAAAGGGAGGCAGATAAGCAAGGTGATGCAGAACGGGATTGCGAGACGTTTCACGATGAGGCTCCAGAGGAATCGCGGAATCTGCTGGAGTTTTTCCTATCCGCTGGCAGCGGCTTAGGAGTTTACCAGTCAATGCCTGAGAGGCAAGTGCGATGCCAAAACAGATCTGATTGGCCGGAAATATCCGTCACCGGATAATCATCGGCTTTGAACGCCTCATAACTGGCTCGCTTTTGAGGGAGAATTTCTTTCAAGAAGACTTGGCCTTACCTGAAAAGCTACTCGTACCGACGAATTGCATCGTCACTTCGTCCGTTTTCATGCTTCAATCTGACTCTGCCGCCATCGAATTGATGGCACTTTTGCCAATGGTCTAAGCAGCGTTTAATCTTCGCGAGACAGCACTCCCTCGCAGCCCTCATTCCCGACGGGCACTTTGAGCGGACCAGTTTACGCAGACAAGACGCTCCGTAGGCTCGTATCAACCCCAGATCGAAGTCTTGAAAGAGCACTGATGGAGTCAGGGAGAAGTCACCGATTGTTCTGTTCCGGCTGCAACCGGTTGACCGACTCTGTGTCCTTATGTCCAATTCGCTAACATCATCGCAATTGAATTTGTTTTTTGCCGATCGGATTGTCTCTGAATGACTCGCCAGATCCTTGTCACGGCCGCGTTGCCCTACGCAAATGGCCATATTCACATTGGCCACCTTGTGGAATACATCCAGACTGACATCTGGGTGCGATTCCAGAAACTGCGAGGAAACCGCTGCCTTTTCGTCTGCGCTGATGACACTCACGGCACAGCGATCATGATTCGAGCCCGCCGCGAAGGCCGTTCGGAAGAAGCGGTCATCGCCGATATGCGAGACGCTCACATTCGCGATTTCGCTGGCTTCCAGGTCGAATTTGACAACTACGGCAGCACAAACAGCCCTGAGAATCGCGAGCTCTGCAACGAATTCTGGGGCTCGGTGACGAAGGCTGGCCTGGTTGTGCAGCGTGACGTCGATCAGTTCTTCGATCCCGTCGAAGGCACCTTCCTGGCCGATCGATTCGTCAAAGGCAAATGTCCCAAATGCGGCGCGGCGGATCAGTATGGTGACTCGTGCGACAAGTGTGGGGAAACGTATTCTCCGATTGACCTGCAGGACCCGTACAGCTCACTTTCCGGGGCGACTCCGGAAATGAAGTCTGCTCCTCACAAGTTTGTTCAGCTCAGGCAAGAGCAGGAGTTTCTGAAGTCGTGGGTAACTTCGAACAATCACCTTCAACCGGAGATCGCAAATTACGTTTCGGCCCAGTTCCTGTCGGACGAACTCCGTGACTGGGACGTGTCGCGTCCACCGAAGTACTTTGGCTTTGAGATTCCCGATTTCCCGGGACACTCATGGTACGTCTGGTTCGACGCGCCGATCGGTTATCTGGCTTCAACAAAACAGTGGTGTGATCGAAATCAATCGCAGCTAAGCGACTGGTGGAAGAACCCGGCCTGCGAAGTGCATCACTTCATCGGCAAAGACATTACGAAGTTCCACACTTTGTTTTGGCCAGTCGTTCTGAAGGCCGCTGGTTACAGCTTGCCCACGAAGATTCACATCCATGGATTCCTCACCGTGGCCGGCGAGAAAATGTCGAAGACCAAAGGCACGTTCGTGATGGGCTCGACGTTTCTCAACCATCTCCCGTCAGGCGCGTTGCGATACTACTATGCGAGCAAACTCGGCTCGGGGCTCGACGATATCGATCTGAATCTCGACGAATTTGTCGCACGGTTCAACAGCGATCTTGTTGGAAAAGTCGTGAACCTTGCATCACGTTCCGCGGGATTCCTCACCGGGCAAACGCTCTGTGATGTCTATCCGGACGATGGTGGTTTGTTCACAGCTGGTGCCGAAAAAGGCGAACAGATTGCGGCGTACTTTGAAGACTGCAACTACGGCGCGGCGGCTCGGGAGATCATGGCTCTGGCCGACAAAGCGAACAAATTTGTCGACGATCGTCAGCCGTGGGTGATTCGCAAGGATCCAACGAAGACGGACGAACTTCGCGATGTGTGTTCGATTACTCTCAATCTGTTCCGACAGATCGTGACGTACCTTGCACCGATCCTGCCGGAGCTCGCAAAGCAAACCGAAGAACTTTTGAACCGACCGATTTCAAACTGGTCGGATGCTCAAACTCCGCTGACGGGAACGCTCGTCAGTCCGTTTACTCACTTAATGAAACGAATTGAAACGAAACAGGTTGAAGCGATGATCGAAGAAAGCAAAGACGCAATGGCCACCGAACAAGGCTCAGCGCCGGCGACTCCGGAAGTACCAGCGGTAAATTTCCACCCGGCTGATACATGGCAAGATGCCGGAGCCGCCTTAGTGAATGAACCATTGGCTGGCGAATGCACGATTGACGACTTTGTGAAGATTGATCTGCGAGTCGCTCGAGTCATCGAGGCAAAGCACGTTGAAAGCGCGAACAAGCTGCTGCAGTTGACGCTGTCACTCGGCGGCGGGGAAACTCGCAATGTGTTCGCTGGGATCAAGGCCGCGTACAAGCCGGAAGATCTTGTCGGTCGCCTCGTGATCTGCGTGGCGAACCTGAAGCCTCGCCAGATGAAGTTTGGTCTCAGTCAGGGCATGGTCTGTGCCAGTGGAAGCGGAGGAACGGAAGTGTTCCTGCTTTCGCCGGACGTCGGTTCGGTGCCGGGACAGCGAGTGCATTAAGACGACTCCGCTCAACACGCAAACGGAGTTTGGTCCCTTTGGGAGTTTTGACGACACGCGGCGAGCCGTGGATGTGAATCCACGGCTCGTTGCAGAGTCCCTCAAACCGGCAGAAGCTGCGGGCTTGATGTTTGAGAAACTTCCGCAAGACGCCAAAAACCGTGGAAGGATGCTGAATTCGCCGAAATGAAGACGAGACCTCGGCGAAGTTTTCCAACACGGCTTCAGCAACGCTGGCCGCCTGTTGACCCGTTCGATCGTAATTGAGACAACCACAATCAAGCTCCGTCCATTGCGCAAGTGTCGAGGACCGAGCTGAGTTGATTTATGGTTCATGACCATGTTCCGCATGCGGCTCTTGCAGAAGCGTTTTACGCTGATGTTTGTGTCGCCCCCGTCTCACTTCCTCTCGTTCTCTGGCTGGCTGACGATTCTGCAACAGGCCACTGTTGTCAGCGTCCGGCAGGCAGGAGTCACAGTATGCCGCGATCACTTCCTATTCGCCTGGTTTTGCTTCTCGCAAGTTGCGTTGGACTCGCCACCTCCGGCTGTTCCACTGCGTTGCTGAACATGGCAAAACTCAAGGAAGCCAGCTTCAAGCCGGCAATAATGGACGGATACGGCACGGAACAGCGAGTCGTTTCGCTGTTCACGGATGCTCTTGCGGAAGACAACGAACCCGCTTTTCGACGCATCGTTTCGACTCGATTCGAACAAAAGGCAATGCGTGACAAGGACTCGTACAAAGATCTGGAAATCCTGAAGCTCCCCAAGACAAAACTGGAAGTCGTCGAAAGCAAAGAACTCGAAGACAACAAGTTTGAAGCGGTCGCCAAAGAAGAAAAGACCGGCACAAAGTATCAATTCATCATCCTTCGCGATCCCGAAAAGAAGCGATGGGTAGTCGATGACATCATGTTGCGTCAGCAAAAGAAGGGAACTCGCGCGACGAAGTCGTCTGCGGATGTGATGGACCTGCTGCTGACGATTCGGGAGTTTCTGACGACCTGGCAGGGAGCCGATCGTGGTGCGGTGCTCGGGGTTGTTTCCACGGAGCTTCGTGAATCCCTGGAAACTCTCCCGGAACCATGGATGCAGCAGGTGATTGCCAGGGTCTCTGCCGAATGCGAAAACGACATGGCTCGCCGCCCGGAAGCTCAGATGAATGAATCGGATGCCGTCGTCAAGATGCCGTCAAAGAATGGCTTTATGGTGATGCAGGTCGCTCGCGAAAATGAAAAATGGCTCATTTCGGACATCGAAGTTCGAAAGCGAAAGTCTGACGATCATCCGGGTTCAGTACTGCGACAGGCGCGTGCTCTGAATGCGGTCACCGAGTTTCTGTCAGCGTATTCGGCAGAAGACCATAATCGATTGGCCAAGTTGACGGAGGACAAGTTCTACCAAAACTCCCTGCGAGTCGGTGATCTGTCAATGATCCCACTGCCAGCGCCGAATCATGCTCCGGATGATTTTGAGATCCAGTCCTTTGCCGGACAATTGACCGTAATGATTCCCGACAAGTCCAGCGTCGCGCGACTTGACCTCACGACACCGGAACTTGCAGAGGGAAAGGTCGATCGAAAGGCCTCATCGCAGCTCGTGGAAACTCAGTTTGTGATTGGTGACGTCACCGTCTACGACCGCCAGACTCAGCAACAGCGGAATCTGAAGTCCGCATTCACGTCGCCAGCACGAGCGATGTTGTTTCTTTCGGCCCTGGAAACGATGGACTTGCCAATGCTGAGACAGACGTCGACGAAAGACTTTGCGGAAGGAAGTTGGGATCGCATCGATCCAATGCTGGTCTCGTTGTTGCCGCTGAAGGGGGTGCCGTCGGGAGAGATGACACTCCAGGACAGCAACGTACAGGGTGAAGTGACCGAATTGCAGTTCCTTTCATCCACAGGGCAGCTTTGCAGCGTAATTATGCGGGATGAAAATGGCAATTTGCGAGTCGACGATGTCGAATATCCAGATGCGTCAGCCACCGTCGCTTCGTTGCGGACACGATTGATGCTGTCGGTGCCTCTGGTGGAAATGTCAACCGCCTGGCGTGAGAAGAACCTGGAAGCCGTCAAACGCACAAGTTCGGGCGACTTCAATCGCCTTGTTTGGGGTAACCTGGTCGAAGTGCCGGATCAATTTGAAATGCTCCCCGAACTCCTGCTATTGGCTCCGCAAACGATGCAGATGAATGATAGTCGGGCGATCATCGAATTGGCTGCCGCCGGACAGCCTGCAACGAAAGTTGTCCTGGTTCGCGAAAACCGATCCTGGCTTGTGGATGAGATCTCAATGCAACCAGCCGACGGCTCGTTGTTTGAACTGCGAAAAACGCTGCGGCAGGAAATTGCCAAGCAATGCCTAATCGACCCAAGCGGTGGAATTCAGCAGGCGAACTATACGATCTCTACCGGCGCCGCGCCGTCCGGCGTCAAGCATGCAACATTGATTTCCAACGATTCTAAACCTCGTGGGAACTTCACCATGGCACCGAGCGGAAAATCGAGTGGACCAAACGGAAAGCCCGCCAGCCCTGCCGCAACGCACAGTCGCGGCATTGATATGACGGAAGACGCCGTGCCGGGGAACCAAGCGCCCCAAATGAACAACGGAATCCTGCAGTTTGGACCATCGGCAAAGGATCAGACATCTCAGGGCAGTGAGGGTGTTCCTCCGCGAGTTCGGCCTCGAACTATTGCGACTGAAGACCACGATGGCATCATGGTCTTTCGAGGAGCAGAGGCTTCGACGTCGGCTCAGCAGTCGACCCCGGATTCAGAGAAAGCTCACAAGTCGGGCTCGAAGCGGATGCCGATTCTTGACCCCAGCCAGTCACCGATTGAGATCCCAACGGAATAATGGATTGATTTGATGGTTCAACGCAAAACCAGGTGTGCGAACGCAGCAGATAGAAATGGCTGCGATTTGTCCTGAGATGATTTCCGAGATAGACCGGTGGTCGCCATGTGGCGCAACACCGATGAAAGATCAGGAATTTGCCGCTTCCCGAAGGGAGGACAAAAACCTTGATTCCGGCGCCCATTTCTGTTTCGGTGTGCAAATCTTGCTTTTGCAGCAAACCGGTGATGGGCTCCGCTGACCACCGGCTAATTTCCTAAACCGCTTCGCGGTGAATCGCGATAACCACCGCGAGAGCTTTTGAATAGCAAAACAGCTTAACTATGGGCTCGCGCACACGATTTCGCCCACAACCTCAAATCGGCCAGCGCCCACGGCTCATCAGGTGAAGTTCACTCAGCCGCATGCCTTGTGACTGAGGTCGCGGAAGCAGGGTGGGCTCGCCAGACGGGCGGACTTAGATGGCGAGCAATCGCATTTTTTGCTCGATGCTCAGTAATGAGATTTCTGGACGTCGGCGGACGAACTCTGACCCAAGCCACCTTCAGACTCACCGTGTGCAGGCATCCGGGCTCCGCGAAATTCGATGGAAAATGTTAAACGCGGGGAAGCCTTACGACGGCGGACGGTTTCTATGAGGCTGTTCAGGCTGACTGGCCGATACTTATGCCGACTGGTCGCCACATCAATCCAGGGTGGACGCAGAAACTGCCGTTCGGCACAGTGAGAAGTCTGACAGGCCGTCCTGACCGAAGGTCCGACAGAAAATCTGTGAAGCAGGGTCTTTTCTTCCCTCGAACCTGATTTAGAATGTCGGGGCTTCGACATGGATGGGCTGAAAGTGAAGTTGTTTCGCAAATCGTGGTTAAATAGGGCTTTCGGTCTGGAAGAGACCGACAAGGGATTGCGACCTTTGCTTTCAGACCAGCATAGAACGCTCCTAAGAAGTGCGGAAACACGGCCCGCTTCTTAATTGTTGCGTCAAATCAGTGTGTATATGGGTTCAAATCAGAACCTTGTGGCAGACACTGGCCAGCAAAACAGCGATGGTGGCGGCTGTTTTTGCTCTTCCGCTTGCAAAACATCAGGGTTCGATGTCCGCGCGGGCAATGCCACAGTAGGTGAATTTTCTCAACAGGTTTTTCCCCACAACGTTGAAGGTTCGCAGGCGTGAAGATTCTGAAGGTTAAAAATTTGAGTGGTCCAAATGTCTGGGCCAATTTCCCCGTTCTTGAAGTTTGGGTGGATCTTGAGTCTTACGAGAGCTCTCCATCTGACATGCTGCCAGGATTCAACGACCGGCTGATGAGCTGGCTGCCGACGATGATTGAACATCGATGCAGCGAAGGCGTTCGCGGCGGATTTTTCGAGCGACTTCGCAGAGGCACCTGGCTGGGTCACATTCTGGAACACACAACTCTTGAACTGCAATCTTTGGCTGGCACGCCAGTTGGTTTCGGTCGAGCTCGCGAAACTTCCGACTCCGGTGTTTACCGAGTGGCGATTGAATATCAGGCTGAGGGGCTCGGTCGAGCCGCTTTGGACGCCGCGTTTCGTCTCTTGATGGCGGCAGTTCACGACACGCCGTATGACGTGACTAACGAGGTCGAGAAGTTGAAGGCGGTCGCGGAAGACGCGTGTCTGGGACCGAGCACAAAGTCCATTGTCGACGCTGCCGTTCGCCGCGGGATTCCATGGCGTCGAATTACCGAAGGCAACCTTATTCGCCTTGGCCATGGCTTCCGTCAGAAAAAGATTCTGGCCGCAGAAACCGATTCCACCAGTGCGATTGCCGAAGCGATTGCTCAGGATAAGGAATTGACTCGGCAACTGTTGAGCGAGGTGGGCATTCCTGTTCCGGAAGGCGGACCAGTC
>JANMEV010000339.1:0-46761 GCA_031377305.1 Planctomycetota bacterium | reverse complement strand
CGATCCCCGACACAACCCCATTAATGTTTAGCGGCATAACGATATCCTGACACTCTGGAACGTCAACCTACAAAGCATAACCGTTTCTAACTCAGCTGCGTTGCCTCTGCCTTCGCGGTCGTTTTGTTCAGTGGCCATCGCTGGCTTTACAATTCTATTCTTCTGCTCCTGCAGTCCGTGCTATCCGGAAAACTCTTTTTCAAGCCATCGAGAGTTGTTTTCTCTCCTGCTTAAGTGAAAGTGATTTCAAGTCGGTGCTGAACCGAGAAACGGTCCGTCCGAAACATGGATACCCAGTTCCGGCCGGACCGTTTCGAATTCCTGTTCTACGACGATTTAGACTATCGCAGCAGTGACAGAATTGACTGAGGAATCTGATTTGCATTGCTGAGCATTGATGTGCCAGCCTGTACGAGAACCTGCCCCTTGGTGAAGGCGGCAATTTCTGATGCAAAATCTGTATCACGGATGACTGATTCAGCGTTCACAGTGTTTTCCAAAGTCGCGCGCAGGTTGTTACCAGTCGCTTCCAGAGTATTGCTCTGGAAGGCACCCAACGCACCGCGAAGATTTGTCACGTCGTCGATCGCTGCGTCAATCACTTCCAAAGCGTCCTGAGCTTTTCCGGCTGAGGTGACTTCGATTTCGTTCAGGTTGCTAAATTGATTGCCAACGACACCCAGTCCGAGTCCGTTTGGATTGACCTTCTGGATCGCAATATTAGCTGTCTGATCCTTGTTGGCACCAATCTGGAATACCAGCGAGTTGTCAGCGACAGTGATGTTGCCCTGAGCACCCGTTACGGTCTCAAACGCGTTGGCTCCGGTACCTGCCGCGACCTGTATTGACAAACCTTTGGTGACGCCTGAGTTTGAAGTGAGAACGTTTCCAACGCCCGTGAACGTGTCGCCATTGATGGTACCGATGACGTCGATACCGGAGTCGGTGACTTCTGACGTTCCAAAGCCACTGCTGGTCGCACCAGCAGCAACATTGGACACAATTGACAGCGACGCACCGGAACCGAACGATTCAGAATAGATGCGTGTGCTGCCGCCGTTGGTGTCGGCGACGACACCTGTCTGTGACGTAAATTCGTTGATGCGATTGACCACCTGCGTCTGAGTCAATCCGGCTGAAAGCGAAATGCTGACATCGTTGATTGTCAGGATTTCATCAGCGGCAAGTGCAGCTGTTTGGCCGACACCGGCTTCAGCCGTCGCTCGTTCGCCTACTGTTGTGACGGCAACTGCGTAGGTTCCTGCCGTTGTTGACGACGAAGCCTTCAGAAAGGTCACGTCTGCGTCGGTGGTCGTGCCAGTGATTCCTGCTGAACCGTCCAGAAGCTTCTTTTCGCCAAACTGAGTGTTGTTGGCGATTCGGTTAATGGTGTCCAGAGCGTTGGTGATTTCCGCCTGGTTTGCAGCAAGAGCATCGCTGTCGTTGACACCGGTGTTCGCACTGTCGATAGCGAGAGTCCTGACTTTCACCAGCAGTGAGTTGATCTCGTTCAAAGCACCTTCGGCAGTTTGAACAACCGAAGTGGCCTTTTCAGTGTTGTCGATGGCCTGATTCAAGCCAGCGATCTGAGCACGGTGCTTTTCAGAAATGACCAGAGCAGCCGGGCCATCGGCTCCACGGTTAATCTTCAATCCGGAAGATAGTTTTTCAACGGACCTGGCGACACCTGATGAAGCTCGGCTTAAATTGTGCTGAGCGTTGATCGAGGAAACGTTGTTTGCAACTGACAACATGATAAACAATTCCTTTTTCGAAAGTGCTGCGAATGCGATCCCGCGTCGTGGCGAAGACGATTCACATCAAGGATGTAAGAAACCAGCTGTGCTTTCAGCAAGAAGAGCCACATGCTGCCCGGCCTGAACAGGCCCGGAAGACCGAAGCAACACACCTTCCCTCTGTGTCACTTCAAGACAGAAAGCTTCCCTAAGCATCCTTGCCTAGTATTGCTGCCGCTGTTTTTTCAGCCGCAGCGCGAGTCAGGTATTCGCCTCGCTGCACTCTCACTTTTGCCGCCGCGACGACGTCCGGCCGAACATCACTAATCCCATCAAGTTGCTGAGACAATGATTTCAGCTCATCAGCGCCGTCAACCCCCTCGGCTTGGTTGTCTCGAGAAACTGAACTCTGCGAGTCCTTCGAATTTGTGGTGACTGGACGGGCCGATCGCGGAGCTCCCGTACTGCCAACATTGTCAAATCGATGAATCTGCATTGTTCTGCCCCTCTGTGAGAAACCTGAGTCAGAGGGGATTATCGAAGTGTCTACATAAAACTTGCTAAGAATTTTTCACTCATCAATTTGCATGAAGCGGACGATGAGACTGAAACGATCGTATCGATTAGTCAGTTTCAGGGTTCCACGCAAGAGGACACGACATGTCCGATCAGGTAAAACAAGCTGGCTTTTCACGCTTTTATCGCTCCATTGCTATGGGCGCGATGATGGTTGTTGTGGCTGGCGCGGGTGCAGCAATTGCAACGTATCTGCAGACTGGAAAATCTCTTTCGTCTGAAGGGAATCACTCAGTCGATAAAGAAGCCCCTCAAGCTGCAGCGAACGATCTTCCAGAGTCTCATGCGCAATCTTTGACCGCAGTTTCACATGACAATGTGCCCGAGAACGGTTCCTCCGGCCATAACGTTGCCGGCGATAATACGCACAAACAGACTGATCCTGATCCTTCATTCGTCGATGCTGACGAACAGTCCATGCCGACTTCCAAACATCCGGCAGAGATCGACCCCTTCAGTGACGAAGCGCTTGGTTTCGAAGCTTCATTTCCGGCCGCCACACCGGTCGAATCTCATCCCAGCGATGCACAGTCTGAAACGGCGCGAATAGTACACGCCGAGGATGCTCCGCACTCAGTTGACACCGACTTACACGGCGACGATGAGAACAGTCAGGTTGCAAATGTCGATCGCGAAGCCGTCGCGACCTCGAATTCTCACGCTGAACGGTCTGCCGCAGTTCGAAAGGAGCAGCAAGCCAGAATTCCCAGGGTCCCGGAGTCCACTGGAATCTCCCGCCAGGACAAAGTCACTCAGCAGACAGTCAATTTCATGGCTCTGGCTGATGAGGATCTGGCTGGGGGAAACTACGTTCAGGCAATGCAGGCTTACCAGGCTTTGCGGCAGAAATCCGAAGGCCCACCCGGGGCCGCGTTGCTATTTCGGCTCGCCCTGTGTGCGGAAGCGGCTGGGCGTCATGCTTCAGCGATTGAGGCTTATCGCAAGATTTCTGGAACTCAGACTGATCCCGCGTGGGCCGGCGTTGCACGGTACGGTGAGGCCCGTTGCCTTTCGGCCTTGAAGCGGCACGAAGGATTGCAGACTGATCTTCTTCGCCGTGCAGTGCTGGATGAAACGGAATTTCTGCCAACCGTACGAACCGACGTGCTCCATTTAATCGGTCGAGATCTGTGGCGACAACAAACTTCCACATCCAGCACAGATTTGCTCGACGATCGAACACTCATTGTGCCGGCATGGTCAGCCGATCCGATCCGCTTGCTGGACGAACTGCCAATGCTGGTCCATGAGACACCGACCAAGCCAGGCCCGATCGAATTTCAAGTGCTCAACTTTGGTGACGCCACACCCGACGGCGTCTTTGTTCGATTAAATTGTGGTATGACGCGAGTTGAGACACTGTTGCGCAACCTGATCACCGGCTGTGAACTGCAATGTGAAGTGTCGGATGCGGCTGCCGAACTTCTGAAAGGCCGAACTCAGCAGATCCATGTGACCGAACGATCTTTGGCTCTGTTGCTGGACGGAATCACAATCTCCAGCGGTTTGGCATGGACAGTTGAAGAGAAGCTCATCCGCATAATGCCCTTCGATGAATTGACGGCAGAGCAGGCTCGCATGAGCCGACTGAACGCGGCCGAACGTATTCTTCGTATCGCCGTGATGGAAGGTCCGAACTCGCCGCAGATCGGACACAGTCGACTGGCATTGAGCACTCTACTTTTCGAACAAAAACGCGCGGCCGATGCAGTTCAGTTCCTGCAGGTGCATATTGAAACGTCGCCGCGTTCCGTTGTGGAAACAGAAGCGGCGTTCAATTTAGGGAAATGCCTGATGATTCTTGATCAGCGCGATGATGCGAAGCAGTCTTTTCTTCGCAGCATTGATTCTTCCGGCGGCCTGATTGATGTGAAGATCGCTTCCTACATTTTTCACAGCCGAATGCTGCTGGAAGACAATCAGGGAAAACTGGCGACGACAACAATGATGCGAGGTCTTTCGCTCAGCAAAGGGTCCGATATGGAGCCGTTTGCGGCACTGCAACTGGCCAGCGTTCACCTGATTCTGGACAACCCTCAGGGCGCAAACAGCGTTTTAATGGCATACCGTGATGAACTGGCCGACGGTCCTGGTCGCGAAGGTGGGGCCTTTGTTTCTGCACTGGCCCGTTTTCGAGCGGCCGTACTGGCGGATCGACGCGAACGAGAAGGTGCGGCTGTTGTCTCTGCGATGACGGAATTCAAGCCGGAAAAATACTGCGGAGGCCATTGGGGAGTTCTGGCTGCAGGGGCCTGCGATGAACTGGGCCAGACACAGCAGTCCACTGAAGCCTACGTCAAGGCTCTCAAGAGGTTGCCAGTTTCTGATCTACGCAATAAGACCATTTTGAAACTCGCCAGACTGTATCAGGACGACAATCAGCTCGAAGAAGCTCGCCTTTTGCTTGCCACCCTGAGCTCATCTGAGGTCGACACTTTTGCCCTTCAGGCTCGATTGCGATCGGCGGCCGTGTCGCTGGAACTCAATCGCCCAGACGAGGCAATTCTCTGTTGTCGGCAATTGATCAATTCTACGACCGAGACCGAAATTGTACGCGCTGCACTCAGAATTATGGGCCAGGCTTACGAGCGAAAAAAGAACCATCAAGCGGCTGTCTATTGCTTCGCAGGAGTACTTCCCGAAGACGAGGCAGAGCGAGACCAAACGACCAGCCATGATCAGTCAACAACTATTGGGGGGCACTAACATGACAGCCCTGACTTACCCTGTCAGTTCTGGCCAGTTTGCCAGCAATCGAGTGTTCGCAAAATCGAAGATGTTCGTCGCCATGATGGCCTTTCTGGCGCTCAGCGAGACATCTTTGGGTGCCGAAGATGGGCAACCTCTGAAGCGAGTCCCAGAGGGAACAAGTTCTGCGGCCACGAATACGCCGAAGCGGAATACAGCAGCCAGATCAGCGGCAACGAGGTCTGCAGCCGGAACGCCATCTTCAGAGAATTCCAACAAGGAAAAAGTGGGCTGGGGTAAGGCATCCGGCCGAGGCTGGACGGCGGCGATGCAATCCAGCGAAGCGTCTCGCATCGACTTCATCACAGCCAATCGGCCCAACTCGGTCGAATCAACGAAGACCCCGGAACCTTCGACTGAGGAGTCCCTGCAGGATCCAGAGGCGACCAGTCCAGTCACAGACGATTCTGCTCTGCAGGTGCAGCAGAATCTGGTAGAACAGTTTCGAAAGGCGCTCGAGAAACGCAGGCTGGAACGTGGTGCGGTCGCCGAAACACCTCCGGAAAGTACTCAAAGCAAAACGGCCGCGTCGAGCACACCCAGTGCTTCGCCATTGTCTGGCATGGACCTTCTCGGATTGTCGCCTCAGGACGCCCGAGATCTTGAGAGTGATGATCCCGTCAAACGAGAAAAGGCTCAGCGGTTTGTTCGGCTGAGGCTTCAGTTGCTGCGGCTGAAGACGACGTTGCAGGCCGCGAACACCAACCCTCCTTCCACGGCAGAGTCTGCAGCAGACCCATCTATAGCAGACCCATCTACAGCGACGCCTTCCCCAACCGGTCCGACTTCAGACAGCCATGCGACTGATCACGAGCCCGTTTCACCGTCGGCCGGTGAACATACGACGGAACAGCCGACTGTGCCCGAGCAGAATAATGCGGATCCTCAAACGCCGCATGGAGATGATCACTCACCGTCCGAACACAACGACTTTCATTCTGAGAGTCACTCGGCTCCACTTCACTCGCCGGTGACGGACGATCACAAGAGTGATCCGACGAACTCATCGATTCATCCGGAGCATCCGTCGACTGATGACGTGCATGCCGCTGATTCGCATTATCCCTATTCTTCAGAACATCCTGCAGCCGAGCACCAGGCACTCGGAGCTCGACCGTTGTCGCAGACTCCGATCGTCGACGGAGCGATTGATCGACTGGGTCTCGCGAATAATCTTTACGCGATTGGCGACTATCTCGTAGCGAGAGAGATGTACGAACATACCGACATGTCGGAGTTGACCGCTCAGCAACAAATCTGGGCTGAATATCAGATCGCCAACTGCCTCCGTCGCATGGGTCAGAAGGCCGAGGCATCCAACCGCTACCGTCGCATCGCCGCTCAGCCTGAATCTGGCTGGCTCAGCGAACAGTCTGCATGGTGGGTCGACGTGCTGGAGCAAACCCGGCAGCTTGAAAAAGCACTGCTGGAAGAAACAACGCCCTCTTCGAAATCTGTCCCCAAGTCAAAGGAGCGGAGCAATGGTAAACTTTCCCGCTGAAAAAAATCGGCTCAACACAACTTCGGCAGGCAGCGCGGCCGCTGAGACCGATCTGAAATCAAGTCTGCAGCAGCAGAGTTCGGTGTTTGAAAACGCCGTGAGAGTCATTGAGAGACTCGAACAAGCCGCCAATCGACGAGAGCTGGGAAATCCAGATTCGGTTACGCAGTTACAAAAAGCTCTCTCAGAAGTGGTGGCCGCCCAACAGAAAGTGTCGGCGGCGCATACGCGTTATGCAGACTTCAAAATCCCCGCAGGTAGCGAACTTCGACAAAACCTCGAACGTCACGAATCACTCTTGAAGACGCTGATCTCTCGGATCAACCTGTTGCAGGGAGTTTTCGAAGAAATTTGCACCGAACTAACGCCACAACTCGACACCGAATCGCGACGACGAAACATGCAGTCAGCCTACCAGCAGTCGATGAGGAATAGCTGACCGTCGCCGGAAACTCTGTCGCGATTTGTTCTACAAGGTTCGCAGTCAGAGACGGAGTTGTTACCAACCGCACGTCCCTTTTTCTCACCCGTCAACTCTTATGCTCATTTTCGAATCCACATCGATGCACGACGTTCTAGCCCGAGCACGACGGTTCGCCCGTTCGTCGGGAACAGTGCTGATTACAGGCGAAAGCGGAACCGGAAAAGAACTGCTGGCTCAGTATCTGCACGATCAGAGTCCTCGCGCCACGAAGCCCTGCGTTCGAGTCAACTGCGCGGCGTTTCATGATGGCCTGGCCGAGAGCGAACTCTTTGGACACGAACAGGGATCGTTTACCGGCGCGTCACGCCGACACGATGGCCTCCTGCATGCCGCAGGCGACGGCACGTTGTTTCTGGATGAAATCGGCGAACTGCCGTTACCGACACAGGCCAAACTCTTGCGCGTTCTTGAAGAGAACGAGTACCTGCGTGTTGGAAGCACCGAAGTTCAGCGAATGAACGCTCGAATCATCGCGGCCACCAACCGAGACCTTGAGCGAGAAGTCGCGGAGGGACGTTTTCGAGCTGACTTGTTCCATCGTCTGGATGTGCTGTCCGTACGACTCGCGCCGCTGCGTGAAAGACCTCAGGATATTCCATCGCTGGTGGTTCATTTTGTTCGTCAGTTCGGACAGGAAAACGAAACGCCCGTCACTACCGTCAACGACGAAGTACTTCAGCAGCTTTTCGAATTCCATTGGCCGGGCAACGTGCGGCAGCTTCGCAACACGATCCATCGGGCCTGTGTGGAAGCCGAAACAGACACAATTTCACATGTCGATCTCGGCAAGTTCCAGGGACTTCGGATCGCTCCCGGCACCCAGACCGCTGAATCCACATCGAAGGACCTGACCGACATACGAACATCAATGCCCGCAGCGTTTCAAACTCTTCCTCTTGAGGACATCGAACGATTCGTGATTCTATCCAGAATCGAACGTTTCCAGGGCAACAAAACCGAAGCGGCTGCCGAACTGGGCGTGACACCTCGCACTCTCCGCAACAAACTCGCCCGGTGGCGAGGCGTGAGCGAGGCTGGCTGAACAACGGCTTGTGCAGTGTCAAAGCCATCTCCGAAGCTCGGGGATTCCTGTCGAACAGATATAGTCGCTGACAGAAATACTGGCCCACAGGAATACCGGCCGACAGGAATACCGGCCCACAGAAATGCAGACCCGGCAGAAATGACCGCAAGACAGAAGAGACCGCAAGACAGAGCGGGGCGAGCTCCCCCAAATCGTAGGACACAAGTACTCACGTTGTTGGTCGGGCCTATCGAGTTCGGCAACTGTCGCTATCTGAGAACGAAAAGTGGTCGTCGATTTCAAGCATGACGCAAACCCACTAAACTGAGAGCGAGCACGAAACTCTCTTCGCGTCAGTCTTTTTTGGTTCAGCTTTGATCTCAATCAATATTCAAAAAGCCGCCGCGTTGCTGCAGCAAGGCAAACTGGTCGCGTTTCCGACGGAGACAGTCTATGGGCTCGGTGCTGACGCGACAGATGCGAGGGCGGTGGCTGGTATCTTTGATGCGAAGCAGCGGCCGACGTTTGATCCTCTGATTGTTCATATCGCGGCAGTCTCCCAGTTGAATGAAGTCGTAACGCATGTTCCGGATGCCGCCAGGAAGCTGATCGAGTCCTTCTGGCCGGGGCCGCTCACGCTGGTTCTTCCAAAGCAGCCCGGCATTCCCGATCTCGTCACGTCGGGACTTCCCGGCGTTGGAGTTAGAATCCCGCGGCATCCCGTAGCTCTGGAGCTTTTGAAACTGTCCGGACGCCCCATTGCGGCTCCCAGTGCAAATCCGTTCGGAGGTATCAGCCCGACAACGGCACAGCATGTGGTCGACGGCCTGGGCTCCCGAGTCGATCTGATCCTCGATGGCGGTCCGTGTGCTGTCGGAGTGGAATCAACCGTCGTGTCATTTATGGATTCTCAGCCAATCGTCCTTCGCCCCGGCGGATGCCCAATTGAAGACATCGAACGCCTGATCGGACCAGTCGAGCAAGCGACCACGGATCCATCCAAAGATGACGCGGCTCAGCCCTCGCCAGGAATGCTCAGTCGTCATTATGCACCAGGAACACCGCTTGTTCTGGTCGGACGCAACTGCGTCGCAAATCCCATTTACGGCAATCGATGCGGCCTGCTGACTTACGGAAATCAGCCGGTTGAGGGCCATTTTCAGCAGATTGAGTCGCTTTGTGACACTGAAAACCTGCAAACTTGTGCAGCACTCTTCTTTGCTGCCTTGAGAAGTCTCGACTCCAGCGCCATGGACGTTATCATCGCCCATGAATTTCCGCAGCACGGTCTTGGCATCGCACTCAATGATCGACTTCACCGGGCTGCGTGGAAGGAATAGTGGCTTGCTTGAGTGACGCCGTGGGTTAAGTAGCTTTTCGCGCTTTGTTGATTAAGACCAAATCCAATGATGAATAAGTCTTCGATGATCGTCGTGTTGATTGCGTCTGCTGTTGCGATCAGCCTCCGTTTTTTGCCTCAACCGACGTTGAACTTTTCAGCGATGGGTGCACTCGCTCTTTTGTGTGGTGCTGCCGTTCGTCCTGTGTGGCTGGGCTTGCTTGTACCGCTGGCCTGTCGAGCGATAACCGATGGAGTCCTTCAGTACAGAACGGGACACGGTTTCTACGGCTCAATCATGTTCGACTATTGTGCCTACGCAGCGGTTGTTGCGATCGGCCGAACTGTGGCTCCGAAGCAACTGCCAACCGTTGTTGGCACTGGCGTTCTTGCAGCGGTAACATTCTTTACGATCAGCAACTTCGGCGTTTGGTGCATGCCGCACGACGGCCAGTACCTGTATGCTCACACGATGAGTGGCCTTGTCGAATGCTTCGTGAATGCAGTTCCTTTCGCCAAAGGAACGTTTCTCGGAGACATCGGATTTTCGCTCGCCTTCTTCGGCATTCTGAATCTGTTCGCTGCAAAGTCCAGATCTGCCGAAACTGTCGAACTAACGGCGTACCCAAAGAGCATCTGACCGGTCCGTTAAAGGTCAAGGAGGCTGTACAGCCAACATTAATTTTCGGAGAACATGTTCGATTCGGTCACCAGAGACCGGCAAAACAGCTTTCTCAATCGGTCAAATCGCACTTCTGGACACTTTGTACGGCGACTTTTCAGTCTGTCGTAGACTATTCCTTGACCGTCAAATAGGCCTATCCAATAATCCGGCCCCACGAAGGGACGATGTCTGTCGTCCCTCACCGCACCTCATTCATACCTCGCGGGGCAGTTGCAAGATGAAGCCGGAAGAACTGAAAGAGTATCGCTCGATGCTCAAGATTTTGCAGGCTCGCCTGCGTGGGGACGTCGAACAACTTCAGGAAGAAGCGTTTTCCGGATCGGAAGCTGGTAACGAGTCCCGATCATCCAACCACATGGCCGAAATGGGTTCCGACGCCTGGGACCTGGAGTTTTCACTGCAACTTGTGGAGAGCGATCAGGGTGTGCTCGACGAAATCGCCCATGCGCTCAAGAAGTTTGACGGCGGCACCTATGGCATTTGCGAAACCTGCGCGGAACAGGGCAAGCCAGAAGCGAAGACTCGTATTCCCAAAGTCCGGTTGCAAGCGATTCCGCATGCCCGCAACTGTATTGATTGCGAACGGGTAAAGGAAAGTCGCCGCTGATGGCAGTGTATCCACGGACTCGGATTATCGTTTACAGTGTTGTCGCACTTGCGGCGTTAGCAGCAGATCTGATTAGCAAATCTGTGGCCTTTGCGAAACTCGGCGGTGTCGGTCAACAGGGTCCATGGTTGATTGATGGCTGGTTGAAATTCAAGTTCCACAGCAACCTGAATCTGGGTGCTCTTTGGGGAATGGGCCAGGGCTTCGCACCGGGCTTTGCGGCCTTAAGCATCGCCGCAGTTGCGGGGATCATCTACTGGTTGTTTTTTCGAGGAGCCGCCAGCAGTCTTTGGCTGACAATCGCACTGGCACTTGTGACCGGCGGAGCGCTGGGCAATTGCTATGATCGCCTGGGGCTTCATGGGATCTGCTTTCCAGATCCCGACAAGGTCGCGATGGCTGTTCGCGACTTCCTTCGCTTCCGATTCGGCACCTACGAATACCCGATCTTCAATATCGCCGATTCATTTCTCGTCGCTGGCGCGATCATGCTGATGATTCAATCGCTGAAGAGCGAACCATCGAGTGATGCTCCTGCAACGGTGCCGTCCTCTAAAGAGGACGTCGTTAGGTCTCCGTACGATGTCCGATAAAGCCGACGTTGGCGTTTAAGTTGGCGTTGCGAGTTCGCGAGCTGTGGCACTTTGACCAACATTTTGTGTGCGTCGTTTGGGTTAAGTCGTCGTGACGTCAAATCAGTGATCAAAACTTCCGATCGCCTTACGAGCTGCCCTTGGCCACCGCCCTATTTCTGCGGGTCGTATTCAATGGGCTCATCATCAGTCAT
Organism: Planctomycetota bacterium; assembly: GCA_031377305.1. Classification (GTDB taxonomy): domain Bacteria; phylum Planctomycetota; class Planctomycetia; order Planctomycetales; family Planctomycetaceae; genus SXXK01. Next base: position 35,274 of record JANMEV010000339.1, on the reverse strand, counting down.
GACCTCTTCCGGCATCTGCTCGTCAGCTCCCATCAGTCGAGGTTCGGCAGGAACCTCATCCGTGGGATTCGTGCCGTTCAGCACGGGCGTCTGCAACTCAACCGAACCAGTTGGACCTTTGGAGACGAATTCGTTCGGCTCCGTGTCGAGGTGCGGATTGTCTTTGCCGTGTGTTCTTGCCACCGCCCGGGTTTTGGCATCGTCGTAAGCTTCCGAGCACCACCGTCCTTCTGCCAGGTAGACGTTGTTGAAGTCAAGCAGTCGGCCTGTCGCAAGGTACAAAGTCGTGATGGCCTTGTTGTACGCGATGATCTGGCCAAAGTAAGCCACCTCAGCCTGAGCAGCGGCATCCTGAGCACGCAGCACAAGGTCGGCTGTCGTTTCTTTGCGGCCCAGTTTGTAGGCATCCATCAGTACTTGAACTCGTTCACTCGCCGCTTCATAACGACTCTGGCTGGATTGAGCGGCCGAGTAGTTGGCCGACACATCCTGAATTGCCGTTGCGATGTCCTGAGCAATACCTCGTTCCTGAGACGCCAGGACGGCGTTGGCCTTAGCCAGTTGAAGTTCATAGTTGCGAGCCTGGCTGCGAGCCTGACGCAGACCGATCGGCATGCTGAACTGGACGCCCATCGTCCATGAACTCAGGTCATCATTCGTCATCGAACCGGTTGCGCTATTCACCGGCTGTCCGGTTGCGGGGTCGTTGACTCCCTGGCTGATCAGGTGATTACCGAAGCCGTTGACGTTGTAGTTTGCGACGGCGTCCAGTCTCGGGCGAACAAGACTTCGGGCAGCGTTGAGCTGTAGCTGAAGACTCTTGATCTGCCACTTCTGCCGGCGCAGTTCGACTCGATACGTCAATCCATCAACAACGCTTGCACTCCAGTCCGGTTGCAGTTCCGCAATCACAGGAGGATCGACTGGGCGGAGCACCGTTCCGTCGTTCATTGGCAAACCGATCAGTCGTCGAAGTTCTGCTTCCGACTTGTAGATTTCATTCAGTGCAAGTTCTAGCGACGCCCGGGTTTCATAGAGTCGATCCTTTGACTGCAGTTCGTCCTCCAGCAGTCCAAGACCTTCCTCTTTACGGGCATTGGAGATTCGCCAAGTTTCGCACGCCGCTTCATGGGCGGTCACGGCGGTATCGTATTTGCGATAATTCAGGTACAGATCCCAATAGGTATTCTCAATGTCCTGCAACGCATTCTGAACGGCTGTTTCAAAGGCGGCGAGAGTGATATCCTGATTGATTCGCGCAATGACAACGCCCTGGCTCACACCGGTGATTGAGCCGAAGTTCGGATTTGATGGGCCGGCAACTCGAGTGAATTCCGTGCCGCTTCCGGCGAGCAGAGGCTGATTGATTTGTGCTCCGACAAGACCGTTGTAAACCGACGGGAACTGAGTACCGGTTGAATTGCTTCCCAGGTAGTTCCAGTCGTTAGACAGCGAGGCTGTTGCACCCGACGCGAATGCTTTGGTGAGCGAAGAATTGAAGACACTCGTTTCTGCTGTGCTGTGTGGGGCACCTGGCACATTGAGCCGATTTGAGTTACGCCCCCAGTTTATCCCAGTGGCAAATCGCGTATCAAAGTCCGCAAGCGCAGCAGCGACGCCACGATTACCAAACAGCACTCCCGTTTCCTGAATGGCTGAGTCGTACACAGAGGAAACCATTGTCGGGTTTGTCAGCACAGCACTGGAGCCAACGCCTCCAAGGGCACTGGTTTCGACAATCTCATTGTGCGACAAGGCGGCGCGGACTATTTCCTGCAGGCTGATATCACGGATTTCATCATCGACGCGGCGGCCAAGATTGCGAGGTTCGCCGCTCAACTGCACGGCACGGGCCGTCACATTGTCGATGCACGGATACTCAATCGCGGTGTCGTAATCTTTGTAATGGACGATTGGCTTGTCGCCGTCCAAATACTTCAAATCCTTAGCGGTCTTTTTGCCAGCGGACGAGCATCCCGTCAGCAGCATGCTTGTGCTGAGCCCTGCGCAGATCAAACTTCTCCCAAGTGATCTTCCTGACTTGACTGCTGAAACTGCCCTGAGACAAGAGATGACTGCTTTGCGGCCAAAGCAATCTCTCAAACAGGCAACGAAACTCGTGAGACGATTCATGGGACGTCCTTGTCATCCGAAATGACAGTGCCGAAACTGGGCTGCGGAGGTCTTCAGATCAGAACAACACCCTTTCCAGCAGACCGGTCGCCCGAAACATCCTTGTTTCAGCATCCCTCCGACTGCGGTCCGCTGTGAACTTTCACAAGTTGCACGGCGGCTGTGTTTCAGCCACAAGTGCTATCGTCGTCGTCATCGCTGTTGCTTGAACATGCAGAACAAGGACCATACTCCCTATAAGGCATTCCAAGCTTCTTCTTGAGAAAGACAACCTCACCGGCATCGTTTCCCTCAACGGCATGACCGGCAAATTGCAAACCGTATCCGACCACAAAACAGAGAATCGGCCAGTACCATGCGGAACCGGCAGCAATCGCCCATGGCGTTCCGACAAACGTGAGTGGCACTCCGACGATATGAAGCACCTGATTGAATCGATTGCGATGACGCGGCAAATAGTTTTTGAGGAATGCACGGATCATCGAAAAACTTCGCTCATCAGGGCTTCGAAATGCTTCGCAGCGGAAGCGTGGTTTCATCAAGCAGCCGAAACTGATAAACGTTGCGGCGCAGAGGGGAAGTCAGCCAGTGATTGATCCCACGCCTGCTCAGATGTCACCTCACGTTATGTGAAGTTTAACAGCGACTGCAGGCCATCGCCAGAAACAGGGGCGACAACCAATCGTGGACTGATCATTCGTCCGACTGCGGCTCATCGGGTTCCGAAGCGGACTCGAGACGGCGGCGTTCCGAGGTTGACCTGCGAAACACGGCGACGATGTCGTCCACGGGCACGACAAAAAGAAGATTGTCGGACTCAAAGTCGACCGGAATTGCGTTCTTTGGATGAAACAGGACTTTGTCGTATTTGCGGATCGGGAAATCCGGACTCCGTTCGACCTGAACGCTGATTTCCACAACTCGCCCAGTGATCGTTGGAATCTCAGAACTGTCCGGAAGCACAATTCCGCCTCGAGTCTGATGTCGGGCTTCGTCCTTGCGGATTAGAATCCGCATGCCAAGGGGTTCAACGTAATCGGCCACTCAATTCTCTCTTGAAATCATGTGTCTGTGACTCGTCGCGGCATTAGGGATGAAATTTGAGGAAATGCTACGGCCGTTGCAGCGGCAAATGCAACTCTCAATTCCTGACTGATGGAGCCACGACTGACTGGGTATGCTAAGTCGTTTGATCCGTTCCCGACGAACGAGACCAATGAAATTCTTCACAGCGGGACTCCTGCCTCTGTTCGATCGACTTCTGTTCGATTCTTTACGGGGTTGAACCCAATGGTCCGGCGAACGGACTTTCCAATAACACCATATCGTTTCACAAAATGGCGAAGATGAACCCACGCATCGTCCAGCCGATGGAGGCATAGATTCCAGGACCTTGCACGAGCACCAGTAAACTGACAACTAGAGATGCAAGACCGATCGCAGTGATTGCATTCGCAGGGATGCGGAGTAGCCAGGCAACTGACGGCACCTGAATGACGGACTTCACGGGACCGCCAATTCCGGAATTCGTTCTGTCGTCTCAAATATGAACCGCACCTGAAACTGAAGTCACCAGCAACATCGTGGGCATCACAACCAACACCACCTTCATGGTCTCGCCAGTCATAACGATTCTGGATAGTGGAGCACCGGCGGCGGCGCTGCTTCGTAACGATTGGATCGACTATGCAGATCAGCCGACGAAAGAGCAGATTCGGGATCCACGGACTTTGCCGGCAGTACATTGTCGCTCCTTCCGTTTGAAGCAGTCGTATCCATTATTAAAACGTCACAAACCGGGCAAACTGCGTTGAATTTACGGGCGCAACAAACGGCCCGGGGCAATCTCCAGCCGTCTCTCCTGCTGCCACGGCGGCATTGCCGAGCTCAACGCTCTGAACGGATTTGTTGGCGCATCGAACGGTGGTGCGAGGGAAGTTTGGGGACTATTTGGCTGCAGCTTCGTCGATCGCATGACGGTAGATCTCGGCAGCCTGATCATAGGCCAGTTTTGCCGCATCCCGTTCTTCAGGGCGAATTCGATCCTTTTTGGATTCCCAGCAGACCTGCACCGCCTTCGCACACCACTCCGCGCTGCGGCGGCTCGAGCGGATCGGTTTTTCGCCGACATGCACGAAGACGGGATTCGTGTGAACCGACGGCAGAATTCGAACGGCGACCCATGACGAATCAGTGATCTCAACGGGGAACTTCATGGCCTCCATATGACCATCCGCCAACAGTTCTTTGGTGGCAACGACCTCGCCATTGACGATGAGCTCAACAGGGACATTACGAGTCGTCCCCATTCGACATCGTTCGATATGCCAATACGGTTTCTCGTCCAGGCGACGATTGCGAATAGAGTCAGTCAATTCGGTAGACTTCTCTTCCAGCAACGCGGTCGCATCGAACGTCACGTTAAGCGTTTTGGGGGCATCGAGTTTTAGAGTACTAATGGAATCGTCAGACTGTCGCTGCCCAACGCCCACATCGTTCACTTTGAAATCCAGAATGTGGCTCAGCCCGTCGCCACAATAGCTGCGACCATCTCGCAAGCCTTCGACCCAGGTGTCGTAATTCAGTTCCTGGTCCTTTTCCAACTTCACATAAATTCGACCAAGGCCAACGCGATCACCATAGATGCATGGAAAGTCTGTTTCGCCGCTGATGCGGGTGGTCATTCCACAATTGAGCGTGTGATACCAAACATTCAGTTCCCAGATGGCGGGCGTATCCACCGCCGAAATGAAGTCGCAGACTCCATGAGCGGTCGTCACCACAAACTCGTTGGCACCAATTCCGTCGAAGCGAGGCATGGCGAAATCAGGAAGTTTCGCGACTGCTTTTCCTCGCCATTCTTTTGGAGCCCCGCCCCAGGGTTGTCCGGGAAATTGACGACTTCCATCCGGCATTTCATCCGGCAGCGCAAGGCCCCAGCCGCTGTGGCTGTAGCCGACGACTCCATTTTGTTCTTTGCCCCATTTCAAAACTGGCAGTGTCCAGCTGGGCCATTGCTCCAGTCGAGTCGTGCCGGGATAGTCGTCTTCTGTCAGCTTCAGCAAACACAAATGCCCGGCATGTGATGATGGAAACCCACTGACTTCGACATCGTATCGCATCAGATGGTCGCGCGTGGACAAAGCGGACACCTGGCCGTTGAAATATTCTTTCTGAGTGTACCAGCAGGGACCCCAGCTCAGCACGCACCCAACATTAAGGTCTTCAACGAGAATGTGCCGCATCATCGCCTCGGGACCAACGCCTTCCGTCGGGCTATCGTAGTGCCCACAACCGGCTGCATGAACATGATGATCGCCAGAGAACCAGCCTCGCTTCGCCACATGAATCCATCGCTTCAAGTCGATCCCGACGACGTGTTCAGCCGCGTCCGGCACCGAGACATTCATCCGCTGCGGCAGGTATTCAGGGCCTCGATTGACGACGAACGAATAGTCGCCAGGCGGCAGCATCACGTTCTCGCCGTCTGCTCGATAGACCTGATCGTGAAAGAAGAAGTCCGGAGAAAGCCGTCGCGATGGCAGCGGATAAATGCGCCCCCGAGTATCACGAATGACAAAATTGGCGGTTGTTGGTTCTCCGTCGATGTCGCGAATCTGAAGAGTCACTTTTGTGGCTGATTTGCAATCGAACAAAATCGGGACGGCATTGCGAAAACCGAGATCCTGGGTGCCAGCTCCGATATGAAACGACAGCGATGCTTCACGAGCCCCCGCGTCTCGGCTGTAAAGCAGCAACACTCGATATTCAACGGCCAGACCTGAGAGCTTTTCCTTCAACGGTTCGCGTTGCAGCAGATTCAAATCCAGAAAACGATCGGGTACGTCTTCCGAGTTGACCAGCTTTTCTTTCGTTCGAGGTTCTTCGCGGGATCCTTTTCCCTGCTGATAAACCGGCAGCGAGTTCGGGCTTTCGACGTGCAGAACGGGATTGATCCCGGCTTCGTTGTTGACTTTGACCAGAAAGGTTCGCCATCCCTGCTGGACCAGCTCCTTCCTGGTCGCACCTTCGGTGACTTTGACGCGACTTTCAGCGTTGATCGTGATTGTGGCGAGGCAAAGTGGATCAAGAATCTGCTGAATCTCACGCACGGCAGTTCGGTCGCCCACGTTCGCGAAAGCAGCGGAAAGATTCTCGAGCACTTCCGTCGAGAACGGAGCTCCGGCAAACTCCATCGCTTCAACCAGTCGCCGAGTGGCCGCGACAAACGGCTGACGCTCAACGCCCGCAACGACAGCAGTTTCCTGAGCGTTGAGTATGCTTTCCAGTCTGCAGATGGCCGGAAGAAAACAGACAGCAACCAAAATGCTCAGCGGACTCAATTGTTTGTAGACCAGCATTCATACGCTCCTCTGGAAACCGTGGGGCCAGAACGTGAGCGATGAGTCTACTTGAAAAACCGTGCGCGCGAAGCAACGGAGAAGATCGGATGCGATGAACGCGTCTACCGGAAATCGAAATCCAAACCTGGGCGACTGCTGGACTTCGCGTGGTCAGACTCAAGGCGAGCGGGGAACGTTAGCCCCGGATTCGTAGCGCTGCCAACAATCAGAGGATTGACAGCCAGTCTACAGATCACTGCGTCTCGTTAATCCTAAAACGTCGCGGTCGGTTGTGATTCCCCTGCACAGCGATTCAAATCTGCAACCGCAAGGCTAATCGCAACCTCATCAAAGTTGATCCCGTGGATTATCGAAGCAACAACCAACAGGCATGGAACCAGATGGCCGATTCGGGCAGCCTTTTTGCTCGAGTCGCCACGGATGCAGAATGCCGCCAGCCGCTGCAAACTCTGGATGGTCGCGGATGGCTTCCCAATAACGTGGCCGGCCTGAACGTTCTGTGTCTCGCCTCAGGAGGCGGCTGGCAGGCTGTTTTGTACGCGGCAGCCGGAGCAAATGTCACCGTGGTGGACCTCAGCGAATCCATGCTGAAGCTGGACCGGCAGGAGGCTCAGCGGCGAGGATTTCAGATTCAAACCGTGCACGCATCGATGGATGATCTCAGCATGCTGGCCGATGAATCGTTCGATATCGTGCATCAACCAGTCAGCACCTGCTATGTGCCCGATCTGAAGCCGGTCTTTTCGGAAGTTGCGAGAGTCATCCGCGACAACGGAATCTACATTAGCCAGCACAAACAGCCGGTGAGCCTTCAAATCAGCCATCGAAACGAACGACATCAATTCGTGATAGGCGTCGAATACTATCACGAAGGCGCTTTGCCAAAGCAGCAGGACACATCGTATCGGGAAGACGGCGCGGTTGAATATCTGCATCGTCTGGAAAAGTTGGTTGGCGGTCTGTGCATGAGCGGCTTTGTCATCGAAGATCTGCGGGAGCCAAAAAGAGCCGACTACAAAGCGGATGTCGCTCACTTTGGTTATCGAGGCCGCTTTGTGCCGCCGTATGTTCGCATGAAAGCTCGTCGAGTCACTCGGCAGCGCAATGCGGCAAAGGATCCGATAGCGGAACGGCGGATATGGATCCCAGGGAGTGAGTCGCTCTAACAACTGCAGGCCACGCAACGGCGGCGCGGCGGTGGCGGAAGGGTCAACCGGAGCGTCAAATCGTTTGCGGTCGACATGGAAATCTGGATCCGGCACCGACGATTCTGGGCAAAATCGCAGCAAATCCCTGAAAATACGTGTATCGTATTGCAGTTCATCCTTTGATTTGAAAAGCTGCGCATCCTGCAAATTGCGCGGCATCGGAATATGTTTCCACCGACTTGCTTCCGGATTTTGGTGCTGAGCGGAACCCATTCTTATGAAGGTCGTTCTTGAACTGCAGGATCAGCCATCCAACGTCCGCCGGGTTACCGTGCGTCACGACATCGTTATCGGACGGGGCTCTGATTGTAATCTTCGGCTTTCATCTCCTCAGGTCAGTCGACGCCACTGCTTCCTTCGAGTCGGTCGAGAGGGTGTTTCCGTAACCGACCTTGACAGCAGCAATGGGACATACGTTGATAGTCAACGTATTAAGCCAGGAGTTCGGCAGGAGCTGTCCAATGGTTCTGTGCTGTCACTCGGGCCGATCCGGTTTGTTGTTCGAGTCTCAGAAGATGCCGTAGTCGCTGACATTTTGAAGTCAAGCGTGCTGAAGGACGGCGTTAACACCAAGGTCGCAAACTCGGCTTCCGATCCGTCGACGATTGTCAGCTCGGCATCAATTCTGGTTTCTGCCCAGAACTCAGCCGCCCCACGCTCGATGGATATGAATGTGGAGCAGGCCGGCGCCGCCCTCGAAGCGCAAGACCCGACTGCGGACTTTGACAAACGCGACGAAAGTCCCGTTTGGGCTTCGAATCGAATAGTCACGCCATCACCCGAATCAATGGACAGCCGTGCTGAGATCGTTGAGCTGGGTCGGCTGATTAAGGAAAGAGACTCGAAGGCCGATTTCGATCCGCCATCGGCCGGCATTGACGCCGTTTCTAACGCGGTTGGATCTGAAGTCGTGGAGGACGATTCCTTCTTCGATTACGACAATGCCGACGACAACATGCCGTCGCCGAGATCAGAAAACGCTGATGTTGTTGAGGAAGTCGTTGAGATAGTCGATGTTGAAGTCGATGTTGAAGTCGATGTTGAAGTCGAAGAAGTGGTTGAAGTCGAAGAAGTAATCGATGAGTTCGCTGTGGTCGAGGTCGGCAATGATGCCGTTGCCCTGGCCGACATTGAGGTTGTTGAAGAAGTCGTTGATCTTGCTGAGATGGTTGATATCGAAAATATTGATGACGTGGAAGATGTCGTCGAAGTTCTCGAAGAGTCGGATGAGCCTGTTGCCGAAGCAGGCTTGCTGGATCGGTCAGCAATACTGCAAGACGTCAACATTGCTTCAGCGGATGTCTCTTCAATCGTGGCCGACCAGAATCCCGATGCGATCTATGACGAGATAGAAGTGGTGGAAGACGTTGAAGTGTCGGACGCCGTCGATATGGTGGACGATGCGGAAGTGATGGAAGTCCTGGAGGCTGAAAACCTCGTTGATGTCAATCCTGAAGCCGAATTTTCGCACGACGGGTTCGCCGAGTTGGTTGAAGATCTTGTGGAGGGCGGTGATGATTCAGGGAGAGTTGCCGCGGTGGTCGATGAGATTCCGCCGCCGTTGCCGGTCGACGAAGTTGTTGCTGAAACAGTCGCGGAGGCTGAAGAGTTCGACTTCTTTCACGATGTTGCCGTTGAGGAGTTCGGATCAGTACCTCCATTGGCTGACGTTCCGAAAAGCGGAATGGTTGAAGGTGGACGAAACACGACTTTCTTCCCGGCGGAAATGCTGTACGCTCAGTTGTCTGAAGGCCCCGGCTTCGGCACAGTGCCAGCCGTCGAGCACTTTGATGGCGTCTTCGACGATCCAGAGTTGCTGGACAATGTTGAGGCTGTTGCGGGCTCGGGAGAATCTTCGGGCACCGTCACCCACACTGCATCACTTGAGGAATCCGGCGTCATCGAAGCGTCGGCAGTTTCCACAAACGGAGTGACCGATTCTTTTGTTGAAGGTGAAGCTGAAGAAGTCGCAGTGATCGAAGAGTTGTCAGCATCAGATGACGTTAAGGTTGAGATTGTGGAAAAAGTTTCCGACGTCGCCGAGCCTGTGGAGAGCGCAGAAGAGTTTAGCTGGTTGGCCGAAGAGGAAGTTGTTGTGGAAGTCGCTGCGATCGAAGAACACGTTGAAGTTCTGCCGGAAGTGGAGGAGGAAATCCATGTTGCGATGACTGGCGACGACATCGTGGAAGATGTCGAGACAATCGACGCGGTGAACGTGGTTTCAGAAAACGAAAACGACGGCCAACTCGATTGGTTCGGCAGCAATTCAGATAGCTCCGCGAGCGATGATGACGATATCGATCCGGATCTCCAGAAGTTTCTTAAAGGGTTTTAGGGAGTTGGGTTTGCTGAGGCTACAGGGCTTTGGACGGACCGACAAGTGGAATCATGAAAAGCAATTTGTCACTTTCACAGGCATGCCAGATTCATCGGCGCGATGCCCTGCGAATTGGCGGGGCCGGGTTGCTCGGGCTGACTCTTCCATCGTTACTTCAGGCCGAAGACATACAGTCGCTCACAACGACTCGCAGCGGCAAAGCAAAATCAGTCATCTTCCTGTTTCAATGGGGCGGCCCAAGCCACGTTGACACCTTCGACATGAAGCCGCAGGCTCCTGACGGCTATCGATCGCTCTACAAGTCGATACCAACATCGGTGCCGGGAATGTCAGTCTGCGAGCATCTGCCGGAAACCGCCAAAGTGATGCATCGAATCGCGCAGATTCGCACTGTGCATCACACCATGAACAACCACAACTCGGCTGGGTACACGGCGTTGACCGGATTTGAGCCGCCGATCGATGACCAGCGATTGCGTGAATCGCTCGACCTGTTTCCGGGGTATGGTTCCGTGGTCGATAAGGTGGCTCCCAGTTCCAACGGAATGCCGACCTTCGTGTCATACCCGTATCAAATTTCGGACGGCTCAACAACGCCTGGTCAGGCAGCCAGTTTTCTTGGGAAGCAGCATGATCCGCTGTTCTTTAAGAATGACCCGAACGACGCCAACTTCAAGTTGTCACAGTTAAGCCTGCCGTCTGACATTTCGCTCGGACGATTGAGTGATCGAAGGCAGCTTCAGCAACTGATCAATCAGCAAACAAAGACGCTGGATCAGTCCGCGGCTGCTCAGGGGCTTGACGCCTACTACGAACGCGCGCTGGGGATGTTGAATTCCGAGAAAGTCCGTGATGCGTTCGACTTATCGAAAGAGCCGGATGTTTTGCGAGACGCTTACGGTCGGACAACGTATGGCCAAAGTTGCGTGCTGGCACGGCGTCTTGTGGAATCCGGAGTGAAGTTCGTCACTGTGTATTTCTCTCAGAGCATTGGTGGGCGCAGTAAGACGAGCGGCGGTTGGGACACGCACGGTTTTGATAATACTCGCATGTACGAGATTCTTCCCGAGTTTCATTTTCCCATCACCGATCACACGTTGCCTGTGCTGCTGAATGACCTTAGTGATCGAGGAATTCTGGACGAAACGCTGGTGCTGTGGATGGGCGAGTTCGGCAGAACTCCCAAAATCAACGCAAACATCAGTCGCGATCATTGGCCGAAGTGCTACACCGTGCTGATGGCTGGTGGTGGAGTGCAAGGCGGCGCGGTTTACGGGGCATCGGACAAATACGGAGCTGTTCCGGACCGTGATCCTGTCACCACCGGCGACCTTGCGGCCACGATGTATCATGCAATGGGAATCGACCCCAATATCGAAGTGCACGACAATCTGAATCGACCATTGCCCATTGCCAAAGGTCGTCCTGTGACTGAGATCTTCGCATAGAGACGTAATGACAAATCGAACGGAACCTGACGACTGGCAAAACGTGATTCTTCTGGGGGCCAGCAATCTCACTTTGGGATGGGTGCCGCTTTTGAAATCGCTGCAGACGACTGTCCCCGGTCCATTAGACGTTCGAGCGTCGCTGGGTATGGGGCGTTCCTACGTCGACTGGAGCGGTTTTTGGCTGCGGAGATTGCCCGGCATCATTGACTGCGGACTCTGGAAGAATCTTCCGACGTCCGGCTCAAAACCGCCGCTGATTCTTGTCACCGATGTAGGAAACGACATTGTCTATCAGCACAGTCCGGAACGGATTCTCAAGGCGACAACGGAATGCATTCAGCGTTTGCGGGACTGGCGGCCTGATGCAAAGATCGTGATGACCGGCTTGCCGATTGACTCGGTAAAGTCAGTCGGCCCAGTTCGTTTTGTCATCGCTAGAAGCGTTTTATTTCCTGGCTGCCGAATGCCGTTTTCCGAAATCCTTGCGAGGTCCGAATCGCTGGAACAGTCGGCTCAGCAATTCGCACAGCAGAACAACATTCCGTATCTTATACCGCAGGCTGAGTGGTATCGAACCGATCCGATTCATGTGATCAAGCCACTGCGAGAGAGTGTCTTTCAGCAGTTCTTTTCGCACTGGAATGTGCATAAGCCTGTTTCCGACGCGAATCAGAAGTTGCCCCGCGCTAGTCTGCCGGTGAGTGCTTTGAGAACCGTCTGCGGATTCCAACGCACTGCTCAGCAGCCCGCGTTTGATTCAAAAGAACTGCGCGTTTCAGCGTGGTAGTTTGAGGTTCGCGATTTGCTGTCAAACAATACTACGGCTCGACAGAGCAACGAATGCAACGGCGTGCCATCACGGCTTGCGAATGAAGTGTTCAGCGAATGAACGGATGTGGTGGCCGTTCAGCACGTGGAACATTCGCAGCTTTTCGATGTTGGCCGCTCCAAAGCGATTGAGCGGCACATGCACAATCTTCTTTTTGTAGCGACTGGCCAAACTTCGCCATCCAGCACCGGGCGGCTGGTAGCTCATCAGCGCGATGTGACGCTCGTTGGAATAATGCAACCCTCCAGCGATAAGGCGTTCTTCAAGAGTATCCGTGAAGTCAAACTGCGGGTCTCGCCAGATGTCCTTAATCGGTCGAGGAGGAAACAGGAACATGCATCCGCCATAACGAGCCAGTGCGATTCCGGGGCCCACCATTTCGTCGGTGAAGCTGGTCGCGAACAGTGACAGAGTCGATTCGTCGTGGTTTTCGGCATGCCAGGTGATTCGCCACGGATATTCGCGAGGATCAGCCGGTGAATCGAAAAGCATGATGACACAATCGATCTTGCCGCGAGCGGGTGGAAACACTTTGACGTGCAGTTCACCCTTGTGCCAGTTTCGAAGGGTCTCACGCATGTCGAGACCATCCTTCATACTGGCTGTGAACTTCTCCGTGCGAGCCAGATCGTTACCGATCAGGTCGAGAGCCACGTCCTTGACGTGCGTTCGAAAGCGTTCGATGGCGATGTCTTCCGGCGGCCAACTGCATTGACCGAATGGGTTCCATGATTTCTGCCATTCGACTTTGGATTTTCGATCCGGTCTCGCGTTGAGGCGACAGCTTCGCCACACCACTGGATGTCCCGGCAAGCGGCAGATCGGCTGAAGTTCGGAGCCGTCCGGAAGAATTGTACGGTCGATACCAAAGCGAGTCTCCGGATAATCCGCGCTGGGTGCAAAGGGATAGTCTCGGGCCGTTTCAGCCACGTGGATCGCATACTGATCGCCGGCTGTTTGCTGCGACGCCACGACCAGCGTGTAAAGATCCGGAGTAAACCGTCGCTCGATTAGAGACAGATTGCGAAGGTACTTCAGGCAATTCAGCAGCAGTTGCGGGGTAATCCGACGAGCCCGCGATTTAAACTCTTCCTTGTAGCGATCGCGAGCGTGCACCAGCAGTGACTTGATCCCATCAATGGAGAGGTTTTCGTCGTCATCCAGTTCGAATCGAGCCTTTTCGTACTGGCCGGTGATGAACGGCAACTCGCCCAAAACAAAGGTCAGCGTCCGCGGCGAAACTCCGTAAGTCTCCGTGGGAGTTTCGGACCAGGACGGTTCGGGCGGACGTTCAACCGCACTGTTGAATGCGTCGCGAATCCAAGGCCAGTCCATGATGTTGCAGATGCATAGAACCGATTGATGCTTCGCTGACAGTCGATGCAATTCGCTGGCCATCCACTGAATTCGGCGGAGCTGATCTTCGTCTTCAGGAGCCGGCAACGCTGGCAGAACGGCAGCAGCAAACTGTTCCGGCCGAACTCGTTTCAACGCGTATGGATCCGGCAGCATGGCCTCACGAGGAACATAACGATCGGTTTCGATATCGATGAACGCTCGAACGATTCGTTCCTGCCGAGCAATTCGCAGGGCGGCGATGACAGGCTGACACGGATCAATCGGCACATAGCTGGCGGTGGGAAGATTGACGTCGTCATTGTCTTCCTCAACGCCTGTGACGAAGTCGGTCTTTGTGCCTGAAAAGCTTGTGCGGGGCTCACGCTGCAATACAACGGAAACGCACGGCAGGCGTTCGACAGCCGCTTCCACATCGTGCTGAAACGACGGTGGCAGAGGCACGGCGAGGCATTCAAACCGCTGCGTCAGCATCAATCGACGGACTTCGACGGCAAAATCGCCACTGCCGTGAATGACAGGGAACAGCGTAATGTTTCGTCCCAGCGTCAGGACTTCAGAAACAGCACTCATAGGACAATCTGCGAAAAATTCATTGAACCAAACGACAACCGCTTGATCGTACGCATCATCCGAGGTTAAAGGAAGTGGACTGACGATGCCGTAGAGCCATCATCCTCAATTTGTTCACCCCACGAGCGATTTTGGGTCGCTTTGGAAATTCTGATGACCGTTTATCGAGACAACTTAAGCATTCTTCGTCGAGCGTTCCCGCAGCCCGTTTCCGATCAGGAGCATGATGCCTGGTTCGTGTTTTCGGTGCTGCGAGCGCTGGATCGAGTGGATGCGATGAAATCTCAGCGGCCGATGCTCGGAGAACCGCAGGAGATTGATTTTTCCAAAGCCGTGGATTCGCGCGTTCCTGAATCGATGAGCACTGTCGAACTGGTCACTCGCGATCTTGTCGATCATCTGGCTGGTATGTTCATTTGGGGGCACCCGCGGGCTCAGGTGAATGTCATCAATCCGCCTTGCATTCCGGGGATCCTGGGGACTTTGCTGCCGGCCATTTACAACCCCAACCTTTGCAGCGAAGAAGCCAGTCGCGGCGTTGCGCTGGCCGAAGCAGAAGTCGTCAGCATGACGGCCGAGCTCATGGGATACGATCCGTCACAATCAGGAGGAATCTTCACCTTCGGCGGAACGGGAACGCTGCTTTACGCGATTCGGATTGGCATCGAAAAGGCCTGTCCGGGAACAATGCAGAATGGCATGACGGGGACTCTGCCGGTCGTTGTCTGTTCCGATCAGGCTCATTACGCCAACAAGACAGCGGCGTCGTGGCTTGGGCTTGGTCATAACAACGTCGTCAAGATTCCGAGTGCTCCCAATAACGAAATTCGAACATGTCTGCTGGAGAGCGAGCTGCGACGGTTGTTGAAAGAAGGTCGACGAATCGCGTGCATCGTTGCGACGATGGGCACGACCGACGCGTTTGGAATCGACGCCATCGACAAGATTCGCGAACTCCGAGACGATCTGGTTCGCGAGTTTTCGCTCGACTATGTTCCTCATCTGCATGCTGATGCCGTGATCGGTTGGGCGTGGAGCGTCTATCGAGACTACGACTTCTCGAAGAATCTGCTGGAGTTTCCGGATCGAACTTTGCGAGCCCTTGCTGGTGCCAATCGGAACATTCGAAACTTGAATCTTGCGGATTCCATTGGAGTCGATTACCACAAAACCGGATTCGCTCCATATGTCTCCAGCGCTTTTTTTGTAAAGGCGGCGAGCGATCTGGGATTGCTGGCTCGAGACAAGGCGTCCACGCCGTACCTGTTTCAGTCGGGCGACTACAACCCGGGTCGATTCACTTTGGAAACAAGTCGCTCGGGATGCGGTCCCATGTCGGCGATGGGGGCTCTGCAACTACTTGGCAAAACCGGCCTGCGAACGTTGCTGGGGCATCTGGTGACGATGGCGGAAACACTCCGCAATCGATTGTCGGCTCAGCCTTCAATCAGTGTGATGAATGCCGAAAACTTCGGCCCGGTAACGCTGTTTCGAGTCTACCCCGACGGTGTTGACACGTTCGAAATGCCAAAACTGGAACAAACAAACGAGGCCTATGCGGAACAGCTTCACAAGTTCAACGACTACAACCGTCGAGTGTTTCAGGTGATGAATAACGAAGCGCTGCAAGGCGACGGCGTGGTGATTTCCATGACGGACCGATTCCGCGAAACGGACTACGGACAGCCGGTCGTCGCTTTAAAGTCGTATATCATGAGCCCGTTTTCGGATCAGCAGTACGTGCAGGCTGTCGTGGATTCCATCGAGCGAGCTCGGAAGCAGGTCAGCTTCTGAGGCAGCGTCAAACGAGTGATCGAGAATGAGGTCGATCGAAAATTCGGCACCCGGATCTTGCACGGCCAGACCTGAGTGGTTTAACAGCCAACCTCAGCCCACTGAGTGCCATTCTCCACCATGGTCATCTGCTTCGTCGCGTCGGAAATCTCAACCAAAGGTCGCAGCGCGAAATTAAAGGCCCTCTATGAACCCCAGGACTTTATTCTGTGTGCTGTTACTGTCTGGACTCTTGGCGGCAAGTGGATCGGGCGACAATTGTTCGGCCGAAACGCGCACCTGGGACGGCAAGCATGACATATCAAACATCGAAGTCACCGTCGTTTACTATGTGCCGTCGGATCGGCGTCCGCTGAGCGACTGGAAAGAACGAGTCGACTACTTCTGTAAACGTATCGAGCAATTTCACTCGCGCGAGTTCCAGGGGCAGTCGGAGATGAAGACTGTCGTGCATCCAGCGCCGCTGGTTTCTGAATCGATGACCACGAAGCTTCGCAAGGGCGACGCGGATGCCATTTTCTTTCGAACCCTGAAGGAAGTCGACGAGAAACTGAAATTTGCGACCGACGGCCGAAAGGTCTACCCGATTCTACTGGTGCTGAGCGACATCAATTGGCAGCCGCTGGATGATTTCTACCGTCTAAAACCGGTGGATGGTTCCTTCGTTTTTGAAGGCCAGAATATTGGCGGACAACATTTCCCCGGCGCGACCGGTGGCGGCGCGCGAGCGACGTATCTTGACGACCGAGGAGTTGGCTGGGGGCTTGTGAGCGGAGACGGATGGCGAGTTCCCTATCGCGGTTCCGACTGCGTTGTGTACCACGAAGGCTGTGGCCATACGGTCGGTCTGCCGCATCCGGAACCTATTGATTCGTCCGTGATGGGTGTCGCTCAGTATGAAGGCTGGATCAGCGAATCGTTTCTGAACAAGGAGCAAAAGATTCGGCTCGGTTGGGAACCGAAGGTGACGAATGAGACGGCTCAGATGAAACTCTTCACGACGTTTCGAGCTATCCCGGAACCAGTGGCCCCAAAGCCAGGCGATGCGGTTACTTTGAAGCTCGACTGGCCGGAACAATCGCAGGTGCAGTCACTTCGAGTCCGATTTCAGACATCGATCGATGGACCATGGATCGACGTGGTTCAGTCATTTACAATAGACGATGCTCCCAAGTCGGCGACCCTGGGAACGTTTGAACGAGAAACTCCCGTTAGCTATCGGATCGATGCGACTCTGAAGAGCGGGGCAACCGCGGAACTGTGGGGCTATCTGCAAGTGCGTCGAGAATCCGATTCTCCGCCCGAGCCGCTGTCGCTTTCTCCGGACTTGATTGTCCCACAGGCTGCTGTTGTTATGGATAGCAACGCAATACTGAAAACCGAATCGGAAGCCAGTTTGCAGGTCGATCTTCTGAAGTTAGCCGATCCCGCCAAATGCTGGACACAGGGAAGGTGGTCAACGTCGGATGGAAAGCTCCTCAGCCCGAAGGAGTTCGGCGCGCGACTCGAGTTGCCGTATTCACCGCCGAGGGAGTATCGCATGACTCTCATTGTCGAGCCCCTGGACGAACCCAATGGCCTGCTTATTGGAAACAGGTCCGGTAATGAACACCGCTTTGTTACGCTGTTTTCGTACGCTCAGGGAGAGAGCCATCAGAGCGCCATCGAAAACGTCGACGGGGACAATGTTGGCAACGACACGACTTTGCAGCGGACTGTCTTCAGAAAGAATCAACTGTCTCAGGTCATTGTGACCGTCCGATCGAAGCGGGTGACGATGTCTGTCGATGGTCGGACGATTGTCGACTGGAGCGGTACCCCCGATCAGCTTTCGCTGTCCGACTACTGGAAGACACCCGATGACACAAGGCTATTCATTGGAGCCTACGACTGCCGCTACCGCTTTCACCGCATTTCGCTTGAGCCGCTTTCAAAGTAGGACCCTTTGCCGCAGGCCGTCAATTCGGCCAGCCCCGCAAGCACAGATCACAGTCTCATGATTGAACCCCGGCGCAAAGCGATCGCTCCGTCGGTGCCGCTTGTCAATTTCCCTGACAGGCCTTGCAGGACCGTGTTTCTGTTTCGAACCACATGCGTGGTGTCTCTGCAACATTTGCGCCATCATTCGGTGCCGTTCTGCAACATGTTCAAGTACTGCCACAATGCCGCTTTTTCAGTTCGTTTTCGACGTAAGCATCTGCAGGAATTCCACTTGCGACGGCGTTAGCTTCGGGCGGTGAAAATCGTCTGAGTTCGGTTCACACTTTGCATCACAGATCCGATGCCCTCAAACATGGTGGTTTAGTGAACAAACCGAGCTGGGAAGATCGCAACGATGAGTTCAAGAAAGAAGCAGCGTCTGAGCATTTGCGTTGACAACGACTTCGCAATTGTGTCGCTGGAAGACATGGAAATCTGGGATGGAGCCGACCTTGCACTTCTTCGCGAAGCCCTGTCATCGCTAATTGAACGTGACGGATACCGAGCGGTAGGCGTCGACCTTTCCGCGGTCAAGTACATTCCCAGCGGTTTTTTCGGGATGCTCTTCGAATGGTATGAGCAGGGTCTTCAGATTCGCCTGGACTCACCGCAGCAGAACGTTCTTCAAATGCTGTGGTTCCGAATGTTCTTTGTGGCTCAGGGGAACGAGACGTATCTGCTCACCGACGAACGGATGCGAAACAACACGCCAAACCAGCAGGTTGAATTCCATCGCCGCGAGTTCACAAACGATGTCGAGGAAATAGACGAGGACGACATCGAAGATCACATCAAATCAGTACGGTTTGGAGTCCGATCTCATGAACGGATCGGCTACGGATCGGTCTCCGAGTAAACACCAAACGCCGCATCCGTATCAACAAATTGCTCCAGCAGCCCGGCTTTGTCGAAAAGCCGGGCTTCTTGTCTTTTTGACGATATTCTGTGAGGTGCTGAGTGAGGGGATTAGCAAGCTGCATGCGATAGCTTGCCAGTACAAAAAACCCGAGTGCCGGAAAGCTCACGTCGCGCCGCTCGTCAATGACAGACGTCAATTTCAACCGCTCGCAGAATAGAAAACGTCAGTGACGTTCCTTCACTCCGGCGTTAGCCAAATGGCAGTCACTTTGCTCATTGTCGTCTTTCGCTCCGCGAAAGAAACGCGGCTTTTGCGGAGCAAAAGGCGACACTGCGGCAACGCAACCTTCAAAGTGATCGCCATTGGGCCTCAGCCATCAACCAGCGGTTGCAGCTCCTTCAGGAATTTGGGAACTGCCTCGAACGGCGAATCTTCTTCGAATTCCAGAGCCACGAACCCTCGGTAGTTGGCGTTCTTGAGGATATCGATGATTCGAACGAAATCTGCGTGCTCCTTTTTTCCACTGGGCGAGATCGCAACTTTGATTTGCGCGTTGACGGCATACGGAGCGATCTTCGCCAAGTCGGCGTACGGTTCGGCAGTTTGAAAATTGCCGCTGTCAAAGTTGACTCCGAACCAGGGCGACGAATCGACGCGTGAGATGATTTTCAACATCTGTTCCGGAGTTGAGGTGATGCCTCCGTGGTTTTCCAGGGCGAGAACGACACCTTTGGTCGCGGCATACTTGAGACATTCGTTGATGCCAGCGGCGCACCGTTCGATGGCCGCATCCTCCGCGTCGTCTTTGGGAACCTTGCCTGCAAAGATTCGAATCACCGGAGCGCCCATAATCGCGGCATAGTCGATCCACTCGCGACATTCCGAGAGCTGTTTTTGACGAGTGTCGCCCTCCGGAAGGCAAAAGTCGTTACCGATGGCTGTGCCGGAAATCGTCAGTCCCAGGCGATGCGTCTGCGCTCGAATGGCCAGCAGGTACTCAGTCGTAATCTGTTTTGGAAAGTAGTACCCCGTGAGTTCAACAGCCCCCAATCCCTGAGCGGCACAGAAGTCAATGAACTTTTCGAGCGTCATTTCGGCTTTGGCAATCTCTTCGGACGTTCCCCGTTTGGCAAACAACTTGTTAAACGAGTAAGCCGCGAGACTCAATTTCAGCCTGGATCCACTGATTCGCTGCGGTGGGTCTGCGGCGATTACATCGCCATTGGAGAAAGCCACCGAACCGGCCGCTGCCGCAGCAAGTGAAAACATCTGGCGACGAGTCAAAGTCATAGTATGTGCTTTCAGATTTGATGTCAGGAGTCAAACCCGTATTTGACTGCGCGACAGCACTCAATTGCAACTTACTGACCACGTGCAGGGATGAATAGGGTGCCGCCCTCCACGGCCTCGGGATCTCACTTCGCCGCAGACTCCAGTGTCCCAAAAGACACGGGGAATGAATTTTCGACGGTGGCTTTGCTATCTTGCTGCCTGGCTGGCAGAATCACAGATCAAGTCCTGCGTAATCCAGCTTCGACCTCACTGCCCAGTTATTGTGAGATTCTTGTGAAAGATGAACATGTCAAAGATGCCCAAGAGAATTGTCACCTGCCTGCTTTGTCTAATCACCTGGTTTCCTGAAACAGAACTTAATGCGGCTGAGATACAGGCATCGCATCTGCTTCCCGAGTCCATTGTTGGATTTGTTGCGATCGATTCGCCGAAGTCATTACTGGGTACCGTCCTTGATCATCCGTTGAACGCCAGGATTCAGGGGCTGGATGTTTTCAAGAAGGCGACGATGTCGGAAGGCTATCGAAGTTTTCTTACGGGGCGAAAGTTCTTCGAACTTCAGATCGGCAAAGACTGGCGACCAGCGATCGAAGATCTGACCTCGCAAGGAATCTACGGCGGATTCGATCGAGCGACAGAGGGCGGCGTGCTGCTCGTACGAGCCAAAGATGAAACGACGATGGAGAACTTCCGTGTGAAGATTCTCGAATTGACTCGCCTGAGCGGAGGGGCTGCGGCCAAACCCGACGACTATCGCGACCTGCCGATTTATAAGCTGGACAAAGGCGGCGCTGTCGTTGTGCGGGAGTGGCTGATTCTGACAAACAATGCTGAACTCGGCAAAGGCGTTATCGACCGACTGCTGGATCAATCAACGAACGAGCCTATTGCCGATGTGGCCGGGACACTGTCATCCAACGCGAGGTTTAAGTCGGCCGAAGCAGCGCGAAAAAAGGAGTCGCACAACTGGGCGTTTGTTGATTTGCAGGCTATCCGCGACGCGGGGGCTGCGAAAAAACTCTTTGAAGGAAAGGCTGAGAATCCTCTGGCCGAGTTGCTCATCGGCGGCATTCAAAGCACTTTGCAGCATTCACCATACGTCGCGGCGAACCTGGTTGTTGCATCGACAGGCTTGAAGCTTGAGTTTGCAACACCATATCAGGCGGATTGGATACCTGAAGAACGGGCTTACTATTTCGGACCTGAGAATTCTGGTACCGCACCAGTTTTGCCGGGTGTTCCGGAAACCCTGTTGACCCTGGGGACCTATCGAAATGTCTCCGAAATGTGGATGCGTGCGGGCGATCTTTTTAACGAACAAACCAACGACAAACTCGCGGAAGCAGATAGCGGTCTATCCACGATCTTCGCAGGTCGCGATTTTGGCGAAGAAATTCTGGGCTCGTTCGAATCACAGATCGGGATCATCGTAACGCGTCAGAGCTTTGCCGGGGCGACAACGATTCCCGCCATCAAACTGCCTGCGTTTGCGATGGTGCTGAAGTTGCGCGACCCGGAAACCATGCGTTCAGAATTGCGTCGCACTTTTCAAAGCGCGATCGGCTTCTTCAACATTGTCGGGGCGCAGAACGGACAGCCTCAGCTTGAAATGGACATGCAGAAGGTCGGAGACGTCGACCTGATCACTTCACGCTACCTTGCGACAAAGAAGGACAAAGATTCGACTTCGGCTCCGATCCTGTTTAACTTTTCACCATCCGCCGGATTCAATGGAGATCAGTTTGTCCTGGCCAGCACCGCCGACCTTGCTCAGCAGTTGTCAGTCGCTCCTCATTTTGGCTTGCATCCCACCGCAAACACATGCGTTGCATTTGATGCCGGGGTCGCAGTGAGTGCTCTGGACGACAATCGCGAACAGTTGATTTCTCAAAACATGCTGTCGGAGGGCAACTCTCGTGAGGAGGCTGAAGCTGCGATCGGCCTTCTTTTGGAGATCCTTGGCTGTTTCAAGGGAGCTGGACTCAATCTTGACCGAAGTCCGGGACAACTTGCATTGCGAATCAATCTGGAACTGAACGAAGTTCGTTGAATGGCGAAAGCGAGGTGTCTGGCCGATCCTTAAACCAAAAAAGCCAGGCCATCCTGTGAGAATGGCCTGGTCTTTTCATGAGTTAGCACGTTCAGCAACATCGGTCTACTTCTGAGCGTCTCGTGGCAGTGGCACGGGAGTTTCCTCAGACAGTCCTGTTGAATCAGTGGTGGCTAACGGAGCCTGCTGATCTAAGACTGTAGTTCCGTTTGCACTTGTTGACTGAGAGAACCGGGTCACTCGACGATCAAGGATCACTCGAGCGGCTTCGCGAACCTCTTCGTCGCCAAGACGTCGCAGGTTGCTGATCTGTGTGAGAGGCTCGACTACTTGTGCAACTCGCCCCAGTGTGGACTCCATCATGGCAATTTCAGTCAGAGTGCGCCGCAGTGAGTCCAGAGACTTCACGTGTGTAGCCACTTCTACGCGGAAGTCGTCCATGATCTCAAGGTTCTGAATTGCATCGGCAACCTGGCTGGACTGGTTGCCAAGAGTGTTCTGCAGAGCAAGCAATGAATCAAGATTCTGTTGTGCCGTTGTCAACTGCAGAGACTGACCGCTGAGGTTTTCGTTGAGTGCAACCAGCGTTCGCACATTTTCCTGTGCTGCTGGCAGATCAGTTGTTGAGGCGAGAACGTCGTTCTTCAACGCTCCCAATGCGACCACTTGAGCCTGAGCTGATTCGATGTTGATTGCAGCCGTTTGCACAGAATTCTTGAGTTCGATGAGTTCGTCAACTTTGGCTGTCGCTTCTTCAACTCCAGCAGACTGAGAGACCACCTTCTGAGCCAGGTCGGTCAGGTTCGAAATTCCTTCGCTTGCTTTGTCGTAGCTGTTTGAAGCGGCAATCATCCGGCTCTGAAGTGAAACCAGACCGTCTAGTGAATTGGCCGCGATCTCGGTCGACTCTGAGCCCTGAACGATGGACTTCTGCAGGTCTTCGATTGCTGTTACTTGAGTCGCGGCTTGCAGAGTCTGCTGATGTGTCGCTATCAATCGAGTCTGAACATTGGAGATCCGGTCGAGTGCAGCCAGAGCCACAATCGCGGCGTCGGCTTCCTGCTGAATCGTTTGGCGAAGCGCCTGAATATCGCTGATACTCTTTTGCAGCATTTCCAGTTTGCCCGACTGATCTTCCAGGACTGTTAGCATGTCGTTGGTTTTGAAGACAGAGTCGCGTGCAGCCACCAGCTTGTTCATGCTGTTTTCTGACAGATCCAGCCGAGTCTGAATGCTGTCAAGTCGGCCTTTCAGCGGGCCAACCATCATGAGCTGCATGCCGAAGAAGACAACTCCAAGGGACATCAACATTGACATCCACATGAAGCTTCGAAATCCCCTCAGCTCTGAATTCGGACTTGAGTTTGTTCGGACCGTTGTTGTTGTTGAACCGTTCAAAGGACGACCTCCGCGAAGTGTGCAGCAAATTTTGTTTTGCGACAGTTAGGCTATTTTGAAATCTGGGTGTGTTCGAAAATGCTTCGATCCTTCAACGGCCACAAGGACGACTCCTGCGTCCGGCTCGAATGCTTTGCCTAATCTTGTATCGCCGTCAAAGTCCGGTGCAATTTGCCTGTTTGACTTCAATCGGCATCTTTTGCCGAAACCGGTCACCAGGCTGCATCGAATAGTGGAAGAGTAGCGGCTGCGCTGTTTTGTCTACCTGTGACGGCGACGAAGATGAAAACCCTGCGAATCAAGAGCGGCAGTTCTGCGAATAGTGTGAAATATGCTAACTTTGCCTTAAGCCGTGGCGAATCGCAGAGAGGCAATCGTTCACGTGCAGCACCGGAGGAACACGGATAGAGGAAGTCGGTTCCAAAGGCGTTTCGAACGATTTGTTGGTCGTTTCCTGTTTCTGCCAAAGCACGCTCGACGACCGTGGGATTGCGAGTTTCTGAAGCGACCTGAGATATGTCCTTCGACCTCGGCGCCGTTTTGTTAACAGTGTCAAAAAAGTCGTGAGAAATCACGTCCCCCGTTTGGGGGATTCGATTCGGAGCAGGAGTTCCGGCTGGTCTTTTCGCGGCAATATCGGTATATTTCCACACAATTCCAGAAGGACAGCGGCCGCTCGCTGTTTCATGAGGTTGATGCCGACGCTTCGGTACACTCAGGCAAGGTTGTGATTGGCAGAGCCAGACCAGTTGGAATTTACAGCGGATGGCAGGCAGACATGCTCGTAACCACAGAGGCTCGGATTACTGACGCCGAGGCAACTTCAGCAACACCAGCAATTTGCTGTGATGTCAAATTTGAACGCCACGACGAGTTTCAGGCAGTGCTTAAACGGCGCGTGGACGAACACTTTAAGTCGATCGGGAAAAGTCCACGAGACTGCTGGCAGATGTATGTCAAGACGGCCGTGATCCTGACCTGGTTTGTAACGTCGTACGTTGTTTTGGTGTTTGTTGGAACCTCGTGGTGGATTACGGTTCCCGCGGCAATGTCACTCGGCCTGTCGATGGCAGCTATTGGGTTTAGCATTCAGCATGACGGAGGACACCATGCTTATTCGCGATTTCCATTCGTTAACCGCCTTGCTTCTTTGACGCTGGATATGTTGGGCGGAAGCTCGTACTACTGGGCTCGAAAGCACAATTCGATTCATCATACCTATGCCAACATCACTGGTCACGATGATGACATTGAACTGGGTGTTCTTGGTCGCCTTTCGCCACACCAGAAACGATACGGCGTCCATCGATTGCAACACCTGTATCTCTGGTTTCTATACGGCTTCATTACTACCAAATGGCAGTTCTTTGACGACTACCGAGACTATGTGACTCGTCGAATTGGCGGTCATGCCGTGTTGCGACCAACCGGAAAGGATGCGGCAATTTTTTTTCTGGGTAAGGCGTTCTTTGTGACGATGGCTCTCGCTGTTCCAATGATGCTGCATCCCTGGACAAGCGTGTTGCTTTGCTACTTCTGTGTGTCATTTTTTCAGGGAGTGACTCTAAGCGTCATCTTCCAGTTGGCGCACTGCGTTGAGGAAGCTGAGTTTCCAATGCCGGAAAAGGATACCGGTCGAATGAACTGTTCGTTCGCTGTGCATCAGATTCAAACGACGGTCAATTTTGCACCTGATAATCGCCTTTTGTCGTGGTTTGTCGGTGGTCTTAACTTTCAGATAGAACACCATCTTTTTCCACGAATTTGCCACATCCACTACCGATCGCTCGCGCCAGTAGTGCAGGCGACCTGCAAAGACTTCGGAATCAGATACTCTGTGAACGGCACCTTCATGTCGGGGATCGCGTCGCACTACCGATGGCTGCGACGGATGGGGCAGCCGGAGAACGCATCCTGTTGATTGATGAGAAGCCGTTTTTTCCTTGTGTTACGGACGAAATTGTTTGCCATTTGTTGGCCTAAGAATCAACAGGACCCTGGAAGAAAACCGGCGATTGCTTGAGGTCCCATCGTTGAGCGTCGACGGTCAGATCTGGGCCGCTGGCGAATCAAGAATCTCGACCATTCAGGAGACCCTGAAAGGATCGAGAAGTCAGGTTTGCTGTTGGTCCCGCATTTGACAATGCCAATTGGATGACGCAACATGACATTCGGTCGAGTTAATCACGAAAGATCAGCGGCCTGCGGGCGCGTTCAAGTTCTCTCTCGCGTGTCTGATGGCGTTGTCTCCACATTGGCTTAAAAATCTTCTGGACTTAGCTTCGAACCAAGCCGTTGTGATGTGGGATCTCTGTTCAGTTCATCGTTTTGTCTGCGGGTCCATTTCCTGATCGAATTTTCCCTGTGGCCTCGAATAGCACAATTCACTCCCGACGCGTGAGTACGCCAGTCATCGGCATCGTAGGTGGCGTTGGTGCGGGGAAGAGTTCGGTCGTAAAACGCGTCAGGAATTTTCGACTTTTAATTATCGACGCTGATCAAATTGGCCATCAGCAGTTGGCTGTGGAGTCCGTTCGGAACGCTCTCGTTGGTTCGTTTGGCAATTCTATCCTGAACCAGGAAGGACAAATTAATAGAGCGGCGTTGGCCGCGTTTGTCTTCGGAAAGGATCCGACGCCGCTGAAAAAACGCGATCAACTGAATTCGATTGTCCACCCCCGAATCAGAGCCGAAATTCGACGGCAGATTGAAGCGATCCCGCAGGATGTGGATGCCATTGTTCTTGACGCCGCATTGCTTCTGGAATCAGGCCTGGCGACCGAATGTGACGCGATCGTTTTCATGGATACGCCCATTGAACATCGTCAACAGCGAGTCCTGGAAAATCGAAACTGGAGTCCGGAAGAACTTCGCCGTCGTGAAGAATCTCAATGGACTATCGAGAAAAAGAGAGAATTCGCCCAGTACACGGTCAACAATTCAGGGACCGTTGAAGACGCTGCAAAAGAGATGTCTGAGATTTTTAGAGAGGTCATTGAAGCCAAAAAACAATAGTCATCATGCGTCTAGGTTTGTTGCGAACTCGGGACCAAAGTGACCTGCCTGCAGTTGTTTCTGGCAACTCCAGAGGAGACAATGCGAAACGACGAATGATTGTGTTTTAGGACGTTGAGGCAGCATTCGATTGTGCTCAACAAAATTGGATACTTGCTTAAACCGAACCGGCGTTTGGCAAGTTCAGATGACCAACTCCCTTCTTTTCTTTGCCGGTGTACCTTCCTCATTGTCCTGTCTGGAGGCCCGACGCGGCCATGTCTACCAAAAGCCCTCGTTCTGACGATCCACGCCCCGGGAATTCTCGTTTGGTTCGACGCTCCGAAGAACGTCCTGCGACCGACGAAACCGAAAAACCCGTTTCCGAAACATTCGCGCCTCCAGAAGCCAGTGAAATCAACATTGCTGAACTTCAGCGAATGTCGATGAAGGATCTGCTGGCCATTGCCGAGCAGGAACAGCTCACGGAGTACCATGGGCTGAAGAAGCAGGATTTGATCTTCAAGATCCTCAAAGAACGTACTCGCATGAACGGCCTGATGTTCGGCGAAGGAACGCTGGAGATTTTGCCAGACGGGTTCGGGTTTTTGCGAAGTCCGGACTATCACTATCTTCCATGTCCGGACGACATTTACGTCAGCCCCAGCCAGATTCGTCGCTTCGGTCTTCGAACTGGTGCCACTGTTGCCGGTCAGATCCGCCCACCCAAAGAAAATGAGCGCTACTTTGCTCTCCTGCGAGTTGAAGCGGTCAACGGCGAAGATCCAAACCTGTTGACCAACAAAGTCTTCTTCGACGATCTGACCCCTCTGCATCCCGAGAAGCGTTTGCGGCTCGCGGACAATGCCGAATTCATCAGTACTCGAGTTGTCGACTTGATCGCTCCGATTGGGTTAGGGCAGCGAGGTTTAATTGTTTCGCCGCCGCGTGCAGGGAAGACGATTCTTTTGCAGCAGATGGCGAAGGCGACGCTGCAAAACCATCCGGACGCTTATGTGATCGTGTTGCTGATTGATGAGCGACCTGAAGAGGTCACTGATATGGAACGCAAGCTGAAAGCTCCTAATTGCGAGGTAGTCAGCAGCACATTTGACGAAGCCACCTCACGCCACATTCAGGTGGCTGAAATGGTCATCGAGAAAGCGAAACGGATGGTTGAATACGGTCACGACGTAATCATCTTCCTTGACAGCATTACGCGCCTTGCCCGTGCGTGGAATACGGAAGTCCCCAACTCCGGCAAGACTCTGTCGGGCGGCGTCGATGCCAATGCACTGCAACATCCCAAGCGATTTTTTGGTGCGGCTCGATGCGTGGAAGAAGGCGGCAGCCTTACGATCATTGCGACCGCGCTGGTCGATACCGGGAGTCGAATGGATGAAGTGATCTTCGAAGAGTTCAAGGGTACCGGGAATACCGAGCTTCACCTCGATCGGCGGCTTGTTGAAAAGCGGATCTGGCCTGCGATCGACGTTAATCGTTCGGGGACTCGCCGAGAAGAGCTTCTGATGAACGAGGAAGAACTGAAGCTGGTCTGGGTCCTTCGACGAGTGCTCAACGATATGAGTCCTGTTGAGGCGATGGAGTTGCTTACGAACCGCATGAAGAGAACAAAATCGAATGAAGAGTTTTTACTGTCTCTTAATCTTGGCTAGTTGATAACTCGGCTTGCGCCGGGATGTCTTAATTCACACTGTACAACCTCATCCTTCAACCACCTTTCCCTTAAAAAACATGCCAACAGAACTGCACGGACAATTGACGGCGGCTGACTCCTCCTTTGCAATCGTAGTTTCGCGATTCAACGAACTGATCACAAAGCGTTTACTGGAAGGCGCGATCGACACAATCGTTCGGCACGGTGGAAATGCGGACAAGATTACGATCGCCTGGGTACCCGGTTCGTTTGAGATTCCCCTTGCGGCTTCCCGCCTGGCCAAGTCTGGCAAGTATCACGCGGTCATTTGCCTTGGAGCGGTTATTCAGGGCTCCACGACTCACCACGAGTACATCAACAGTCAGGTCGCATCTGGTATCATGAACATAACTCGCGAGTCTGGAATTCCTGTGACGTTTGGTGTGATCACTTGCGAATCCATGGAACAGGCTCTTGACCGAGCGGGCGGGAAAGTCGGCAATAAGGGCCACGAAGCCACGCTGGCCGCGATTGAGATGATCAGCCTGCTCAAAAAGATCTGATCGCCCGTTGCTCGTCCATCCTGAAACGCGGTTGGCCCTTTCACGATATCTTGTGAAAGCGTGAACATACCTGACGGCATCGACACTTGTTTCGTTGCGTTCGTTCCTGCGAAGCCTGTCAGTGCAGCCGTGCAGAATCGCCGTGTGGCTGGAAGCACGGAATGCCGTCCGGCTGCGAATTCGTGAACAAAGAGCTAACTATGACGAAAGAATTTGCAGATTAAGCTCTCCTGAACGGTCGATACGAGGTATACTACATGAGTTGAACCTTAGAGCCCGAGTGCTCATTGCTGAATCCTGATGCTCTTCCTGCCTGAAATGGCCCGCTTTGGAAGAGGGATGTTTTATCCGTCAGTTGATCGACCATCAGTGCCTCGCAAACGATCCTGCCTGTTGCAGAGATCTTCGTTGTCGGCCTGATTTTCTCAGTGTCTGGGCGTACAGAACGCCGTTGCTTATTGAAACAGTCTCAGGAACCTGATCGCTGCGTGTTCCAAACAACGCTGTCGATCGTGACGGTTGGCTCATTGGTGAGCAATCCACTGAGGACCGTGTGTTCCGACAACTTTGGTTCGGAATTTTTCTGCCCGCTAACGGGCGAGAGTATGTGAATGACTACTATTTTTGTTGGCAATCTTTCTTTCCAGACGACGGAAGGTGAGATTCGCCGCGAGTTCGAACGCCATGGACGTGTCAGCTCGGTACGGCTGGCGACAGATCGCGGAACGGGAACTGCTCGTGGCTTTGCTTTCGTCAATATGCCAGGTATGGACGATGCCGAAGAAGCGATTGCTCGCCTCAACGGCCGATCCATTGGCGGTCGATCCATCACCGTGAACGAAGCTCGAGCGAGAGACGAAGGAAAGTCCGGTGCGCCGAGTGGTCCAGCATTGCCTGGTCGCCGTTCTGCACTTCTGGATGCGCTTTAGACGCGAGATGGATATGGTGTCATGCCACGACTTGTCGAGTGAAACTTTCTGCTGCGCTCAACGCGAACCGGAGAAACTCAATGGTAAAAATTACTGCGACGGCTTTTTCTCGATTGAAGCGCAAGCTCAAGAGCCAGCCGAAAGGAACGGCCGTTCGGATCACCATTGAAGACGGATACGTCCAGTTCCGGCCAGATACCGAACAAAAGGGCGACGTGATTTTTGCAGATCACGGTCGGTCATTACTACTTGTCACTTCTGAAACGGCCAAACGGATCGCTCATCGGACACTCGATGTCGTGGAAACCAAAGACGGCGATCGGCTACGATTTGTTCGGCCAGCGTAGTGCGTCGACCCGCAAGGTTTCGAAAGAGAGTCGTCCGAAGTCTCCACAGTGCCAGGCTCTCAACTTGAGGTGGGCAAAGAGTAACTGATGTGACCTACAAGTGACTGAAACTCAGTTACCCACTGAGGGACGTAATCGGCGCCGGCGGCGACGAACTATGTTTCGATTCGTTTCAGGCGTTGCTCTGCCTCCAATGCCGGAAGATTTCTGACTTCCGTTTCACGTAATCCATTTGAGTTTCCTGTCATGGAAACCGCCACGGTCATCATTTCGGCTCGCTTACCGGGTTCGATCCCAACCTGTATGTCGAGGATGATGACAATTCTGATGAGTGGGTCTGTTTGCAACAGCTCGAATATTCATCCATGGAGCGGGCCGTGCAGAGTCCAGCATCCAAACCAAAGCGCCTACATTTCTGGGGAACTTCAGTCGACTTCCCCGACCATTAGGTATTCAATGCGCAGGCGTTCTGGTGATGTTCTTAATTGCTCAGCGTCAGTCGGGTTGCTGCCGATGAGAAGATCACCGCACCCAGTCCTTGCGCCCGCAAGCGAGGTATTGCAGAAGGATTGGGAGTTCATAGACGGCAAGCAACAGAAAAAGTGTCCGTCCCTTCTTGTACTTGTCTTCGAAAGCAGACATGTCGCGGTGCAGCGTGTAGCGTTTGTGACTGATTAACTGCACTCGGTGCCAGGCGGGAATCAAAATCAGATGCAGCCAAAAGGGAATTGCGGGAGTCAACACTGCGCCCGCAATCAGCAGAGCGGTTGACGCCAACGTCAGCAGCATTACTGAAACGGGGATGTTTCGAATCAGAATCGCCAGATACGGAAGTGACAGCAACAGCAACAAAAGCCCACGCTCGGTCGGGGTTGAATCCGGATGCAGCGTTCGGATCAAGATAGCCACCAGCGAATAAATGGAGAAGTAAACTCCATACACGGACAGAGCGTGCCAAAGATTGATGCCGAATTGCGCATGTCGGCAAAGATGACGCTGATAAAGTTCGAGAAAATTGATTTGCAGGATGTTCATTTGCGTCCACGCAACAGGGCTCGTATTCCGGTTGCCAGCAGTGTCAGAGATGAAGTACGAAGAGCGTCAGAAATCGTCAGCGTGATTCTTTCGACCTCGTCTTTTGTGGTTGTCAGCGGCGGCGTGAACTTCAAAATGTTGGATTCGTACTGGCAGAAGCCCATCAGCAACGGGCAGCTTCGATGCGTCATCATTCGCAGCAGATACAACTGCGCGGCGTTCAGGCCGAGTCGTTGAATCAACGTCTTTCGGAGATCCAGCTCAATGCCGATCAGCAGTCCGAACGTTCGGACCTCTTTGACGATTCGAACTCCAGAAAGGGCTTTCTGCAATGAGTCCCTAAACATCTGACCGGTCGCGATCACGTTGGCACGAATGTCGTCGGCGTCGTTCCTCTGCAGAGTATTCAGAAGCGATCGATAGCCGATCTCATAACCGTAGCGTTGCTGAAGCTGCGAAGGCAGCGTCGCCTCGCGAGCCTCCAGTAGATTGCTCTGCCGATCCGAGTACAACGTTATCGCGAACGGGAAGATCATGTCGCTCGTTCCCTTTCCGATCGTCAGCAGATCGGGAGCGATTGACAGCTCCGTCGATCGTACGAATGGTCCTGTGCGAAACATGCCTGTCTGGATCTCATCGACGAAAAGCAGAACGCCCGTTTCCTGTCTCGCGACTTGAAGGTAATCAAGCAGTTTGCGAGGAATCTCCCGCACGCCGCCGACGCCTTGAATCAGTTCGAGCTGGATCAATGCCACGTGGACAGTGTTGAGTATCTGCTTGAGCTGCTCGATTGCGTCAGGAGCAAACGGATCGACGTACAGGACATCGGGATAAAGTGGATCGAGACCTTTCTTGTACGAAGGCTTGGATGTCCCCGACAGAGCCAACAGCGTCTTGCCACCGAAGCCGCCCTTGAGTGCCACGATGTACGACCTGGGCGACTGAGCAATCAAACCCAGCTTCAAGGCGTGCTCAACGGCCGAACCGCCACTGACGGCCGGAACATGGTGCCGAAGACCAGTCAACGAATGAAGCCTTCGAGCAACTTCGTCACGAACATCGGGAGCGGAGCTCTTCGCTTCAATTTCGGAAACCCACGTGTCCGGATTGTGGCCTCGAAGACTACACGCGACGCCGCCAATGCCGTCGAAGTAGCGTTTCTCGCCGACTCGCACATAGTGGCCAGAAGCCGTGACATCTTCGGCTTCAAACCCCGCACCGGAAATCAAGCGAGCCAACGCCGGATTGAAGAGATCGCGAAACGTCTTTCGCAGCAGTTCGTGATCCACGAGCAACGGCTTGAGAAGTGGCTGCAGTTGCTGGCAGAAGACTGGCGAAAGCTCCTCGAGACACTTCAGAAAGTGCATCGTGGAAATTGTGTTCGGCTGATAAGTTGTGGAATGAAACGTCGACATTCCCTTCGCCATCCACTGCCCGTAGATCTCCGGACTGGCGGAGAACGCCCCAAACGGAACTTGCCGCCTCGTAAAGGTCTCGTCAAAGACGCAGATATCAGGGCTGAGTGAGGCTTCTTCTGAGCGTGAGCCTTCAAGAAATCGATCTGTGTTCGTGAAGGCGATCACCAATCCATCGCCGCTGGCCCGGAAATTTCTGAGGCAGTCTTGCAGCACGTCCGGCTGTATGCCGCGCCCGGAATCATCTCGATTCACTAACGGCGACAGCACGACGATGCCCGCTTGAAGCTTCTGTGTTTGGCGAAGCGTCACAAACTCGGACGTCGTTAATTGCACTGTGTCGGGAATAAACTCAACGCGGCGCAAGTTGTCGGATGACTCCTTTGGTGCTGATGTTTCGGCGGAGTTTTTAGCCAGCGTCACGGAAGCGAAGTGATCGAACGAACTACTATCATCTACCAGAAACACTCGCGTCGACAGGTTTGTCTTCTCACCAGTCGATTGTGATTTCTCAGCACGCTGATGCTGCGTGTAACGCGCCAGCTTTATCGCGCCGCTGAGTGCTTCCTCTCCCGAGTTGGCCAGGAACGACGGATACGATCCGCGTGATTTCGTCTGCGGCCAAAGTGCATGCGTCATCTCATTCAACGCGACACACGTTTGAGCCACGAAGGGATTCATGTACAGACGCAGCAGATTCGGAATCTTCAGCCGAATGATTCGGTCGCAGGTCTGCAGAATGGATTCATGTTCCGAAGCCATCACATCAGAGACTCTGCTTGCCGGGATTTGAGCGGACGTGCGGGAGGTGCGTGGCAACAAACTGGCAGAAGGCATCTCGATTTCTCCGAGTCATAAACAGATCTGCAGAAATGCAATCATAATGTTCGCAAGCTGAATGAGTGATTCCGTCTTTCAGGACTCGGCGTAGCTGGATTTTGGAAACCGGCAGCGAACGATGATGTTCCCAGAAAATTGCGAACTCATCGGGCTTCAGGAAGAGTTCTACATGGAAGGCAAACGTTCGCACAAACCAGTGGAACAGCGTGGACACGATCGGCGTTTCTTCCAGACGATCCCAGACTCGACCGATGCTGTCACGCGGCATCTCCATCGTGTTCTGCCCATCCGCGACCGTGTCGATATAGTAGCGGCTCACGTCAATGGCGGAGCTGGCGGCCTGGTTTTTGCGAATCTCTACGTTTGAGGCTTCTTTGTCGTCAAACAACTGCTGGACTTCGTCGGCGGTCGGATTCTCCAACGTCGAGCGGCGAACAAAGTACTTCGATTTCGGTTTCACTCGCAGTGTTAGTCGCAACAGCAGCAGATGTCGGCGAGTGTTATACATTGCTTGACGAAAGATCGAGTCGCCTCGCCGAGCCAGCACGAATTGTTCTTCATCGCCGTCGTAGAACAAAACGTCTTCGATCGTATCGCCCAGCGTTGAGACACGACTTCCCGATCCGTGCACCGGGACAAAGAATAACGTACCCATGCTGATCCACGAGTAGTTCGGGACAACATAGAACTCACGATCGACCTTATTGAGTTCTCGAATGCAGTGATTCAGCGTCAAGCCCGCGTCGACGGTAAACGAAGTCGCTTGATGCGATTCGTCAGAGTCAATCAGCCGGAACGCGCTAGCGTTCGGTTCATTCTGGCAACCGGACGCTAGCGTGTTCCGGCTATTGAGAGCAGGTGATCGAGCGGACTCGTGGATTCGCGATTCCAGATCAAGAATCGATGCGTTTGAAAGTTGAGTTCTTCCTGGAACCTCGGTCGTTAACACGACGGTCTTGCCCGGAAACTTCCAACCAAAGTGATTGACGCCGTTGTTGTAACCGGCGATCTGAACGTCACCACAATTGTGTCGATTGTAGAGACTGATAAGTTCGCGAACAGAACGAGGTTTCAACGTTTCGAAATGCAGTTGTCGCATCGACGGCACAACGCGACTCCACACGCGAAGCCCGACGAGCAGCAACCACGGAAGACCGACAAGCGACATCACGACGGAAATCTTGTCGACAACTTGGTTCAGAGTTCCCGAGCACTCGGAATCCGACATCACGCCCTTCCAGCGTCGGCGATCGCCCAGCAGAGTGATTTGCCGAACGCTCGAGGAGGCATCGCCTTCCTGGACAAGCGGGGGACGTGAGTCCACTGATGGCTTCGCTGCACCTGTTGTGATCAGGAGATTGACATCCCCCGATCGCTGCGGACCAGTTTCATTTCTGCCCGGGTGATTCCTGAGCTCATCGTTGATCGCACAAAACAGCTTGCGCCCTTCGACAAATGTTGTCGTCATGCGATCGGAAAGAAGGCGTTTGAATCCGCTCATGGATCTCAAGCGTCGAGTCAACGATGAGGAAGGGCTCAGAACGTGACCGGTTCGTATTATTACAACACCGGGCCCGTTGTTTTCGGACGGTTCAGAAGCTCTGGAACTTCGCTGACGAAATACGTCGCCCAATTGTTCCAACAGTGGTTGCAGGTCATCGCAACGGCAATCCGCCAAATGATTTTTCAACGACGGGACAACAACAAGACATCTGACATGAGTCCTCGTTGCCAGCTTTGAGAGCTTCGCAAAGACACTCATTGTTCGTGCTGTCACACCGGGTTCCAGAAATACGACGACTTCATCTGGGCAGAACGGCGTATCGAACGAATGTGACGTGAATTCTTCGGCTGTGAGTTGCTGGAAT
>JANMEV010000286.1:0-5591 GCA_031377305.1 Planctomycetota bacterium | reverse complement strand
ATTTCTTTGCGCACTATTTCAAGACGGCAGTTGATCGAGCGGGGCTTGCAAAAAATGCCGTGCCTCATTCGCTGCGTCACAGTTTTGCGACTCATCTTTTGGAAGGCGGAGCAGATATTCGCACGGTGCAGGAACTGCTCGGCCACGAAGACGTGCGGACTACGATGATTTATTTGCATGTCATGAACAAGCCCGGACTTGCCGTCAAAAGCCCGGCTGACGGATTGTAGCGCGGCCGAGTCGTCGGTTGTTAGCCCCCGCTCGCCTAAGCCTAAGTCCAAGATCTTTTGGGCACTC
Organism: Planctomycetota bacterium; assembly: GCA_031377305.1. Lineage (GTDB taxonomy): Bacteria > Planctomycetota > Planctomycetia > Planctomycetales > Planctomycetaceae > SXXK01. The sequence goes on along the minus strand of JANMEV010000286.1, from coordinate 5,294 downwards.
CGCTTACGGGATTCTTCGCACCTCAGAACGTCGCTTCAGTTCTTTGCCTTGCGCTCGGCTCGCACGTGGTTGTGGCACTTGAAACATGATCTGGTGGCGTCGAACCACGCAAGAGTGGCCTTGTCGAAGTCACCTTGATCCGCTCCCTCAGCCACTCGAGAGACATTTTCGCGGAATTCACGTGTATGTTTGCGATAGTCGGCATCTCGAAGGATGTTCCAGCGTTCAACGTTGCTCATCTCCTTCAGTTCGACGGCTCCCTTTTTGACAAGCTCCGCATCTTGCTCGCAGAGCCCCTCAAGGATAAGAGATGAGGCATCCAGCTTCTTTCGCATAAATTCCTGAAGCTTTGTTTTCCCTGAGGCTGACTTTTCGGTTTCATCTGCGCCGTCACTGGATTTGATGGCATCCTGGGGCTCATCGGCTATGGCCTTTGATGCAGACGTTTGCTGCTGCTCGGCAAACGCCACGCAGATGAGACAAACGGCAATGGCTGTTGAAGTGAGTATTTGACGAGTCGACATGGGATCTCCATTTCATACGGTAACAAGTCGGGTGACGGCTGTGGTGTGCAACGTACGGAATCCTCATTGCAATCGTCATGCCCGTTCAACGAACGACAGCTGCCCGGGATCTGGTCGACCGTTGGGCAATTTGTGCTCACCGATGGGCACATGAGTGTGCGGGAATCGGATCATGTGTGACGCAGCGGCTCACTTCAGCATGCGATTCCAATGGCCCCATCGTTCGACGCTTCCCTCGCTCACCGCCCACGGTTTGGAATGTGGTATCGTGTGGCATGGCATATGCCATTCTGTGGACCACTTGAATCTCGACTCCGGCAATTCCTGGGTTATCGAGTCTCATCGACTACAAAGGGCAGAACAATGACAACAATCGTTGGCGTGTGGGTTGATCATCGCGAGGCCATTCTCGTGAAACATTCCGAGTCGGGTGATGAGACAGTTCGCATTCAATCGGGCGCCGAGCGGCAGTTGCGACGTTCCAGCGAGAATCCAACAGGGTCGCATGAACCGCAGAATGTTCCGTCTGACGATGTGCGAAATCATAAGTTCACGGCCGAGCTGAATCAGTTCTACGACGCTGTAATCGTGAGCCTGGGCCATCCGAAGTCGATCCTGATCTTCGGACCAGGGGAAGCCAAGGGTGAGCTGCGTAAGCGAATTGACGAGAAGAAGATACACACGGAAGAAATCGCCGTTGAGACCGCCGACCGTATGACAGAAGCACAGGTCGTCGCACGCGTCCGCCAGTATCTTGCATCAACAATTCGCTAGTGGTCGCGTAGTGAGCAGTCATGTCCACCGTCGCGAGCGCTTCTAGTCGGTAGGAAAAGTTGAGGGAACTTATGCTCTGGCACATCATGTGCGGAAAGTGACTTCTGTGTGACTGATGGCAGCAAACAAGGCAATCAGGCAAAACTGTTTTGGTGGTTCATCGCAGTGTCTTGCAAGAAGAGTGAAAGAATGGATCGACGAACCATGATTGGCGCATGGGCATCCAAAGGCTTTGCGTTCATTGTCGGGCTCTGTTTGACCTTCAGCATAGGTTGTGAGCGAGCCGAGCCGCTTCACTGGCAAGTCTCTGCCGCGACGAAAGCGTTGACTCCCGAGCTGAGTGAAAAGGTCACGACTGCCGTTCGGGAACATTCCGGAACGGCGTTGAAACCACGACTGGTGACGGTTAAAGCTCCGACGTTCGATGACGAGCAACATCTGAAGAACGGTCAGCGAGTCTATCTGAAACGCTGCGTGCAATGTCACGGGGTTTCGGGGGATGGCAATGGTCCAGTGGCTGGAAACCTGTATCCTCGGCCTCGCGACTACACTCGTGGAATCTTCAAGTTTACGTCGACGGCGTACGGTTCAAAGCCGCGACGTGAAGACCTGGTAGGAACTCTGAAACGAGGTATCACCGGAACATCAATGCCGGCCTTCAACCTTCTGTCTCACAAGGATCTGGAGTCGGTGGCGGACTATGTGATCGTGCTGGCTCAGCGAGGCGAGCTGGAGTATCAGCTCACAGCCGAAGCGGCCGATATGGAAGAGCTGGATCCGGAATCCGTTCCAGATCTTGTCGATGATGTTCGAACCCGTTGGAATGATGCCAAAGCCGGGCTCACTCAACCGCTTTCGCCTCAGCCTGAACTGACTGAGGAGCGTGTGAAGCTCGGCCGCGAGGCGTTCGTCGCGAAGCGGTGCGTGGGCTGTCATGGCGAAGACGGACGAGGTCACACAAAGGATAACATCGGTCGTGATTCGTGGGGCCATACGACGCGTGCAGCAGACCTGACATCCGGAATGCTGCATGGTGGGCACGACCCCGTCGATATCTATCGCCGCATTCTGAATGGTATCAACGGAACTCCGATGCCCGGCTTTCGCAGCTCACTGGAAAGTGAACCGGAAACGATCTGGAATCTGGTCGCATATGTTCTGCATGTCTCGGGGGCGCGGAGCAGAGGTGAGTCGATCCCGGCCGGATTGATGAAGCCGTACGGCGAGCCGCCAGCCGATCCTGCAGGGACAGAACGAAGTACCGACGCCGACGAAGAGCCTGCGAAATAGTTTTCGGACCTTCGTTTTCACGAATCGCGATTGTCGAGTCCCATTCAACAGCGTTTCTGCAAGGTTGTTAATTCTCATGTCCGAACAAACCTCCCCGGACGAACTGCGGCAGACGCTTGCCGCCATGAAGCAGCGAGTTGCCGAGCTTGAAGCGAAGCTGGCCACCGAGGAGACACCTCGCGACTGGCAGCCTCGCAGTTTCTACAGTGCGTTTTACGTGACCGTCGGTTTTGGGCTCGGTGGCATCGCGGCGATGATGAGCCTGATGTTCAACATGATCGGTTCGACGATCGCCGGGAAGCATCCTGAGGAAATCATTCGTATCTACCTGACGTTTCCGCTCGGCGAGCAGGCTCTGAAGCTGACCTCGGCAGAAGGCAGCGGATATGTGATCGATGACGGCATGATTCTGGCACTTGGCTGCTGCCTCTACATCGCCACCGGGATGATCCTTGGAGTGATCTTTCACTGGTTCATTTCCCGAGTGGCCGAACGTCGATCGCTCGGGGTTCGACTGCTGTGGGGCTCCGCCCTTGCCGTTGTTGTTTGGGTCATCAATTTCTACTTTATTCTGTCATGGCTCCAACCCGCGCTGTTTGGCGGGAACTGGATTACAGACAACACGTTGCTTCCGTGGTGGGTTGCTTTGTCGACTCATCTGACCTTCGGCTGGGCCATGGCACTGCTGAGCCCACTGGGAGCGTATATCCCGTATCACAGACCACCCGAACGGCCGATGGCGGAGAGGTAGCGGTCGTTAGTTGTGGTGAGCCGCAAAGCGCTAACTGCGAGTGCGTCCCTGGCAAACGGTGTAGACACCCGCGGCTAGCGGCTTGCGGCTCACGAAACGAAACGAAGCGGCGTTGGTAGACACCCGCGGCTAGCGCCTTGCGGCTCACGAAAATGAAACAGCGTTAGAGAAACTGACTTCAGACACGGCGACGGATTTTATGACTCAGCAAACGATTTCAGTAACTGAACCTGCGGCGACGCATGATTCACTCGTCGACGAGAAGCTCGTTCGATGGTACTTCATCACAGCGTTGGTATTTCTCACAACATCCATGCTAGCCGGGCTACTCGTGGCATTGCAACTCATTCGACACAACCCACTGCAGGGAATCGAGCTGTTCTCTGTGGGACGCTGGCGAATGGTGCATACGAATGCCATCGCTTATGGATTTCTTGCCAACGGTTTTCTGGGATGCCTTCATTGGGCTGTCCCGAGACTGACGCTGCACCCAGTTGCCGATAAGCGGTTGAGCTGGTTCATCTATGTTGCGTGGCAGGTTGTGGTTGGCTCCACCGCAATCGGAATTCTGCTGGGTGAGGCACAGGGACTTGAATGGGGTGAGACTCCCGTCTGGATCGACCCACTCGCTCAGGTCGGCTTGCTGCTGGTCGCTATCAACTTCATGACGCCCATCGCTCGGATGAAAGGGCCAATGTACGTGACACTGTGGTACTTCATGGCCGCGTTTGTCTGGACGTTTCTAACGTATGCGATGGGGAACTTTGTGCCTCAGTATCTGGTCGGCGGAACCGCGGCCGGTGCTGTCGGAGGCTTGTTCATTCATGACCTGGTTGGGCTGTTCGTGACACCGCTTGGCTGGGGGCTGATGTACTACTTTGTGCCGATCATCCTCAAGAGGCCAATCTGGAGCCACGGTCTATCACTGGTGGGATTCTGGGGCCTTGCGTTCTTCTATCCTCTGCAGGGCATTCACCACTTTCTGTACACGCCGATTCCGATGTTCCTGCAGTATGGCGCCGTTGTCTCAACGATCGCGGTCGAGCTGGTAGTGACCACCGTCATCATCAACTTCTTCGGTTCGATCTGGGGAAACTTCTCGTGCGTCAAGGAGAACCTCCCCATCCGTTGGTTCTACACGGGAATGGTGTTCTACTTCCTGACCTGCCTGCAGTGCGCGTTTCAGGTAACGCTGACCTTTCAGAAGATTATCCACTTCAGTGACTGGGTTGTTGGCCACGCTCACATGGTGATGTTTGGTGTGTTTTCAATGTGGATCATGGGCATCATGACGTACCTTTTCCCGCGAATGCTGAAGAGAAACTGGCCAAGCCGCGCGTTGTGTGAATGGCACTACTGGCTTTCGACAGTCGGTTTGGCGGTCATGGTCGCGGACCTTGTTTTGCTGGGCGTGTTTCAGGGTTGGTCGTGGGCGGCTCTGGAACCCTGGGATGCTTCGACGGATTTTTCGTATCCGTTCTGGGTGCTGCGAGTGCTTGCCGGTCTGACGATGTTTGGAGGCATGATCGCATTCCTTACCAATATTGTTCGGATCTTCCGCGCGTCACCTGTTGAGAATCCAGCGCCTGCATCACGTCTTGCGACGGCGTGAATTTGGTGGTTGTCAAATGTAGCCGCAAAGCGCTCGCTGCGGGTAAGTGTCTGGAAAACAAAGAGACAAGTGAACACCCGCGGCTAGCGCCTTGCGGCTCATAAGAGAGTTTGTCGTTGTCATGTTTATAGAGGCTCATCATGTTCGAAAGTAAATCGGGAATTCTTTATATTGCTGGCATCGGCTTCTTTGTGCTGGCCTTTGTGTCGAACGCCGTCGTCCCCGCGCTGATGTATCGCCACATCCCGGAGAAGACCGTTGCCGAACTGGTCAATCCAAACCTGCGATACCAGTTTGAGGACATGGCAAGGCGGTTTCCTAAGTCGTTCGAAACTGCGTTTGG
>JANMEV010000262.1:0-14128 GCA_031377305.1 Planctomycetota bacterium | reverse complement strand
AGGGCAGGCGTCAGTGGTCCGCCGGCTTGAAGTGGCGATTTGCGTTGACTAGTGGCAAGTCGAGCGGCGTGGTCGTAAAGTTTGCACTACTTATGGTTTTTCCGCCGACAAACGGTGCAGGAGCGCCTGAGAGCGATCCGTGGTGTTACACAGAGAAAGAATGTCATGGCTGGTAATTTGCACGAATTTACAGACGCAAACTTCAACTCAGAAGTTTTGAATTCTACCGAACCCGTTCTCGTCGACTTTTGGGCACCATGGTGCGGACCATGCCGAATGCTGATGCCAACTGTTGAACAACTGGCCGGTGAATACGCAGGCCGAGTGAAGATTGGCAAAGTCAACACAGACGACAACGTCCAGACGGCTGCTGGTTATGGCATCACCAGTATTCCAACAGTCATGCTGTTCAAGAATGGTGAGATGATCGACAAGGTTGTCGGTGCACCTCCAAAGCAGCACTTCGTCAACATGCTTGAAAAAGCACTGACATAGTGGATTTTTGATGGATTCGCCGAGCGGTTCGGTTCGCTCTGCGATTTGGTTCATGTGCCCGAGGTCTCGTTTGGGAAAGGAGTCCCGAACATGCCGGATAGTTCTGCTGAGGATCTGACGCTGTCAGGTGCGGGCGGTAGCGGCGCGGCCGAACCTGGGCATTTCGCGAGGCTGGAACGAGCAACTCCGCTGACTGAGTCAACCAACCCGTTTGGATCCGGCGAATCCGATGCGCTAAAGATTCTGCTGCAGGCGTCAGCCGCTGCGGAATCCCTGCAGGTTCGATTTTCAGAACTGCAACATCGTCGCGCAGAGATCGTGGCCGACCAGCAGCAGCTTGAAGCTGATCGCAGAGCGTTTGAACAACGAGCTCAGGAGTTTGCTGCTCAAGTCGCGTCTGATCGAAGTGACCATCGCCAAATGATGGCCGAGCTGGAACTTCGATTGTCAAAGGTCGCGCTTCAGGAAGAGCTGCTCCAACGTCAGGCGGCCGAGTTACGATCTGCACAGCGAACTCTCTCCGAAGAGCGAGTGATTCTGAAACAGTCTGTTCGTGCGGAACTTGATGAAGACCGCATGAAGCTCAGCCAGGAACGAGCCATTCTGGACGCAGAACGCGATCGCTCGAGAGCTCAGGCAGAACGCGAACGTCAGGAATATGCCGATCGCGTGAAGCAGTCTGACGACGATCTGAAGCTGGAAAAGCAGCGACTGGCTGAGCGAGCTCGCGAAGATTTGACTGCGGAGATCGTTCTGCTGAACCGTCAGAAGCAGGAATGGCACCAGGCTCACGAACAGCAGCTCATGGAAATCCGTCAGCAGGCGGAAGACCTGCAGCAGCAGCGTGAACTGTTCAGTCAGCAGGTCGACGACGAACAAAAACGCCTGCGAGAAGAAATCGAGAAGAAGCGTCAATCGCTTTTGACAGAACAGAATAATCTGCAGCGTCGCTATCGCTTCCAATTCGAACATCTGACTCGCGCGAAAGAAGATCTGGAAATCGAACTGCGCGAGTTTCGACGCGAGCAGCAAATGTTTCGAAGTGAACGTCTTCGGTTCCTCGAACAGCATCGTCTGCGTTTTCGACAGCTTGAGCAGGTCCGTCATCTTCTGATGGACCGCGAATCGTCACTGTTGCGGGAAACTCGCATCATTGAACGATCACGAACAGCCGCCGTGTCAGACATTCAGCGACAACTTCGTCGCAGTGAAGAAGAACGCGACGCCATTCATCGTGAAATCGAAAGTCGCCAGCGCCGGATTCGCCAACAGGAAACTGCGATGGCCGAACTTGCTTCGCGACTTGAAGATCGATCGCAGCGATTGAACCGACTTCGAGCCGAGCTTGATCAGACTCAGGCCGAGATTCTCGAACAGCGTCTGGTGATCGAAGAAGCTCGTACTCAGCTTGTTCGAGATGCCGTATCGCCCGACATCGCTCGCGCACGTCTGGAACAGGCTCGGGGCGATGTTCAATCCTTCTTCGAACGACTGCGTTCGCAGATCAACGCTGATCGTGACAAAGTCGAAACAGCGGCTCAGGATATCGCCGAGCGCCAGCAGCAGTTTCGACGCGATCGGTCTGAGCTCGAAAACTGGTTCGCGACACGAGAAGAAGAACTCTCGGCTCGTGCAGCGGGCTCAGTCGTTGACGACCAGCAGGAGAGCATTCAGGCGTTGCAGACTCAGATCGCCGAACTGCAGGCTCGCTGGCAACGCGAGCGTCTGGAAGCCGAACACACGATTCGTGACCTGCTTGAGCAACTGACGGCCAAAGAAGTCAGGAGCATGGAGCCCGCTTCGCAACAGCCGACTCAGCCAAGCATGCCGACCACAACCCGCGAAGCCGCTTGACTGAAGAAGTCGAAGGGTCGCTCGAATCTGTGAAGCACTTTCGATTGGTGACCTGAGCCATCGTAGCGCCGTCACTGCGCGCGACCTGCCTTTCACTCGCCAATTCCTCTGATTCTGATAGACTCGGCGACTCCATGGCCGCACAGAGTTGGCTTCAAACAGGGCACAGTCGATCTTGTCAGAATCCGGAATCAGGAATTTACTGGCACGAGTTCGTAACGGCGACCCCACCGCTGCAGAAGAGATTGTACGCACCTACGAGCCGGAAGTTCGGCGAGCGATCCGCGTTCGAATGACAGATGCTCGACTTCGCAAACTGGTCGATTCGATTGATATCTGCCAGTCGGTGCTCGCCGGATTTTTTGTCCGCACTGCGGCGGGACAATATGATATCCAAACACCGGAAGAGTTGCTGAAGCTGCTGATCACAATGGCTCGAAACCGGATCGTCGACTGGGCTCGACGAAATAACGCCGAGCGTCGCGACGGTCGACGGGATGTGTCATTGCAGAACGAAGATGGAACTGATCTGGAGATTGCCAGCGACGAGGCTGGGCCGGTATCCGTCCTCGTGAATCGCGATCTCCTCGAGCAGGTTCGGAATCGTCTGTCATTCGATGAGTTGCAGCTCATGGAACAACGAGCCGATGGTCGCGGCTGGAATGAGATTGCCGCTCAGTCGGGTGAGCAAGTCAACGCTGTTCGAATGCGGCTCACGCGCGCGCTGGATCGAGTCGCCGCGGAACTCGGACTGGAGCAATCGCATGGCTGACGCCAGCGACTCGTCGAAATCAAACGAACCCGGCGAGACATCGGCCGAGGCGAGGTCGATTTCACCGACGAAACTTCAAGAGTCCGTTGCCAGTCTGTCCGTGTCGCTCAGTGATCGCATCGAATTGCTTGCCTCCGAACTTCGTTCTCGATGGAAGTCCGGTCATCGCATCGCCGCTGAAGCTCTGGTTGACAGTCGTCATGCGGCAGCATGGAAGTCTGTCGCCAGCAATGACGAGCACCTTCTCGATCTTTTGTATCACGAAATCCTGGTTCGCCAGGAGTTCGGTGAATCGGTGGAATGCCAGAACTTCGTGGATCGCTTTCCACACCTTCGAGAACGAATCGAGCGGCTGTTTGCAGTACACACTGCGATTGAAGACGACGACTGGGAAAACATCTCCGTCGATACAGAGAAATCGCTGGAATCATCAGGAGACCCGGCCGAAATGGAAGGGTCCGTTTCTCAACATCCGGCATCTATCGGCCAAACACCCACGGAGACAACGCCGCAGTGGCCTCGTCGGTCACGAAAAACACTCATCGTTGACCCACCGCCTGGTTACGAGTTGCTCGACGAACTGGGGCGAGGCGGGATGGCGGTTGTCTATCGAGCAAAGCAGCAAATCCTGCATCGTATTGTCGCCTTGAAGATGCTGCTCGGCGGCGGACTGGCGAGCACCGAAGTGCTCGCACGAATTCGTCAGGAAGCTCGTGCGGTCGCCCAGTTGCAACACCCGGGAATCGTCCAGATCTACGAAGTGGGTGAGCACAACGGATTGCCATACCTGTCGCTGGAATTCGTTCCTGGCGGGACCCTGCATGACTGGCTAAAAGGTCAGCCGTTACCGCCGATGGAAGCCTGTCGTATTGTCGAGCAATTGGCGTCGACTGTTCAGTTTGCGCATGAACGAGGAATTGTTCATCGCGACCTGAAGCCTGCCAATATCCTGCTGACAGAACGCCCCGATTCTGCACTCATTGCTCGAACGGAGTTGATCGAACCGTCACGGACATCGACTCCGAAGGCAATGTCCTTGTCGGTTAAGATTGGAGACTTCGGGCTGGCAAGAATTCTTGGCCATCAGAGCGATCTGACGGCTACCGGTCAGGTGATCGGAACTCCGAGCTACATGTCTCCGGAGCAGGCGGCGGGCAACGTCGACAACCCATCGCCGACACAGGATGTTTATTCGCTCGGAGCAATTCTATTTGAACTGCTGACGGGACGTCCTCCTTTTCGCGGAGCCACCCTGTTCGATACGCTCGAACAGGTTCGGACTGATGAGCCTGTTCCGCCGCGACGACTACAGCCACGAGTTCCTGCGGACCTTGAGACGGTGTGCCTGAAGTGTCTGCAGAAGTCTCCGGATCGGAGGTACAACTCTGCTCAACAACTCGCCGACGATCTGCAGGCGATTCAGCGAGGCGAGCCGATTCAAGCTCGTCCAGCTACTCCTTCTGAGCGACTTTGGAAACTCTTTCGGCGGCATCCAACCGTTTCTGCATTGTCCTTGCTAACGTTCATTGCAATCGTCGCTGGTGTCGCAGGAGTACTTCGTGAAAGTTCGCGAGCGAGCCGAGAACGCGACCGCGCACTCGATCTTTCGATCGCAAATGGTCGCGAGCGTGATCAGGCAAGGGAACAGCGAAGATTAGCCGAATTCCAAAAAAACCTGGCCGAAGCGGCACGGACAGAAGCAATTATTGCAAGGCAGCAGGCTGAGCAAAGTCTGGATCAGGCGCTTAGCGCCATCAATTCACTGTCTCAATTCGGGATGGAACTACGACAGACCCCGCAGCAGCAAAAGACCAGTCGGCGCATTCTGGAAGAGACACTGAAGCTCTACGACAAACTGGAACAGTCCCAAGGAAGCAGTACTCAACTTCGTCGACAACTGGCATTTACACTTGTCCGCGCGGGGGAAATTCAAAGCCTGCTCCGCGAAACGACGAAGGCAAACAATGCTCTTCGACGAGGTGTCTCACTACTGAATGCAGAATTGGAACGAAATCAGGAGGACAAAGAGCTTTGGCGATACCTGTCGTTTTCCACATGGGTACTCGGTAATTTACTGAAAGACACGGGGCGACTGGCGGAAGCGGTCGAGGCGTACAATCAAAGTCTTGACGCCATCAACCAGGAACTTCGCTTGTTACCCGGTAACGTGGATCGAATGCGAGGCAAAGCCAACGTTCTGACCAACATTTGTGCCGTGCAAGCGGCTGAGCAGCGGTTCACCGACATAATTCCGATTTACGATCAGGCGATATCCATACTTCGCGAACTGGTTCACAAAAATCCGGATGATGCCGGGTCTCAAAGTGAGTTGGCTCTCGTCCTGCATGACTACTCAGGGACGTTGTGGGCGATGAGGCGTTCAGATGACGCGAACCGCATGTTTGAAGAGTCGTTTTCGATTCGAGAAGCTCTGTTCAAAAAGTATCCTCAGGACCACGGGACTCGGGTGTTGTTTTCACGCTTGTACATGAGCCGTGGCAATCGACTTCAACGATCCAAACAGCCCGCCGAGGCTCGTACTGAGTTTGCTGGTGCGGCAGAACTTTTGAAGCCATCCGTCGAGGCCTTTCCGACGATCTTCGAATATCAGCATGCCATGATCAATGCGATCGCATCGCAATTGACGTGCAGTATCGCCGCCAATGATGCGGTTGGAATGGATTCACTGTGGAGTCAACTGACCGATCGCCTGATTCAGTGCCGATCACTATTTGCTGAAGAGCGGCAAGTCGTCGTCATCATGCAGAGCTGGATTCCTGACAGAGTTGAATCGCTGGTCGAACAGGGAAAAACGGCCGAAGCAATAAAGCTCCATGATACCCTGATACGATCTTCCGAATGGCTTGTTTCCGATGCTGCGGCAGACATTGAGCCTCGGCCAGGTGAAGCACAACGAGCCGCGTGGAAAAACACTTTGGCCTGGCAACTGGCCATCGGACCGGGCTCAGACTTCCGCAATCCGCAGCGAGCCATCGCTCTGATACATGAAGCGCTGGCCGTTGACGCGAACAACTCGAACCAATTGCATACTCTCGCAACGGCATTGTACTACGATGGCAAGTTTGCCGAATCCCTCACGGCGATGCAGCAGGCCATTCAGAATCTGCCATCCGACCTGCCTGTCGATCGTCGCGATCCTATGTTTCCTGCTGTTCTGGCCATGATTCATGCAAAACTTGGAAACAGCGAACTGGCTCTCCAACAGATCGAATTGTTGCCAGCTTTGCCGCAGGGGCTTTCGAAGGATGGAACTCAACTGCGGCGAGTTTTTACTGAAGCGAATGAAGTGGTGGAATCTCAGCAGGCCGGCAGTGCGAAGTAGCGAAGAGTGCTGCTCAGTAGATTCTCGGACGCGGGTCGCAGCCATTTCATTGCACCGTCCAACGAGGCAAAGAATTGAACGGCTTCTGACAAATGCGGCGGAAGGTGCTCCTCAACATGCTCGCAGCCAGCATGAACGATTGCGACTCGACCAGTTTCGAATTCACAGGCAAGATGTGTGCTGGCCATCGCTGGTCGAGCCAACATCAACCGCTCCTCACGCATCAGTCGTTGACCTTCACAGACCACGACGACGTCTCGCCCGGCAGAGATCTCGCGAGCGATCGACTGTTGAGTACGGCAGACAGTGTCGTCTTCGGAATCGGCCAAATGAATGACAGAAAGATCTTGTGGTGACATCGTACATGCTCCTGAAGCGGGCAAAAAGTGCTTGACCATCGCTATTTCGGTCGTTGGTCCAGATCTGCGATATGATCGTGATGACCCTGCCGCTTTCTGCGGCCATACTTCATAAACGTAGCTGCAGATGGGGATCGCACAGAAAACTTCTGAGTTTTCTGGAATCACATGAAATCCACGGACGGGTGGAACTTTCACCGCAATTCGTTGATGTTTGGTCAATCCGCTTTGGGCTCAGCGGACACAGGCACGGCGGCACAGCGGGCTTTAAAAACTCGACGGAAACAAAGTACTTTCAGTTTTGCAAAATCATCCATCGCCCACAGCCGTTTCAGAATTCATGATGTACCTTCGGGCAAGCCAACTCTGAGTCCCGTCGAGTAATGAGTTCCTGCTACGACCGAACGCTTCTACTCCAAAGACCGCTAAGTTTGGGTAGGAATTGCCTTGGCACCAAGTTGTACGTTAACTTTCGCCGAATACATCGGTTATGGGGGTAGGGACTGATTATGAACGTTTTTTGGCGGAGACGACGGGTGAGCGCGGTGCTCCTGACAGTTTTGTTCATTCCCGCGGCGATGTCGCTGGGGCTGCTCCTGCTGAGCTTAACAGCAGAGCGTCCTGGTAATCTTGGCCTGCGCAATGGACGACTGGCAGCCTGTCCGGATTCTCCGAACTGCGTGTCGACCCAGACGGAAGACCGTGAGCACTGGATCGCTCCGATGTCAATTTCTTCGAATTCCGTTCCGCCAATCGAAACTCTGGCTGAAATTGTTCGTACGATGCCTCGCACGACGATTGTGGAACAAACGACGGAGTACTTGAAGGTCGAATTTCGCAGCCGTATTTTTCGGTTTTGCGACGATGTTGAGTTCTTCGTCGATGTTCCTGCAAATCGAATTCACTTTCGGTCGGCGTCCCGCGTGGGCCATTCCGATCTTGGAGTGAACAGAGATCGAATGGAACTAATCCGGCAAAAATTTATGGATGCGTCCCGGGTCGCCAACTCGTCGGCCTTACCTGCGCCTTCCGCGAAAGCGACTCGCAAGTCACAGATCCTCGCTGGAATTCGATAGTCGAGTTTGTCGGCTTCAATCCAAAGCTCGCTCCGGTGCGGCGAACTTTGTATCCGCTTACAAGCAATGATCAGGCGAGTTGCTGGTCTGGGCAAATTGTCAGTCGCCGCAAGTTCTCAATTTGGCTGACCTTTCGAAATGCCGATCGACTTGACGCATCACTCTGAGAACCCCCCGGATTCCGAGGCTTGGAGGACAAGGTTTTTGCTTCCCAATGCCAGGATCACCCTTCAACCGGTTGCGTCTCCAGGGGGCAAATCTATAATCAAAGTTTCACGGCCCAGAGTGGCGAATGTACGCTCGCTTTGGAGCTGAAAAGCAAGGCTGCGACCGGGGGTCGATTCCCATGTTTCTGTGGTTCCGCAATGTCTGGTTATCGGTTTTTACCGTTCTGCAGGGCATGTATGTCACATTGCTGACCATGTTCAAAACGTACAACCGCCGTACGTTTACGGAAGTCTACGAATACCCCGAAGTTCCTCTGAAAGTGAAGCCTCGATATCGTGGCTTCCATCGCTTCGATCTGACGACCTGCATCGGCTGCGAAAAGTGCGCTGTAGCGTGCCCAGTGGACTGTATTTACATTGACAAAGAAAAGAGCCCCGTCGGCAAGGGTTTTCGCCTGAACGGCTTTACGATCGACTACACGAAATGCATGTTCTGTGCGTTGTGTGTTGAGCCATGTCCGGTCGATTGCATTTTTATGGGTTCCAATCACGACTTGAGCTGCTACAGTCGAGATGGATGTATCGTTGATTATGCAAAACTGCCGCTTGAAATCGCGTGGGGCAAGGCCACGCTGAACCCAACGGTCGTTGCGGAATCAAAAGTGTTGCATCAGCCGGTCTGGGTGAAAGGCGAACCCAGCCCGTTTGAATTTGCGGGAGCTGAGCATTAGTCTCGGTCTTTCTGTGGTCGTCTGTGAGTTCTCCACTGATCGTTTTTGAGTGGCTCAGGGAAAGCAGGACATGGTCGCAGAAGAAACATTACTGACGGTTGATGACGTGAATCAGCGTTTGCCTTTGGTGAAGTCCATCGTCAAAGACATCGTCGTTTTGCATGCTGACATTTCGTTGCGAAAGCAGCGATTGCAATCTCTCAGAGAACGACATCCTGCTCCACAATCGGCTGAATCCGTTTACGAACAGGAAGTTCAGCAGATGGAGACGGAGTTATTCGGTGATGAAGAGAAACTAGCCACGTTCACCGACGAGTTGCAGCAAATCGGCGGAGTCTTGACAAATCCAGAGGTCGGTCGAGTCGACTTCCCAGGAGAACTGAGCGGCGAGCGAGTGCAGTTCTGCTGGCAGGCTGGACAGTCAGAGATCATGTTCTGGCATACTGGTGAATGCGGTATGTCCGATCGAGTTTCGCTGTTTCATGAAATGGGTAGCGGCGGATTTTCCAGCGACGACGGGATGCATCGCGATTCAAAGTAGCCGGATACTGAGCTTAAGAGGATTGTCGATGCGTTCCGGCGCTTTGCCAGAACGGAAAAACCGCAGATGAGGTTGAGCAATGACGGATTTGGTTGGGCATTTTCTACTGTTTGCGGTTGTCGCTATCGGCTTTCTGATGGCTCCGCTGCTCATCGGTCGCTTGGTTCGCCCAAAACTCCCCACTCCTGAAAAAGATGCGATCTACGAATGCGGTGAGCCTGCAATCGGGTCGAGCTACATCCAATTTGACTTGAGATTCTACGTCGTTGCATTGCTTTTCATTATTTTTGACGTGGAAATTGCATTCTTCTTTCCGTGGGCTTCGGTTTATGGAAGCACCATGCAACTGGCCGATTCGCGAATTTCAGATGAAGCCCGTTCGGAATTGAGTGCTCGGTTATTGAGCCTGGATCCTGCGGCAATGTCTCCAAATCAAGTGATCTCAGCTGAAACCGCGTTGACGCTGGGCTGGATTGGCTTGGCAGACATACTGGTCTTCTTCGGCGTCCTGCTGGTCGGATTTGCCTACGTTTGGAAGCGAGGCGACCTCGATTGGATCCGTGCTTTGACCAGGAAGTCGGCACAGGCTGCCGACCAGACTTCTGCAATCGCTCGAAGTTAGTTTTTTGCTGGCTTGACTGTCGTTTGCGGAGTCTTCGCGTCTTAATCCGATTCACGTTGTTTGGAATTCTGTTTCATGGATATTCAGGGAATTCACGCCATCCTCGTTGAACGTTTCGGCGCGGCGGTTGTTGGTAACGAGCCGTTTAAGGCGATCGATCCATGGATTCAGGTGTCCGCGAATTCTATCGTCGACGTGTGCACGTTTCTTCGAGATGATCCACGCCTTCAGTTTAATCATCTGAACGATCTGTGTGGAGTCGATTATCTGGAGCCGGATCCGAAGAAAGCTGCTAAGTTCGGACACGAACCACATATCGAAGTCGTCTACCATCTGAGCAGCCTGAAGCTCCGTCACCTTCTGAAGGTCAAAGTTGTCGTTCCACGCTGGCGTAACGATGTCGCTGGCCAACTGCCCGTCGTTCCATCTGTCAGTGCCGTTTGGGGAATTGCCAACTGGCATGAACGGGAAGCCTACGACCTTGTTGGAATTGATTTCGAGGGTCATCCAAACCTGAGGCGGATTCTGTGCCCTGAGGACTGGGTTGGACATGCGTTGCGGAAGGATTACGACTTCCCGCTGGAATATCATGGCGTGCGAGGTCGATAGTCTCATTTGAAATTGTGTCCGGCCTTTAGCCCGACCCGGAGTTGATTGATTATGAGCTTGCAAGTTGAAGATCCGCGCATTGTAGAATTCGACGTTCAGACGGATGAGATGCTGGTCAACATGGGACCTCAGCATCCCAGCACACATGGCGTATTGCGGCTACTGCTGCGAACCGACGGCGAGATTGTGCATGAGTGCACGCCTCATATCGGCTACCTCCATCGCTGTGCTGAAAAGATCGGCGAACATCTCTCGCCGCCGCAGTACATTCCATACACGGACAGAATGGACTATCTGGCCGCGATGAACATGAATCTGGGCTTTTCCCTGGCCGTTGAAAAGCTGATTGGAATGGAGGTTCCGGAAAAGGCGATTCATCTGCGAGTCCTGATCGCAGAAATAGGTCGTATCGCCAGTCATTTGGTGGGCATGGGGACATACGGTTTGGACTTGGGGACATTCAGTCCATTTCTTTATGCCTTCCGCGAACGCGAAATTATTCTCGACCTGTTCGAAGAAGCCTGCGGTGCACGGCTAACCTACAGCTATCTGACAATCGGTGGAGCGACTCACGATCTGCCAGACGAGATTGAAATGCCGGACGGATTGGCGGCGTTGATCGGCAAACACAAGGGCGAACGTCTGCCGTTTCTCGATGTCATCGAAATCTTCCTGCAGTGGCTTGAACTCCGCATCAAGGAGTATCACACGCTGCTGACTCGCAACATGATCTTCATCAGCCGCACAGCAGGTCTCGGCGTGCTGTCGCCGGAATTGGCTGTCAGCTACGGTTGCACCGGACCGGTCCTCCGAGGCAGTTGCGTGGACTTCGACCTGCGGCGTGACGGCGAGCCGATCTATACTCGAATGTACAAAGGCTACGACTTCGAAGTTCCGGTGGCTCCATTTAAGGAAGCTCCTCGAGAAGTGATCGTAGGCGATAACTGGTGTCGCTTCTATGTTCGCATGATGGAAGTGGTGCAGGCAATTCGTCTGGTGCGACAGGCGATCCCAAAGTACAAAGCGTCAACCGGCAGCTACCGCGAACCATTTAAGTTGAATGCCAAGCTGCCAAGAGACGAAGTTTATCTGGAAACGGAAGCTCCTCGCGGTCAGATGGGTTTTTACGTCGTTGGCAACGGCGAAGGAAACCCATTGCGTCTTCGAGCGAAAAGCAGTTGTTTCTGCAATGTGTCGGTCACCGATCAGATCTGTCAGGGCGTTCCGCTCGCCGATATTCCTGCGATCGTAGGTTCGCTGGACATCGTGATGGGCGAAATCGATCGATAGGTTGGTCAACTTTCCGGCTCAAACTCGTGCATAAAACAGGCCACCTCTTTCGTTGCCGAACGAGGTGGCCTGTTTCTTTTCCTGAGCCTTTGTTGGGTTCAGATGGTGTTTGGGCTCAACCGGCGTCCGTATAGAAGCAATGAGCAATGCCCTGGATCGACTGGTACAACTCCCTTGCCAAACCGAGCTGGACGCCAGAGCCAGCCACAATTGGACTGATTTGGCAGATCCTTTATCCGATCATTTTGATAAGCTTTGGCTTTGTGTTTGTGCAGAGCTTTCGAGGCAAAGTTAGCAGGATGGTGGCGTTACCATTCGCCATCAATCTCGTAGCAAACCTGATCTTCACGCCGATTCAGTTCGGTATGCGAAACCTGCCGCTGGCCGCGGCAGATATTCTCGTCGTATGGGGCACGATCGTTTGGTGCGTGTTTGCCGTTTGGCCTCACTTCAAATGGGTCGCCATCGCACAGGGGCCGTACTTCATATGGGTGTCATTAGCGACAGTGCTGCAACTCTCGATTACATTGATGAATTGGGGACGATGATGATCCAGAAAATGCTGGCGTTGCCTCTTCTGATCCTGATGGGGTCGTTCGTCATGGCTGAAGACACGCCGCAAACCCTGTTCGACTTCACGGTAGCCGACGCCGCAAATGAGTGGCAGTCGGTCAATGACGGCGTGATGGGCGGCGTCTCCGAGGGTAAGTTCAAGATCATCGACGAGAAGACCCTGGAGTTCTTCGGCACATTGTCCTTAGAAAACAACGGCGGTTTTGCCTCGGTGCGGACGAAGGCCAGGAAACTCGGCCTGGAGAAAGGTGATATCGTGGTCGTCAAAATCCGTGGCGATGGCCGGGAATATATGCTGAACCTCTACCTCAACAAGCCGCTGATCGCCTTCTCTTACCGAGCGACCGTTCAGACGAAGAAGGACGAGTGGATCGAGGTCAAGGTCCCGCTCGAAGAGTTTGAGGCAACTTCGTTCGGGCGAGTGGTCAAGGACGCAGGGGCGGTCAAGCCCGAAGAGATCAACGCCCTCGGCTTCATGCTCAGTGACAAGAAGGCCGGGCCGTTCAAGATGGAGATCGAATCGATCAAGTTGGAGCGGGCGGGGAAGTGATTTTGATCGGTTCAACTAATCGGCGACCCGCCACTCACCGATCCCATCCATTACGATAAGCCAGCATTTGCCCCCACGCACCGGGACCAAGCGGCGTCTTCCTCGCCCGGAATCCTTCAGCCGCATAGACTTCGAGGGTTTCAAAAGCCTCTTTTGTTTTGCAGTCGGCCAGTTTCTCGGCAACATGCGGCGGTAGCATCATCACCCGAATCAGGGCTTCCACCGAGGAATCCGCATTGAAGATCCCCTTCTCGAAATCCGGGTTGCGAGCCGAAAGAGCCAGCCGCAACGATTCCACGACTGCGGGTAGATCAGCGTCGTCTTTTGGTATGATCGCCGCCAGTGCCGCCAATCCTCGAACCATGATGTAGTGGTACGGTGGCCGTGCATTGTGAGCGTCGGCCCAACGCCCCTTGCGTGGTCCGTCGGCGAGTTGCCCCGGCAGAATACCGAGGCGGGTCTTCTTCTTTGCGGATTCAAGGTACTTCTTTTCGCCCGTGACTCGGTGGACCTCAGCCAGTAGGAACACACTGAAGCTGTTGTAATTCCAATTTGTCACGACCGGACGTGTTGCCGCCCAATCTGCGGCTCGGATCGCTGCTTTCTTGTATTTGTCGTCCTTGGTCGCCTCGAACAATTGGACCAAAGCGACACCTGCCAATCCGTTGTCGAATTGAAGTCCACCGTCGCTGAAGTCCTCGACCGCCCAGCCATTCTTGACGACCTGATCGAGTTTGCCGTCCTTCTCGGCCTGCCTCATGAATCGCTCGGCAACCTCGAAGGGACGGCCTTTGCCATTCCGTACCGCAGGAAACGGGATCACGCCGGTTCCGGCTTGTTCCTGCGACCAAACCAGAAAGTCCCCGGCATCCCTGGCGATCTTGAGCAGTCGCTCGGCATTGGCTTCGTTTACGGACCTCGCCGCCAAGCAGCCTTCGATGATCGTTGCCAACTCTCGTGGCAAGTGGTTTGTCTTGGCCGGATCGAGGCCAACCTCCCACCATTTCTGCTTCTCGATAAATTCGATGTACGGGTCGAAGGCCGTGGGAAGTTCCTGCGAGGACAGAGGCTTGGCGTTCTTCGGAACCTCACGAAACTGGTCGGCAATCTCTGGTATTCCAGCTTGGTCGCCGAATGTCTCAATGG
>JANMEV010000257.1:0-5233 GCA_031377305.1 Planctomycetota bacterium | reverse complement strand
TTCATTCGCGATGTTGCGACTTGGTCATCGGAACGATCTTCTCAATGGCTCCAGCACCGAACGACAACCGAACGGACGAGCAGCTGATCGAAGCCATCAACGGCGGCGATGCCGGAGCGTTTGAGGTTCTTTACTTCCGACATCGCGACTGGGTTATGCGTCTTGCGATGCGGTTTACCGGCCATCATGATGATGCACTGGATGTCCTTCAGGAAACGTTTTCCTACCTCGTCCGCAAGTTTCCCGGGTTCCGCCTGACTGCTTCGATCACGACGTTTCTTTACCCAGCGTAAAAGAATCTCTCCATCGCCGCTCGGAAGAAGCGACTCCGGTCAACGGGCGGCGACGAAGAGTTGCCATTGCTTGCAGAACCTCAAGCGATCAACACGCAGGATCGCCATGAAATCGTTGCGTTGCTGGCCGGATTGTCGGACTCACACCGTGAGATTCTGCTCATGCGATATGTCGACGACATGACTCAGCCCGAGATCGCCGCTGCGTTGGATCTTCCTTTGGGAACAGTAAAATCTCGACTGCATCACGCAATACTTGCGGCCCGCGAGCGAACGACGCACCTGGAATAATGCCGAGCTGTCCGTTGAGCCAGGTGCTCCCAATGTCGGGTCGTTGTCCCAGAGCGGCGATGGCAACGCAGTGAGAACTTGAATTCAGTATACTTTGTCACTCAATTTGGGAATTCTTTAATCCATTGCGAACCACGAAGCGTTGTGTCCTGCCCGCACAGAATAAAACACAGTCACTTTTGACCGTTAAACAATTGAACCATGAAGGTGAGTTATGAAAAATTTGGGACTAACTCTGTTTGTTGTTTTCTTCACAACTTCTGTCAGTTTGGCTCAGGAAGCAGCATCCCCAGGTTCAGAAAAGGCCAACGAAGCAACGGTTGAACAGCAAGCTGGATCATCAGAATCGGCCGGCGCTCCGACTGCGGCTCCTGCGGCCGAGGCCCCAAGTCAGACGCCTTCTGTAGAAGCCGACCTGGCTGGAAAGGCCAGGGAACTGGCCGCTGAGGCTCAGACAAAGGTTGGCGAAATCGCTGAAAAGGTGGATCAAAACGAATCGGCGAAGAAGGCGGCTGAGGGCATACTCGGGCCGATCTACAAACTGGCTGAGTCGCTGAACTTCGCGGCGTTTCACTGGATGGCCTTTGGACTGATGGCGGCTGGGGTTGTCAGCTTTGCTCTGCAACTTGTTTTGGGAAAACTGGTGGTGCTGTTTAAGGGAAGCATCAACCTGCGCGAGATCCTTTCGGATGCCATCGGCTTTATTATCAGTGTGTTGGGCCTTGTCCTGACGACTCAGGCTGCCGCCGAGAATTCAACGTTCACGCATAGTCCTGCTGCCGTTCTTTCGGCCGCCGCATTGGGAGTTGTCGTGGGCTTTATGATGTATCGATGGGGCCAGGCTCAGGAAGTCAACGCCGTAACCGGTTCGCGCGTAAAGCCAGAGCCAAAAACGTAGTCAGCGAGTGGCCGGATATCAGCCTGAGCGTACGGCAGAAACTGGGAACGCGAAATGCGGCCAGCATCTCACTTCTCCGATGCTGGTGCGGGATCCTCGTCCTTGGTCTTCTGTCTCTGAAGCTGTGTCAGAACAAAATCAAACGCGGCCATGGTGTCGTCGTAATCTGTTTCGTGCCCGCCGTCGGGGCGATGAATCAACAAAGCGTGGCAGCCTCGTTTCTTCAAAGTCTCCATCAGTCGCAGCGTGCTGTCCGGTGGCACGAGCGTATCCTTTCCGCCCGTCGTTGCCGCAATCGGCATCGTCAAACGCTCCGGAAAGAATTCGGCAGATCGCTGACGGTAGATTTCCGGCTTCTCGTCTCGACTGCCCCCGTACGATTCTGCGATCGCGTCGGAGAAATTTGGATACTCAACGAGATTTGCTGTGCCGTTGAGTGCCACGACTCCGTCAACACATTCGGGATGCATCGCCGCGAACGCCATCGCTGACGTCGCCCCCATCGAACCTCCCGAAACGACAACATGTCGAATCTGATACGTGCCCCGAAGCTCGTCGAGCAGTTGCCGCATATCGGCGACCGCGGTAGGCCCCATCCATGACGTCCTGGCTCGATAGTCGGGCGAAACGAAGATCATGTTCCGCCGAGCCGCTGCATCGCGAGCACCCGTGCATTCCGGCCGAGCGTCCTTCACGAACTGCCAGCGATCCGATCCGTGACCGTGCAGCGCGATCAGTAGATCATGCGGGACGTCGTTGCGAAAACCCTCCGGCAGAACGACAACGTAACGTTGTTCGGTGCTGTCGAGTTGCGAGGTAAAGACGACATCCTGCGTTCGTAACAGCTCGTCACCGTTCGCGAAAGAGAATGCTCCCGCTGCGATGGCTACAAAGACGAATCGGGCGATGAAGACGGCAGGCGAGTGCATCGTTGTCTCCTAATGGTTGTGGAGCGAACGCGGGAGTCGGTTGGGCGATTCGTCGGTTGAAACGCCTACTTGCCCTTCACCCACTGCTCGCCGTAGTCATTCTTCAACTCCCGGTACATCGCATGGATATGTTCGGTGGGATTCCCGCCCATTTGCTGTGGAGAAAATTCCAGAAAGAAGCCAGGTCCCTGAACCCGATAGTACGCCGCGCTGCCGGGTTTGACGGAGCCACGCCACGAGAAGTGAGTCTCCGGCAGTTGCGATTCAATCGCCGCCATCTTCGTTGTTGAGTCCTCAGGATTCAGCATGCCGACCCGCTCTGAAATCAGCTTCTTCAGCAGAGTGACCTGAGCTTCCGAAAGATCCTTCGCCGCGATTCCTTCCGGAGCGGGCATCACGTCGTCTTTTCCTGGTCCAAGCAACATGTCCGTGAAACGATCGCTCAGTATCGCCTTTTTCTTTTGAGCGTCGTCCAGAGAATTGACCAGTTCAAATGCGGCGGAAATTTCTTCCGCCATCTGTGCGATTTGTTTGCCATCGCCGGTGCAGTGCATCGGCTGCCCACCGGTGAGACTTGGGCCGAGAGTGATCTGATCTTTCACGATCGTCGCGTTGATCGCCAGATGATGTCCGCCGAACTGCCACATCCATGGTTCTAAAACCGATGGCGTTCCCAGGATGGAAAAATAGAACTCATCTTTTCCGAACACGAGGCGACCACGCTGACCGCCGCTGTTCAGAGTTTCCTCGGCAGCGACGTTGTCGACGATTTGTTGATAACCCTTTTCACTGAGCGTTGTCTTCAGCACCGCCATCACCGCTTCGAACTGTTCAGGCTTTAAATCACCCATTCGCAGCCCCTTGCGATTGAAGATTCCCGTTGGCAAATTTGACCACCGCAGTCGCTGTTCTTCGTCGTTGAAGTTGAACATCGCCGCCGACTTTTCTGTGTCATTCAGCGTCGCCAACAAGACCTCTGCCGCGGCTACAACTTTGACAGTTTGATCGTCCGGGTTGATCTCCTGTGCCTTCGCGACCGCACTCTTGCCTTCGTCAGCAAAAATAGAATCCGCTGCGAAGAAACTCACAACCATCAGGAAGAACTTCGGTATACTTGCCATCTTCATACTACAACTCTTTGAAAGACAAACGTCGAACAGGTCAGGCTGACTGCTTAAACCCCGCCACGGTGCCTTAGCGTCGCACGTTTTGAAATCCGTTGCAAACGATCCTGTGCGACTTCGACCGACGGAGTGCATTCGCGGAATTCAGTACGTCACGCCTGCCGGGCGGGACTTCGCGGCTCGCCGCGACCTCGGTGCATATCATCCGAAGAGGATCCAAAAGGGAGGGGATCCCAAAAGTGGACATTGTACTTTACGTAAAAGTACGATGTCCCCTTTTGCTTTCCCCGAACGAAGCGTTCTCCAGCGAATCCCGCAGTGTGCCACTGAATTCCGTGAAGAACCCTTATTTACTCTCCTTCTTGACGCGATCTAAGGCTTTGTCGCTGAGTCTTCGCTCTACATCAGGTGGCAGCTGTTTTCCCGATTTCTGTGATGCCTGTAATTGCAAAGAAAATCGATCGATGAAGCCGCGCAATTGAATCTCTGATAGTGACGCCGAATTCTTAATGAGATAGTCAACGCAGAAATTGACGGACACCTCGTTGCTGAGAAACCACATCGCCTCATACTGCGCTCTACCTGAGACGCGCATCAGGTCGCGAGCGACGATTTCACATTTGCTTCGTTCGGGGAACAAGGTTTCCAATCGCTCTTCAGCTATCGCCATATTCATGCTGGCCAAAAAAACGGCATCCCAGTCCGCTGAACGGGCAATTCCACCATCATCGGACGTTAAAAGTGAAATTTGAACGCTTGTTGGTATGCTTCCTGCCAACAAACCCGCGTTAACCAACGACCTAGGCGGACTCATGCCGGCATTTAATGTTGCCGTGACCAATTCTATCTCTTCTCTCTCCCACGGGGCGCTCAATACTTCAATAAACGCCGACGAAACACCATTGTATCCTATTTTCAATTCTGAAATCGCAAGCATCGCTGCGAGTTTCTTCTCTTTGGGCAATCGCTCAACAATCAAGTAATAGGCAAGAAGTTGAATTTGTGGATCGTCGCCGTACTTCAACATGGAAGAAAGCAGTCTGGGATTCTTCTTCATTCCCAGTTGTTTTGCAGTGTTGGTCTGCAGAAGTCTCGGTCTAAGTAATTCAAGCACACTGTCCGGAGCCACTTGGCGTTTGGGTGATTTTCTTAAATCAGCTTGCAGATGTTTCGACAATTGCTGAATTGACAAGCTGTTGTGGTCCTCACTCGTCTCTGCAGTCTCGTCCACGGACTCGGCAGCGGATTTCGAATCCGCCGCGCCACTTTGAATTTTCTGACTCCCATAGCCAAATATCGAAACTTGGATCAAAATGATCGCGACAACTACAGAAGCAGGCATGCGAGATACTAGATTTGTCAAGATCACAAAACAGCAGTTAAATCGATACTGCTGCCGGATGCCACTTCGATTATTTTTGCCTTGTGATGATCCTAACTGAACACGATGCGACAAGAAAGACCTTGTGTGTTGATGTTGTGGTTCAGACGTCATAGCACTACACCTTTCAAAACGACACCGTTTCCAGCTAAGACGCCGTTTATGGCATCTTCCGGTGTTGCAACCCGGCTGGCGACTTTCTTCCAATCGACATCCGCAATGTGTGAAGGGAACGTACTTCCATTGAACGCAATTTCGTAGCTTGCATCGCAGCAGATTTTGCACTTAATACGAGAATCGCAAAAGGGAAGAATCGC
>JANMEV010000213.1:0-4873 GCA_031377305.1 Planctomycetota bacterium | reverse complement strand
CGCCCTGGCATAGCGACTGGTAAACCACGCGGAGAGGGCGGGCTTCTTTGCAGAGTCGCCAATCAGCTCGCTGGGAGATGGCAGGAATTCTGCAATGTTGTTTAGTTCAACCATGGCCAAAGATTCGAATCGATGCGACTGTCGCTGATGTCGCACCGCTGTCATAGCTGGAACGAGCATCGAAATCGCAGCACCAAGTATGATGGCCGCGACGATTGCTTCGACAAGGATGGTGCCTCGACGAACATCAATGGGTGTTGGATTTAGAATTTGTCGCTTCATTGAATAATCTCAGAACACAAGGGTCACCAAACACCTGCAATCGTGTTCGGATTTTGAATCAAACCCTACGTTGTGCATCGTGCCTGACGGTGGGTCACAGCACTCTGTTCAAGCCAGATCGTTTAAAAGCTTTATTATGGGCATGAACAACGACACACACACGAACATGACGATAAGCCCCAGAAACAAAATAATCATCGGCCCAAGTATCTGAGGAATCCGTCCCACCCACCGTTGGCGTTTTCGATCAATCGAATCTGCAAGGTGCCGGAGTCCCCAATCCAAGTGCCGAGTTTGAATCGATGAACGAAGAAACGCCGCTTCTTTTGAGCGGACCAGCCCGACCGACGACATTGCGGAAATAGCGTCTTCCCCACCAGAGACGCGATACCGCAACTCGCTGACTCTGCGCGCCGCTCGGCCTGGCGGCAGATCCATCATGACAAAGTCCAACGCGGAGCTCAGCGGCTGGCCGGTGGCCGCAGAAAGACTGAGCTGCCGAAGCAGTCCGGGCAACCAGTACCTCGGCCAGTGCTGCATGAAGCGATGATAGCCTCGGCGAAATCGCTGGCTGGACGATGAATACATCCACAAAAAACCAAAGAACACGACACCCAAACCAGGAAGAACAAACAAATACCAATAGCTCAACAGCCAGTCGAATAAGACGATCAATAAGATTGTTGGACGAGGAAGCTCAACGCCAAACCCGATGAAGATCTCTTTGAATTTCGGGACGATGAAGAACATTATGAACGAAACAACCGTGAACATCACCGAGCTAATTGCCATCATCATCACGATCAGCGACTCTGCACTAATTCCGCTTGATCTTGAGCTTTGAACCGAACTGCTGATTCGCTTTGCTTCATCGATCAGCACATCCGGTAGAGTTCCCGTGGTTTCAGCCGTTCGGATGGCAGAAATCGTTTGGTCCGGCAACAGGTCATGGACAGTAGAAAGTGCCGAAGACAGCGAATGGCCCTGTTCCATCAGCAATCGTAACTGACCGATTTTGCTCGCCCAATGCCCCCTACTTTCGGTCTCGTGAGACTTCAGCCCCTGCAGCAACGTTTCCCCATGCCCGATACCGCCCGCCAGCAACATCAGCAGCGAAGTCTGGCGGAGCGGTTCGGACTGGTTTGTCAAAAACAACCAACTTTGCACGTAGTTCATAGCAGCCACCACGTCACCACGGAAAGGTCATTCAACAATCTAATCAATGGCATAAACAACGAGATCACGACAAGGCCCACTAACAACCCAGCGGACATCACGATGAACATTTCCACAAGGATTGCAAAGAAGGAACCGCTTCCCGCACTTGCCTGTTCAAGAGCCGATGCATAGTGCTGAAACGCCTGTGCCGTCTGCTGGCGTTCGGGTTCTGCAGCTTTGCCCGCCCCCACCCGGAACAGCAGCGAAAGTGGCAGCCCCGACAATTGTCGGCTGTACGGAATTTCGAGAACGCCGCTTCGAATTCGCTCAGAGATTCGATCGCCATCAGCCGCCACGGATTGAAATCCACTGGCTTTCGCCGCCACTTCAATCGCCTCCGCTGGCGGTGCGTCATTGCGAATCAACACACCCAGAATTCGAGCCACTCGCGCCTGCATCAGCCATCGAACAGACAGTCCGAGAACAGGAATGCCCTCCCAGATTTCAGCGGTTCGCGGCAACACGAGGAGAGCGTAAATGGACGCCAGGATGCCCGCGGCGACAGCAATCGAACACAGCAGCCCTGGAATTCCCATCACAGATGCAGCTTTGCCAATGTTGCAGATCAATAGTGTCAACCCTGGTAGCTCAACGCCAAAGCCGATGAAGATTTCTGTGAACTGAGGCACGATGGTCAGCATGAGCACATGCAGGCCAATCAACAGCAGGGCCATCGCCAG
Organism: Planctomycetota bacterium; assembly: GCA_031377305.1. Classification (GTDB taxonomy): domain Bacteria; phylum Planctomycetota; class Planctomycetia; order Planctomycetales; family Planctomycetaceae; genus SXXK01. The sequence continues at coordinate 2,693 of JANMEV010000213.1, read as the reverse complement.
CAAAGGCCCCATAATCCGCATAGCGAAAAGATGAGACTGGAACTGCATGCCAGCGATTGTCGGCACAAGCTCGGCCATGCTCACCGACTTCGCCTGCGATGTCAGACGTGAGCTCATCACCGCCTGCAGTTCTCCAGGGAGGAAACCGAGGCCTGACAGTTCGGTTGTCGCTCCCGACTCCAGTTGCCTCGCCATTTTCAGCAGCATCTTCTGAGGACGTACCACAAACCAAATATGAGCCGACCACCAGACCAATGCCGCTACAAGTGGTGCCACAACGGCGGCTCCCAGCAAAGCGCCACGACTTTCAGGAACTAACAATGCTCCAAGCAACGATACCGCTGCCAGAAACAAAGACAGGAAGAAAGCCCACGGCATCACCATCAATACGGGATGCTCAAGCGGTTCTTCCGCTATTGCTCGCACAGCATCATGAGCCGGCATGCCCGTCAGCAGTGCCTCGCGCAAACGATCGCCGATTCTCATCTGCATGAAGCGCGGCATTTCCTGCTGACCGCTACTCAATGCGGAGTTGATCGAAAGCTCGGTCGCCCCGACCAGCGTCATACTGCGCGACTGCAGGTAAGCCTGCAGTGAGCTGAGATCATCCGCACCGAAGATCCCAAAGACCGACACCCCGGAAGCCAAAGCGGCCTGATATTTATAGGTTGGCATAGGCGTCAGTTTCCCAGGCTTCGATACAACTCAGAAACTGGCCAGAACACCATCGTCGCATACAGCAACACGCAGCCGCCTCCTACGACGATAAACAAGGCGAAGGGCATCACTAGACGAACCCAAGCCGAATTCCGTTCCAGCCGATTGCGATAAAAATCGGCGACAGATCGCAAGCGGTGGAACATTCGATCTTCGCTGTGCTCCACCTGTTTCAGGCAAACTCGCAGCAGTGAAGGCAGCCGAGCCTTAGCTGAAGTTCCGCTGGAAGTATCGGCCGTTACAGATTGACCTCGCTGAACTCTTTCTGCCATTTCCCGGCAACCGAGTTCCAGTCGATTTGATCCCGAAGCACCGCCCGCCAGGGTCAACGCTTCCTGAAGCGGCAAACCTCGTTCTGTCAGTAGCGACAACATTCGAGACAACGTGTAATACTGAAGATCTCGCACCAGCGCACCCACGCCTGGCAGTAGCAAAAACAAACGCTCCGGCCCTTTGAACGCCATCGCCGCCGCACGGCCGGACATCATCCACAGCGCAAAGAGAACGAATCCTGCCAGAGGGATGAGCAACGTCCATCCGGGCATTTCACGATTCCACTCCAGCAACTGCATCAGCCACGGATGGACGGCCATCTTCCACGACAGAATCGTGTCAAAAAACACTTCCAATGCGTGCTGGATGACAAGCACCACCAGCATTCCGGCAATAGCCACAATCGTCAAAGGATAGGCGGCCGCACGAAGTAACTTGTTTCGAAGATCGATAACATCGCTCGCGAAGTCGCCCATCATTTCGACCGTTAAGCCGAGATCGCCTGATTGCACGCCCGCTCCAACTGCGGACGCCAGCATGCGAGGCACGCCGACCGATTGTTGATCGACGACGTCCTGAAGACTTCGCCCCTGGCTAAGTCCGTCAGAGATTTCTTTTGTCAACCGCTCCAGTTGCACACCTCGCCCTCGCCCCGCCTGAGCAAGAGATTCTTCAAGCGGCATGCCCGCCTGAACCAAATGCCGAACCTCGTCCGACAAATGCTGAATGTCTTCAAGTGAGAGTTTGGAACGCATTGAAGGTTTACTGCAAGTAGAAGGACAGGATGGTAAGTTCCGACGTTTGGCGATAAAGCCAGAGTAGCGGTCGCAGGTTTGGCCGCTCAGTGAAGATCTAACCGAATGAACCAACTCTTTTCAATTCCGGGTCGCGGTCCCAAGAACTCTTAAGACTTCTTCGTGCGTCGTGAAGCCCTGAGAAACTGCATTGATTGCCGCCTGATGGAGTGTCTCCATTCCGGCTGATTCTGCCAGCTTTGCAAGTTGCCTCGCGTCCGATCTTTGCAAAATCGCTCGGACAACATCCGGATGATCGGGGTCCAGCATTTCTGCTAAAACCAGTCGACCCAGATAGCCCGTTGAACCACAAACGGAGCATGTCGAAGGAGTCGCCGTCGTGCCGGGTTTGTCTGTTTCAATTTCCAAATTCTTCAGAATGCCGGAATTCCCTATCGACGTTGACGGCGGCGAACAGACCGAGCACGATTTTCTCAACAGCCGCTGACAGATGACGCTTCGAAGTCCACTACGAATCAGATACGGCTCGATCTGCATATCCAACAGCCGAGTGATCGCTTCGGCCGAGCTGCCCGCATGAAATGTCGTCAGTACCAGATGCCCGGTCAGAGCTGCCTGAAAGGCCGCTTCGGCAGTTTCCGGATCACGAATTTCTCCAACAAGAATCACATCCGGATCCTGCCGCATCAAGGATCGAAGACCGGTCGCCAAATCGAATCCAGCCGCCGGCCGAACCTGTGACTGCGTGGCTCCATCAACAGCAACTTCGATCGGATCCTCCAGCGTCATGATGCAGCGCGAACCTGTCGCTTCGCGAATGATGTCCCGCAGGCACGCATAAGCCGTCGTCGTTTTCCCATACGACGGCAAAAACCGACGCAGGTGTCCAGCCCTAATCGAGTATAGGCCTAAAAAGGAATACAACAACAACATTCGTGTGCCTATACA
>JANMEV010000142.1:0-6555 GCA_031377305.1 Planctomycetota bacterium | reverse complement strand
GACCGCTGTCTCGGCAATTCTTACGGATATCAGTGATCGAAAGCGGTCTGAGAAGTCATTGCAATACAGCGAACAGTTGCACCGCATCGCATTCGATTTGTCGCCAACAGGTATGGCATACATCGATTCCGAATCACGTTTTATCCGCGTAAATGAAATCATGTGCCGGATCACCGGATACACTGCCGCAGAACTGCTGAATAAGAAAGTTGCGGAGTTGACGCACCCGGATGATCAGCTGCGTGACTCCGAATTGATCACCAGGTTCCTGCAGGGTGGCGCTGATGCGAAGTATGAAAACGAAAAGCGTTACGTGCAGAAGGACGGAGGAATTCGCTGGGTTGCTGTCACAGCAAGGGCGGTCACAGACATCGAAGGCCGATTGCTCCACACGATTGCCGTTGTTCAGGATATTACCGAACGCAGGGAAACGGAAAAGGCGATTCAGGAAAGCCATCAGCGCTTTCGAGGGACGTTTGAAAATGCGGCAGTGGGAGTTGCACATGTCGCTCCGGATGGAAAATGGCTCCACGTGAATGCGCGTCTTTGCGAGCTCACTGGTTATGAGCGGAGCGAGTTGCTGACAAAAACATTTCAGGATATTACGCACCCGGACGACCTTGATGCCGATATGGCCCATGTGCAGAGGTTACTCGCCGGGGAGGCAGAATCGTACAGCATGGAGAAGCGATATTTCCGCAAAGATGGTTCCGTTGTCCTGGTCAACCTGACGGTGAGCTGTATGCGTACAGCGGAGGGCGCTGTCGACTTTTTTATCGCCGTGGTGGAGGACATCTCTGAACGCAAGCAGAGTGAGCGCGAGCTGCATGAAAGCGAAGCTCGATATCGGGCGCTGACCGAGGCCTCAGCAACGGTCGTCTGGCGCACGACAGCCGACGGCGAAGTGATTTTCTCCAGCAACACCTGGCGCGATATCACCGGGCAGACTGAGGCAGAGACGCGAGGCTGGGGATGGCTGCAGGCCATTCATCCTGATGATCGGGACCGTACCATCAATCTCTGGTTGCAGTCGCTGAAAACAAAAACTATCCACGAGAACCAGTTTCGAGTCCGGACCCATGACGGAACCTATCGCTGGTTCAGCGTACGTGGTGTGCCCATTTGCAACGTGGATGGAACAGTCCGCGAATGGATCGGCGCGAACACCGATTTCCACGACCGCAAAATGGCCGAAGAAGAACTGCGTCGCCTAGCGGCGGAGTTATCCGATGCCGACCGCCGCAAGGACGAGTTCCTGGCAACGCTGGCTCACGAACTGCGTAACCCGCTGGCGCCGATTCGCAATGGTCTTCAGTTGATGCGATTGATCGACGGGAGCGGCGAAGCTGGTCGGCAATCGCTCGAAATCATGGACCGGCAATTGACACAGATGGTCCGACTGGTCGATGACCTGATGGACGTCAGCCGCATCTCCACGGGAAAAGTGGAACTCCGCAAAATGCCTGTCCAATTGGCGGACATCCTGAATAGCGCAGTAGAAACGAGTCGACCACTGATCGAGCAGATGGGCCACGAACTCCAGATTACGCTGCCCGAATATCCGGTGATCATCAATGCAGATCCGACTCGAATGTCCCAGGTCTTCCTCAATCTGCTCAACAATGCCGCCAAATACAGCGATCAGGGAGGCTGCATCCGGATGACGGCTGAACAGCATGACACCGATGTGATAGTATCCGTGCGCGATACCGGGATTGGCATCGCTGCCGATCAGTTGCCTCATATTTTTGAAATGTTTTCGCAGGTGGATCATTCACTGGAAAAATCACAGGGAGGCCTAGGTATCGGACTGTCGCTGGTTAAGCGGCTGGTCGCGATGCACGGCGGTTCGGTCGTGGCCAAAAGCGAAGGTGCAGGGATGGGAAGCGAATTCATTGTGCGATTACCGGTTGACAAAAACTCGCCTGTTGAGGGTGCAAAGACCGCCAGCCAGCCAGAGCATGATTCAATTCCACCGCTTCGCATTTTGATTGTGGACGATAACCGGGACAGTGCCGACAGTTTGTCGATGGTCCTGAAACTCATGGGGCACGATACGCGAACGGCGTATGACGGTAAAGAGGCAGTTGCGGCGGCGGCAGAATTTTGCCCACGAGTCATTTTGCTGGACATTGGACTTCCAAAACTCAATGGATACGAGACATGTCGCCGCATCCGGGAACAAAAGGATGGCATGAACATGGTGATCATTGCTCAAACCGGCTGGGGGCAGGCAGACGACAGGCAACGAACGCGCGATGCCGGCTTTAATCATCATATGGTCAAGCCTGTTGACCTGAATGAATTACAGAAACTCCTTGCCGAACTGCAGGCCACAAAGTAAATCAGGGCCTTCAAACAGGATCATACCCCGTGGCGAGCTCACCAGTCCCGCTTTCGACAACGGCAAAAAAGAACATTGAAGCAATCGCTCAGGTTGAGCAGCAACTCCACGGTCGCCGTTCGAAAGTGGAAAAGCTTGGAGACAGTATTGCGACATTCTTTGGAAGTTTGTGGTTCATCGGTGCTCACACAGTATTTCTTGTCATCTGGATCGTGCTGAACATCGGTTTGCTGCGGAACGTCAGCGCATTTGACCCCTATCCATTCCCGTTCCTCGGCTTAATCATCGGGATAGAATTCATCTTCCTGACGACGTTTGTTCTGATGAATCAGAACCTGCAGTCCAGACGTCAGGAAAAATGGGGACATTTAACACTGCAGGTCTGCCTTCTGACCGAACAGGAAGTGACCAAAAACATGCAGATGCTTCAGCAGGTTTGCCAGCACTTGAAGCTTAGAAACCTTGGGACCGACGAGGAGTTACACGATCTGACCCAAACCACGCATGTGACAACCCTTGTCGAGGAAATCGAAAAGGCTCGAGAAGTCGGCGAGGAATTGATCGAACACCTGGATAAACTGCAGAACGATATCAGCCATCCACACGATGAGGCGCATTGAATTACACCAGTAGATCGCCCTATTCTCGGGTCGCGAGGATATCCAGTCGGACAGACTCCGAGGTCCACGTTTCGAGTGAAAGTAAGCAAACCAACAGCAGCCCAGTCACTTAGCTGCCCGGCAATTCACTCGGCTGGATCATCGCCACCGCGTTTGATGAAGTCGTCTCCGACAAACATCCTGATGGCACCTGGCATGATATTGAATTCGACGGGTTCCTCGTCGATCACTTCGCCGTCCAGAGTAAATCGCATTCCAGGCTCTGAACGCAGTTTCAACCGTTTCACCTGACGATGAACAACTTGTTCCGATGCCAGATAGTCGCCGAGGATGGCATTTCCAACAATCGCCATTAGGTCAAGAACAGTTCCATTGCGAATAACGATTACATCCATCAGTCCATCGTTTGGTGATGCTGGAGGGGCGACGACAATTCCGCCGGCATTGGTCCTGCCGTTTGCGACCAGCACGGCCCACGAGTCCAGCCCTTCAAGGATCTCGCCATCACATTCAAGTTCAATGTGGTAGCTCTGCAGATCTGCCAATATCGGGACAGCGCCTCGCAGGTAACAAAACGCGCCCCAGCGAGACTTCATTTCCGCCGTGATTTCTTCAGTGACTCGAACGCTGTTGCCACCGGCCGCGACGTTCGCATAATACCTTTCGGAACCTTCGGCACTGATGCGAACGATGTCTATCGGGATGCAATTGGCATGATTCCATTGACTGATAGCGATGTCGATATCGATGGGTATGCCGAGTGTCAATGCGAAATCATTCGCCGTGCCCAGAGGAAGTATGGCCATGGCGGGACGCTTTTCCACATCAACCGACATCAGCTCGTTGACAACGGCATTCACTGTACCATCTCCACCCGCCGCGATCACTGCTTCAAAACCGTCATTCACGGCCTCTTGTATCAGATCTTTGAGGCATGCCTCGCGGCTGAACTCGACAAGGCGAGACCCTGCGGTGCGAAAAACAGACAGTCGTTCGGCATTTTGCGCACTCCTTCCCGACCCCTGATTATAAACCACGAGTGTCTTCAGACCTTCATCGCTCCTTTGCATTTCGAGTTCCCTTAATGTCACGTGCCTGGCAGTAGCGCTGAACGCCTTCGGATGGATCCCCGCGTTCAGTCAACAGGTGAGTGGTCGCGGGTTTGCAATTGGCCAATGCCAGCACTACTTTCGGTCGAGTTTGATATCAACATCAACTTTGCCCGACCCTTTGGTGCGATCCACATCGATGTCCCCGGCTGGTGTTTCGATGTCAATGATTTTTTCCTTCTGTTCACATCCAGTTATGGTGATCACGGATCCAATGACCAGTGGGATTGCAAAGAGCATCGTGAAGCCGAGTCGAATTGATTGCATGAAGTTAGTCCTGTGAGATTTGGTTGAGAAAAATGGCTCTGTCACAGAAGCCACAGGCGGCTAGCGAGTGCCAGTTGGTGACTTTTTGAGAAGGCTTGAACACTGCAGATTTGAATCAAAAGTCTTACTTTCGATTCGCGTAGAGATCTCTCAGATCCCGAACACGATCATGCCCGGCTTTAACACGTGCATACTGTTTCTGAAGGATGGCGTTCATTGCACTGCCAGCTGTTTGCTTCAGCGCGTCTTCATAGGCGTCTTTAATCTGGTCTTCACCAAACTCGGCCTCGACCAACACGACATGCGGATCTCCATTGTTCAGTTTGCTGCGGACGTTGATCCAGGCACGATGAACGCCAGCCGCAAATGATCCTTCCGCGACTGATTCTTCACCGTTCCACTCAACGTAGTCCTGAAGTTCTGTGGCCAGTGTCGATCGTTCATCCGCCAGCTCTCGAAAGAGCTTGGCGATCGAAGGATCGTTAATTTCCTCAGCAGATTCAGTCAATCCATCGTACGAATCGATATTCAATCCAATGAGATTCTGGAGTTTGCCGACAGTTTCAGGTTTCAATGCGACTTTTGATTCCAATGACATGATTTGCTCCTGACTGATTCCAACAAAACCGGGACGAGTGCCCTGCTCCGCTCACTTTCTGAGCGTTTTCGGCTTAGTTCGGCAGCCAGTCACGGTTTTGTCGGGTGTTCTAAGTGATCGTGATGAAACACACTGACCACGAACAGAGCAATGACTGTGCCAAATGGCGTTTCGCTGGCGTGCCTGCATTTCGCGGGAGAACGCTGCCATGGCAAGCGGGAATCCGTAATTCTTGTCGGAGATCAATCTGTCTTTGTTCACGCATTTCGGCTTCTCAACGGTCATCGTGATCGATAGCCAGCCTGCGCAAATCGGCTCGAAAAGATCGTGAAGCAGCCAACGAGGGAAAATGACTGCCCGATGGAGGACGTGCTGCACAGTACTGTTGAAACCGGTCGTCCCCTCATCGAGCAAATGGGCAACCAGCTCACGGTCACTCTGCCTGCATCTCCGATCGTCGTTATACCGCTCGCGGTTGCCAATGTCGCCTTTCGCTCCGCGAAAGCAGCGTTCTTTCGCGGATCGACAGACGACACTCGACTGTCACAGGTGTTTCTCAACGTGCTGAACTACGCCGCCACGTACAGCGATAAAGACGGCAGCATCGGGCTAACGGCTGAACGGCATATTCGACTTACACTCTAACAGAATTCAGCTCGGCCAGCAGCTTCATCAGCGATTTCGGGTCCACCGGTTTGACCATGTGGTGATCGAATCCTGCTTCCTCCGACTTTCGCCGGTCGTCATCCTGCCCCCAACCTGTCACGGCGATGAGGATCATTTTCTTGTCCCACGCCTGTTCCTTCATCTGGCGGCAAGCCTCGTAACCGTTCAGTTTCGGCAGGCCAATGTCGCACAGCACCACATGGGGCCGAAACTTCCCTGCCTCTGCCACGCCCTCTTCGCCGTCGTGCACGGTGTGGACGTTGTTGCCCATCGCCGTCAGGAGCATTGCCAGGCTCTCGGCGGCGTCCCTGTTGTCGTCCACCACCAGGATGCGGAGGTTGGAGATCGACTTGGCCATGTCGCCGTCGTGGCTCGCGGGGCGCGTGTAGGTTTGCTCCACGACGATCGGCAGGCGGACCAGGAACTCGCTGCCCTGACCCGACCCGCCGCTCCTGGCTTCGACGCTTCCGCCGTGCATCTCGACGAGCCGCTTCACCAGACACAAGCCGATGCCCAGACCGCCCTGAGAACGCGACAACGCCCCCTCGACCTGCGAGAACATCTCGAAGAGCGTCGGCAACTTATCGGCGGGAATGCCGATGCCTGTGTCGGTCACCGACACCACCACGTCGCTGCCTTGCAGCTCTGCACGCAGGTCGATTCGCCCGCCTCGTTCCGTGTACTTGGCGGCGTTGTTGAGCAGGTTTAGGATCACTTGCGCCAGGCGAGTCAGATCGGCGTCTACGATCACGGGGTGCGGCGGCAACGTCACCGTCAGCTCGTGGCCCATCTGTTCGATGAGCGGGTGGCTGGTCTCGACAGCCCCCTGCACGATTCTCGCCAATTCGACCTGCTCCCGCTTGAGTGTGACCTTGCCCTGGTTGATGCGGCTGACGTCCATCAAGTCGTCGATCAGCCGGGTCATCGCCTGCGTCTGCCGGTCGATGACAT
>JANMEV010000121.1:0-4694 GCA_031377305.1 Planctomycetota bacterium | reverse complement strand
CTCCTGTTGAACGGGAACCTAAGCGAAAAAAGGCTCGGGAGACGTGTTCGTCGCGTCGAGCTTCCAGCAGAGGCTGTGTCTTCATCACATAGACGGAGTATCTGGAGCTTCTCGACTGGACCGGCCGCCAACTCAAGACATGCAACCGTGGAGCGACCGCGAAAAATGCTCCTCCGATTCTGGATCGATTGAATCTGTCGGCAGAGTTTTGGCTTCACGCCATCGAGCAATTCGGAAAACGTCGAGCCGTTAACCGAGTCACTCCTGCATCGCGATTTAACGGGACAGCGAAGCCAGCCACGGCTCCGATTGCCGCTCGGTAGTACTGCCAGCCCGAGATCGAGAAGCAAATGAGGCTATGGCTTTGTGAATCGTGTCACTATTCTGGATGGCCCGGATTTCGCAGATGGCGTGGTCAAGGTCAGGGCAGACTCCACCTGCACTTCTCTGCCGAATGGGTGGAACACCAGTTTCGTTTTCATCGCCTGTGCCACGGAGTCGTTGGCGTTGTTGAGTTTCCCCGTTATGGAACCTGCGGTCGTTGACACGTTCAAGTCAACGGCGTCAGGATTTCGTCGAGCCCCAGATCGCGTAGTCCGCCGGACGTCAGTCCGACCTCACTGTTGCCTCCGGTGGTGGCGGCGAAGAACCAGTCAAAGCCATCTTCGCCGAAAAACGTGTCAACAATGCCGTCTTCGAAAACGGTGTTCGCTGGCGTGAGTTTCACCAGCCCATTGGCGCCCGTCACGCCTGTATTGAGCAGTCGATTCACGCGGTCTGCGTAGGACTCCGACGCGATCCAGGCTATGAACAGTGCATCCCGATCTGCCGCGTTTGCATAGTGATCGAAATGCAAGGAATGGCCACCGATGAGCAAGTCTTCACCGCCGCCGCCACGCAAGACATCGGCCCCTCCGCCACCGACAAGGATGTCGTTACCTGCGTCGCCATAAAGGCGATCGTTGCCGTAGTATCCCACGAGCAGATCATTGCCCGGTCCTCCGACAAGCAGGTCATCGAGCTGCGAGCCAAACAGCGTGTCGTCGCCATCTTCGCCGACGAGCGTCACGGAGCCGGAGAATGCCGTGGCATCCAACACATTGCTTCCTGATCCGCCCACGAGTGTTGCCTGCTCAACATTCCTGATCGCAACTCGCTCACTGATCGGGCCGGAGACCGTCAGCAGTCCGTTTGTGAGCAACATGTCAGCATCGCCGGCCATCCGAATTCGATCAGCGCCGTCACCGCCATCGACCCTGACAAGTGTCGCGACTGTGCCAGCCGTCAGTCGAAATTCATCAGCACCTGCACCGCCGCGAAAGGCTTCAACACTGTTGAAGAATCGGGTCCCGCGTCCAGTCGGAGTCACCTGCCCGTTGCCGCCCGCAGAGATGTTCCATACGGAGGGCGTATTGTAGTTTTCGAAACTCATTCGGTCTCTGCCCGGCCCGCCGAGGAAACGCAGGCCCGTTGAATCGAATGCGGACTCAAAGCCAAACTGAATCAGTGAATCGTCCCCGGCCATCATATTAAAGATCAGCGGTTTGCCGATCGCAGCAATGAGCGAGACAGGAATGCGAATCTGCTTTGTGCCGTTTCCGGTGATGGTTGGCAGGCCCGTCACGGTGAAGACCGCTCGACTGTCGAGCGTCAGGTCTGTCACCCACAATTCGCCGCCGAGGACTCGGAGTTCCAGTTGATCGTCGCGACCCCACAGGTCTTTGATTTCAATATTCCCCGTGGCGTTGAGACTGACTGTCGTTGAGGTTGCTGTTTCAGCGGGATTCTGGAACCTTGCCAGAGCAAAATCCTTGTTGTTCGGGCGTGACGATCCAAACGTCTGCAGTGAACCGACGACAAGCAGCCGCCCGTCAGGTTGATACAGCAGGTCGGCGCCGCGGTAGTCCTGATACGGATTGCTCGCCGGACCAATCAACGCTGTTGCTCGTCCATCGCCATTGAAACTGGTGTCTCGTTCTCCGCTGGAGTTCAGTCGAATCAATGTCACACCAGCGTACGATGACCCCGCCAGCACGATTTTTCCGTCCGGCTGCACGATCATGGACCTCAGGAGCGAGCCGGTCTGGGGCTGTTCAAACGGAGTACTGTCTGAAGCATAAATGACCGTTTCCACGGCGGTAAAAAACCTTCCGTTTCCGCCAACGTCGTACTTCGAGACTGCCATTTTATTTGTCTCAGAGCCATTGACCTTTTCTGTCGAGTTGCCTGCGACCAGAAAGCTTCCATCCGACAGGATCGCAACTTCATTTGCGGTTCGCTGAGAGCCGGTCGAATCGATTCGCCGCCCATTCGTGCCAAAGCTGCGGTCGTACGCGCCGTTTGGCATGAGTCTTATCATCATCGGCCATGAGCCAGTCGCGGTGTAGTAATCTCCAACGGCCAGAATCCTGCCATCAGGCAGGATCGCCAGATCATTGATTCGGGAACCATAGTACCCGCTGACAAGTGACTGTTTCCCATCGCCGCTAAACGATGAATCCAGCGTTCCATTTGGCAGGTAGCGGACGATGGTGAAATAGCCGCCGCTTCCGAATCCGCCAACCACAATCCGACCGTCTGACTGCAGCGCAACGGAATTCGCGCCTCCATAGCCTCCGACGTCGGTGAGAACTTTTCCCGTGCCGCCGAAAGTGGTGTCGAGCGAACCATCAGGATTGAGACGAACGACGGCCAGTTGAGCAATCGATGATTGATTTTCAATCCGGATCACAGTGCCCACAATCACTGTTTTGCCGTCGGGCTGAATGGCGACATCTGTTGCGAATGCCGTAAACACGTCATCGCCAAAGTTGATGATCGAACGACCATCCAGGGAAAATGTCGTGTCGAGTCGTCCGGTGCTGCTGTACCGGGCCACCGCAAAACTTCGCTCGCTTGTCCCAACGACCACAATCCGGCCGTCAGACTGCAAAGTCGCTCCGCCAGCTTCATCGTGTGCCGGCCCAAAATCCGTGACCGCGATGCCGTCAGCCGAAAATGTGGAGTCCTTAACACCGGCCGCGTCGGTTCTCACAACGCCAAACCATCCCTGAAACGTCCCGGAAACAACCAGCTTTCCATCCGGCTGAAGCAGAGCCGACTTCAATTCTCCACCCACAGAAAACGCAGTGTCGTCGCTGCCGTCGGTGTTGATGCGATGAATCCACCCATTTGTTGATGTCAGCAGTTTTCCATCCGGCAGCACAATGGCGATTTCCCCGCCGGGATTTTGTCCGTTTGTCACAGTTGATGTCGGCAGCAGCTTGTAGCCCCACTGGCTGAAGCCGGTGTCCGGACTTCCGTCAGTGTTGTAGCGAGCGACCGCCACATACGAGCGAAAACTGGATTGCGAGAGGCCAGTCACGACGATCCGGCCATCGCTCTGGATCGCCACATTACGAGCCTCGTCGTAACTATACGACGCATAACCGAAATTCGTGTTTACGAACCCCACGCTGCCAAACGTGCGATCGAGCGAACCGCCCGAGTTGAGACGCATCACGAAGAAGTCATAATTGGTGAAGTTGAATGAGGAATCCACATGGCTGATGCCTGTCACCACGATCCGTCCGTCAGCCTGCAGCGCCACCGCGTTGGCGGCGTCCGAACGATGCGTTCCAAACCTGCGCAGGAACCGCCCGTCACCGTCAAAAGTCGTGTCAAGTACTCCCGTCGTCGTGTAGCGCGCGATCGCGACGCTGTCGTTGCTGTACCCGACAGCGACAATCCTGCCGTTCGCCTGGATGGCCACATCTCTGACAGCCTCGAAAGTACTTCCGAAATCCGTGAGAATGTGACCGTCACCGTCGAACGTTGTGTCGAGCGTCCCGTTGCTCAGATATCGACTGACCACGAAGTCGTCGCTCGTATACTGACCGATGCCGCCGCCAACAACGATCTTCCCATCGGACTGAATCGCCACACTGCGGGCTGCGTAAGGATACTCGACTCGCGCACCGACGCCGAACGTCAGGTCCGGGGACCCGTTCGGCATGTATCGTGCGATGCCACCATCCCCGACGGCGACAACCTTTCCATCAGCCTGCAGCGCTGTCGCCCGGGCGACAACACTTGTCGTCGTCCCTTCGCGGAATTCCGTGGTGACTTTACCGCCGACTCCAAACGACGGATCAAGATCCCCCGCGCTGAGCAGTGTTCGGGCCTCCAGCGATTCTGCGTGCCCGAAGTCCGCTGCAACCGAACTTCGAAGCGAATGGAGGCTCCGGCGTGCGTTTCGATTTGTCGCCAACTCATTTGCGAGGAATCCGAACATCACGCTTTGCTCCCGAATCGTTGACACGCCTACTAGTGAACTGACCAGCCAGCACGTTCCGGATTCTACATGCGATTCTATCAATTCCGTCCCGGAATTCTGGAAATGTTTCTAACGCGAGGCGAAAGGAGAACCGAGGCGGTGGCTGAAAAACGTTTCCAGCCGGGAGTCATCAACGATAGTGCGGCGGCTTGATTTGCCGCCTCGCACCAGTGGCGGCAAGCGACTGTAAACCGCCGATGCGAAAGACTTACGAATTGAGCATGGCCAGAAAGCCGGTTGGCTGCCTCCTGTTGAACGGGAACCTAAGCGAAAAAAGGCTCGGGAGACGTGTTCGTCGCGTCGAGCTTCCAGCAGAGGCTGTGTCTTCATCACATAGACGGAGTATCTGGAGCTTCTCGACTGGACCGGCCGCCAACTC
>JANMEV010000149.1:0-3246 GCA_031377305.1 Planctomycetota bacterium | reverse complement strand
ATCAGTTTGCCGTCGAGGTCAAGTTTGCCTTCCTGCATCAGGATCAGAATGGCGACGGCGGTGATTGGCTTCGACAAACTGGCGATTCGCATATTGGCCGCGGCCGGCATTCCGGTTTTGGTTTCGATGTCAGAATAGCCGAACCCGCGTTCAAAGATCATCTTGCCCTTGTGGGCAACGGCTAGAGTGCCGCCGGGAATGTTGTTTTCGGTGATGAGTTTGGTCATGACGTCCCGAAGCGGATCCAGGTCATTGCCAACGGAGCCCGATTCCGGCAGTTTTTCGGCAGGCAACAACAAACTGGGTTCGGCGGACGGATCCTGAACCCAAACGGCCGAATGAAACTTCTTGCGGTCAACTGTGATTTCGCGATGGATCGGCATCGCGAATCCGTCGTCAGCGTACTGCTGGGCGTTCTTGCGGAACTCGAGTTCGCTGATATTTACAAGAATCACCCACGGTCGGGAGTTCTGGTTTTTGACTGACGTTACTTCATAGACGGTTCGACCGTTTTCAAGCTGCACGGCAAGGTCTGTGACAATGCCTCCATTGCGGCTCAAACTTTCGAGGTACTCGGCAATTTCTTTTCCTGAGACGCCGGTGCGAATCGTTGGCTCATCGGCCCGCGCGTAAACCGAGGGCAGCAGCAGCACGATTACAAGGCCCAACAGTCGACAAAGGCTGCACGCAACGGCACCGGCTTGACGGAACTGCCAACTATTCATTTTCTGGGTTCGCTGATTTCAGACAGTTCTTCTCGATGAATTCGATGAGCGGTGTGCTGTCGTCGAGTCCATGCACATGTCCAACTCCTGGCTTGTCGATGAGGATCATCTCACCTCCAAGAGCCCTGTAGCGATCGGCGATGACCTTGGTGTTTTCTTCCCACGGCACAATTTCATCTTTGTCACCATAGACGTGCAGAAGTGGAACATGCGCCTTTGCCAATGGTGTGAGTGTATCAATTGGATTCAGCAGTTTCGCAAACACCTCTTCCTCCGACTTCACATCGTACGCCGCCAAAAGCTTCCTGACTTCGTCGTGGCTGCCAACGCCAGACCCTTTGCCCATCGGCCAGCTTTTGGCATCACAGACAGGAGCGTCGCCGTAGATGCAGGAAACCTTTTCGGGGTTTTGCGAAGCCCAGTTGTAACAATACAGGCCACCTCGGCTAACGCCCACCAAGGCAGGCTTCGGTGAGAAATCGTGTTGCTCCGTGAGCACTTTGTAAACTTCGTTCCAATGAGCGACGGCAGTTGGGCTGCCAAACTGATTGGAAATTTGCGTATAGACAATATGGAAGCCCTTCCCCAGCAAAGCGATGTCAGGGGCTGGCTTGTGACCAAAGAATTCTCCGTGCCAGACCCATGGGTTGCCTTCCACCGCTTTCTTCGGACAAACGACAAGGACAGGTCGACCGTTGACTTCAAAATCAAAGCGAGCATAGCCGTTCCATTCGCTTTGTTTGCCAGGAAACTTGTCCTCAGCATGTGCGTGAAGTGAAACAGCTACCAGAACCAAAACGATTCTCAAGAGTAAACGACGGATTCGATTCATGACTTGTGTCGCCGATTTGGTGAATTCAATTTACATAGCGAATGTTAAAGTTCCGGCAATCATTTGCCCACTGTGGTTCCACTTTCTGCTTCTTTCGAACCTTCGTGACGAGTCGGACGCCTGGCGATTATTGACAGAGGTTGAACATGTCGGCCTGCAGGCATACGCTTCGTGGCCAAGCTGATTGGTTCTTGTTGACGGACGATTGCACGGTTCCTCTTACCTTTTTTTGAGCGTCGATCATGCATACTGGTGCCCCGAAGGATTTGTCGTTGAAACAGGGTCCCCTGAGTGACCTGTTCGAATACTCCGCGACCCGCGAGCAACGGCAACAATGGATGTTGTCGGACAAGCAGATTCAGTTCTATCACGAAAACGGTTATGTCGCCGGGCCTCAGATTTTGAATCAGACGCAGATAGAACACCTGCGAGCTGAGTTGGCAATGCTGTCTGAACCGGGGCATCCAGGATCTGAGTTTTGGTACGAGTACAATTCAAACGAATCCCGGGATCCCAGCCGAGTGCTGTTTCATGCGCTCGGAGCCTGGCGTATCACAATGGGAATGCATGACATTCTTTGGAACGCGGCGTTCACAACTCCTGCGTCTCAGTTGCTGGGCGGTGCCGTGAGATTTTGGCACGATCAGTTGTTTTGCAAGCCGGCGATGCACGGTGGAGTAGTTGCCTGGCACCAGGATTATTCTTATTGGACTCGGACGAAGCCGCTGGCCCATCTGACCTGCTGGATCGGCCTCGACGACAGCACTGTGGACAACGGCTGCGTCCATTACGTTCGCGGAAGTCATCGCTGGGACTTATTACCAATCACGGGGCTGGCAGGTGACATGAACGCAATCGAAAAGGTGTTGAATCCTGAGCAGTGGCAGCAATTCAACCGCCATGTTCCAGTCGAGCTGAAAGCGGGCCAGTGCGTGTTTCATCATCCGCTGACAATTCACGGATCGTTTGAGAATCGAACCCCAAACCCGCGGCGAGCGGTCGTCATCAATTCAATTCTGGATGGTGTGTGCAGTGATTCTAATCAGCCACTGCTTCAGGGAATTCCTTCGATTTCCGCAGGCCAGCCGCTGGGCGGGCAGTTCTTTCCACTGTTGTATGATCCGGCAATTGGATAAAGTACGTCGACAACGGGCGACAGGACCTCAAAACGCCGGTTGATGATTGACGCTTGTCTCAGGATGTTTCCGGCGATGCACCTGAATTCTCAGTAGACATAGAAAAACGAACGATGCTTCCCGTACTTCGACTCAGCGATCACGCTCAACGGTCTGCTTCACAGGCCATTGGCTTTCTAATTCAACAGGGAGTGGAGAACGCGGATTGTATTTCGCTGGCCGCGGGACTTGTGGATGAACAATCCCTGCCGGTCGATGCCGCGCGAGAGACCGTGGCCGAGTTGCTCGGCGATGTGGCCGCTGGCCGAAAGCTGCTTCAATATGGAACGACGCAGGGGCCTGAGCCGATTCGGCGAGTCTTTCGAAGTTACCTCGCCCAACTTGAGCAACGCGACGATGAGTTGAAGGATCTGCCGCTGTCGCAACTGATGCTCACGACTGGGTCGCAGCAGTTGCTGTCGCTGGTGACGCAGGCTTTGTTCAACCCCGGCGATATTTGTATCGTCGCCGCACCAACTTACTTTGTGTACATCGACGTGCTGCAGGCTGCTGG
>JANMEV010000046.1:0-4168 GCA_031377305.1 Planctomycetota bacterium | reverse complement strand
CTGACCGACAACATGGATCTGGCGGAGTCGTTTATCAAAACCATGGTGAATGACGTCCTGGAAAAGTGTCCGGATGATATGGAGTTCTTCAACGAACGGATCGACAAGACCGTGCTGGCCAAGCTCGAAAACATCCGAAGCAAGGAGTTCATTCGCCTGCCATACACAGAAGCGATCGAAATCATCCAGAAGAGCGGCAAGAAGTTTGACTACAACGTCCAATGGGGCAGCGATCTGCAGACTGAGCACGAACGATTCCTCACCGAGGAACACTTTGGGCAGCCCGTGATTCTGTTCAACTATCCTCGCACACTGAAACCGTTCTACATGCGTTGCAATGAGGACGGAAAAACCGTACGAGCCATGGACGTGCTGGTTCCCGGCGTCGGAGAAATCATCGGTGGCAGCCAACGCGAAGAACGGCTCGACGTGCTTCTGCAACGCATGCAGGAGTGCCATCTGAATCCAGACGACTATTGGTGGTACGTCGACCTCCGTCGCTACGGCACAGTGCCCCACGCCGGCTTCGGCCTCGGCCTCGAACGAGCCGTGCTGCTGATCACCGGCATGACCAACATCCGCGACGTGATACCGTACCCAAGAACACCAGGACATGCGGAGTTTTGATTCAAAGCCCCTCCGCGAAAGAAACGCAACTTTTGCGGAGCAAAAGGCGACTTTGAGACAACCAAACCTTCAAACTAATCGCCATCGAGCAGGACGTCGCACTATCGAGCGTTGATCGGGTCCACGTCGATGGCCAGCTCCACGTCGTCAGGAAGCGTCAATGATTTTTCTACTGCCTGCCAGAGATCTCGAACCAGCTCGTGAGTCTTCGCGCTGATCTGAAGATGGAACCGCCAGAGGTTTCGAAGCCGAGTCACCGGTGCCGGTGCCGCGCCGAGAACTCGCACAGCTTCCAGAGGTCCTTTTCTGGCGGCTCTCAGTCGATCGGCTACGGCCTGAGCGGTTTGCCGAGTGCGAGTTTCGTCGGGACCTCGAAAGATCACTCGCGCGACACTTGAAAACGGCGGAGCGTGCGTGTCGAATCGCTCGGCCAATTCATGCTGCGCGAATCCGATGAAATCGTGCTTCGATGCAAACTTAACGGCCGGGTCGTTCGGCGAAGTTGTCTGAACGAGCACTCGACCGCCTCGTTCGCCTCGCCCAGTTCGACCTGCGACCTGAGCGATCAGTTGGAACGTCCGCTCTGCGGCGCGCATATCGGGCTGACGCAGCATGGTATCGGCGTCGATGACTCCGACCATCGTGACGTTTGGAAAATCGAGCCCCTTGGCAATCATCTGAGTGCCCAACAGAATTTGAACTTCGCCGTTCCGGAACTTTTCCAGGGCCTCATCGTGGCTGCCCGGCTTCTTCATGGAATCGCTGTCCATGCGAATCACAGTCGCGTTGGGGAATGAGTTCTGAACTTCCTCATCGAGCTTCTGAGTCCCCGTTCCCAAAAATCGAACCGCCGGACTTTGGCATGTCGGGCATGCTTTGGGCGGAGGAATCTCGTAATCGCAACTGTGGCAGACGACAACCTGTCGATCGCGATGCCACGTCAGAGTGATATCGCAATTCGGACATTTAATTCCGGCGCCGCAACTGCGACACCAAACGGTCGGCGAGTAGCCTCGCAAATTCAAAAACAGAATGACCTGCCCCTTGTCCTTCAGCGCACGGTCGATCGCCTGAAACATGGCTCGCCCCAGCGATGCGCCTTTGGCGATGCGAGGATCGCTGCGAGTATCCACGATCACCACCGGTGGCAATGGCCGTTCTGCGACTCGACTGGGCATCGAAACGAGCGTGTCCAGTTTTCGGGTCGCTCGAATCCATGATTCCAGCGTCGGAGTCGCCGAGCCCAGAATCAGCGGGACCTTTTCGTCCATGCAACGTCGCCGAGCGACTTCTCGAGCGTGATATCGAGGCGTGCTGTCCTGCTTAAACGATGGCTCGTGTTCTTCATCGATCACGATCAGCCCCAGGTTCGGAGTCGGCGCAAAAACGGCGCTGCGAGCACCGACGATGACTTCGATATCGCCCGTTGCGATCTGCTGCCATTGCCAATGACGTTCGGCATCAGTCATGTGGCTGTGCAGCACGGCGACCGATTGAAAGCGGCTGCGAAAACGTCGGATCGTTTGCGGCGTCAGACTGATCTCGGGAACCAACACAATCGCCTGACGACCGTAGCTCACCACTTCGCGAATGGCTCGGATGTAGACTTCGGTCTTCCCACTGCCGGTTGCTCCATGCAGAAGAAGCGTCTCGTGCTCGCTGGCTCGAAGAGGCCGCAAGATCTGATCTAGCGCCTGCTGCTGCTGTTCGTTAAGGATCAAATCTTCCTGCTGAGTGTACGGCAGGATGTCGTCACCGCTGATTTCCGAACGAATACGAATCGCTGTGATCAGACCCTTCTTACGAAGCGTGGTGATAGGTCCCGGTCCGCAGCCCGCTCGTTCGCAAAGGTCGGTTGCAGTAACGGGGCTTGAAGCCTTCTGAAGGATTTCGATCACCATCTTCTGCTGGCGACTTAGACGGGCTTCAGCAAGTTTCTCTTCCATGCCGGGCGTGATAACAAGGTTCTGGACTTCGCGAGTTCCACTCTTCTTGCGAACTCCGGCGGGAATGACACTGTCGAGAACCTGCCCCCAACCGCACAGATAGCGTTCGCCGATCCAGCGAGTCAGATCCAGCATTCTCGGGTCGAGCAGCGGTTCGGTGTCAAGCAGTTCTTCGATCGGCTTGAGCGTCCTTTGATTGGAATCTGCTGGTCTGACTGCGACGCAATAGCCAATGACGCTTCGATTTCCTCGCCCCAGAGGAGCTTTGACTCGCTGCCCGGCTTTGATGAGGTCTCGAAGTGGATCCGGAATCGAATAGGTGTAGGGACGTTCCAGGGGCAGATTGAAGACGACCTCAGCCACCATGACATCTTCCGCCGCAGCGTTTTGCCATTCCGGTGTGTCGGCGAATCCAAATAGTCCCTGCTGAGAACTCACGACGACCAATCAATTGCAAAAGGCTTTTCACTCGCGGAAGCCCGAGAGTATACGGCGAAGTCACGCAAAACGCACCTGTAACGTTGCCCCGTTAGAGGCGCCCCGCTCCCTTGCGAAACGCCCTCCCGCGGACTTGGTTCTTGGTGTCAATGGTGTGTCAGTAGCGGGGCACGGCATCAAAAACTGAATCATTTCAATGGCAGACAGCCACATTACTTGTGGAAGCTGGAAACCTCCGCCAAAATCCCAACATGACAAGAACCGCGCGCAGATTGTTGCGTCGGGAATTTCCGCCCCGGCTGCGGCAGTGTTATTGGAGAATTTTGATGAAGTTTTGCTCCCTGATTCTGGCATACCTCCTCTGCAGCGAACTGCTTGCCCAGGATGCGGCTCCGGCTCCAACCGAATTTAACTATCCCCTGGCCGTGATCGCAAAGCCCGATGGAACCGTGTTCGTAGCGGATCGCAATCTGCCCGGTATCTGGAAGATTGAGAACGGACAAAAGAGCATCTACTACCGTGGCTCAAAGAAGTTCAAGACGCCTTTGAACGCCGTTCGATGCCTCGCACTTGATCATCAGGGGAAGCTTCTGGCAGGTGATTCGTCGACTCGCGAAGTCTTTCGATTCGACGATGCTGGTCAGCCGCAACCGTTGACCAAAGGCTGGATCGGAATTCCCATGGCCATTGCCGTCGCGCCGGACGGAACGATCTACACGGCCGACCTGGAACTGCATCGCATCTGGAAGATGCCAGCCGAAGGCGCTGAGATGCCAACGGAGTTTGCTGTCATCAATTCGCCCCGCGGTTTAACACTCGATCCGGATGGAAACCTATGGGTTCTTTCCACGTCCAGCAAAGATGGACAGATTCAGAAGGTCTCGCCGGACGGAAAGATTGAACCATTGATCAAAGATCATCCATTCAATCTGCCTCACAACATTGTACGTATGGACGACGGCACCTTCTTCGTCACCGACAACTATGAACACGCCGTTTGGAAAGTCACTGTCGATGGCAAGCCGGAAAAGTTCGTCTCCGGACCACCACTCGATCGCCCTGTGGGACTTTGTCGAAGCGGTGCAAATTTGCTTCTGGCAGATCCTCACATTCGAACGATCTTCACGCTGGCTCCGGACAAGACGTTGACGGTTCTT
>JANMEV010000038.1:0-4151 GCA_031377305.1 Planctomycetota bacterium | reverse complement strand
CTCGCAGATTGTGAAGCGGCCGTCGATCGGGCTCATTCACGAGCAAATTGAATTGCGTGTTCTGCAGGTTGTAGAACGCATTCCTATCGCGGCCTCGACTGTAGTGCGTGAATAGCGGATCCGCGCTGCGATGCTGGCGATGAAACTGATGCCACGGCTGCAAGCCTCGGTTTGCGTATGGAGTTCCGTAGTAGTCACCAAAATAATAGTGCTGATAGCGAGGTCGTACCCACAGATGCGCGGTCAGACGGTTGGACGCGACAACAATTCGCGGAGTGAACCGGAACGCTCGCTGATTGCGAACCAGTCGATTAAACATTCGTGGCGCAAACAACACGCCGCGACGTTCCAGCGGATAGTCCCAATAGCCGGTGCACTGGTAGTAGCCTCGCGGAGTCCAGTGATGCCGCGCGGGAACCCAGACCCAGTTGGCATAACCCGTCGAGTAATAGCCGGGACGCCATGCATAGCGGTTTTCCTGCCATGACCAGCAACCTGAAATCCAGATATGCTCAGGCGTCGGTGCGACGCCGACAGGGCCGACTTCCAGAGTCTCCGGCGGAGCTGTTTCGATGTATTCGATTTCTGCAGTTTGCGTTGGAACCCACGTTCCAGACACCCACTGGAATCCGCCCTCAACTTCTGCCCAGTAGCCCGGCAGCCAGCGGAATCCCTGAGGCACTTCTCGCCAGATACCGCTGACCCACATGAAGTCGTCCGGATCTTCGTCCCAGGCCCAGTAGCCGGAAATCCATTCGACGGTTCGGCCATCCGGCTGAATGTCGGGCGGCAGTTCTTCAATCGCTTCCGGCGGAGTTGCCTGTACGATCATTCCGGGCACGGGATTCTCGTTAACCTGTTCGGCATACGCTTCGTGCACGGGGCCTCGCAGCATAGTCTCGCCGTCTTCTTCGTCCATCGCTGCCGCATCTCCAATCGCGACTTCGGTGATTGGCAACGTATCGGGCTGTGGAATGAGGATCGTCTCAGGTGCTGGCGCAGGTGGTGCGTCCTGACCGCAGAGTTCGTGACTTGCGACGAAAGTAATCAGAATGCCGAGCACCGTCGTGAGCACAGAACCGGATGGCTTCAGGAAGTCGTATTTCGTCATCGCACAGGTTGTCATCTTTGGAGGTTCCTCTGGAACAAATCT
The DNA here is from genome assembly GCA_031377305.1 of Planctomycetota bacterium. Lineage (GTDB taxonomy): Bacteria > Planctomycetota > Planctomycetia > Planctomycetales > Planctomycetaceae > SXXK01. The sequence continues at coordinate 2,998 of JANMEV010000038.1, read as the reverse complement.
CATTTCAATCGAAAGCAAACGCCTTCCAAACGAGGCTGTAATCACCGTCATGCACATTCTGCGCCATCCGGGGCGGCTTAGTGCTCTGGGCGGCGACTGCGGAATGATAGTCGAGACGACATCTGCTTGGCTATGCGTGAAATTCAATGGCCGCCAGCGAGTTGAGCGATTCTCGACGCCGGTGAAATGATTCACGACAGCATTCGCCCGAGGCGATTTAGTCGCGATCAAAGTGATCACAGAGGATGTCGATCTGATTGGTTCTCGCGGGCCGCTGGGCGATTGCGTCATGATACGGATCGGATGCTGCGGGATTCTGGATGACCGCAAGAGATCCGAGAGATCGCAGAACAAAAGAGGCGTTTGTCTTTTGACAGGCCAGACGGAACCTGCGACCAGCGAACGGGCCTGCGAGTTAGCTGACGTCCGCGTGTCCTTGCGGCTCAAATGCATTTGTGGACATAGCCCGAGCATGTCCTGAAAGGGGTGTTCTGATGCTGATTTTTCTGCCGATGCGCGGGCCTTCAACGCAGGATTCAGGAATTCTGCTCTGAGTTCGCTCATCAAATCGGCGACATCACCCGGCTTTGCGGCGACTTGTCGCCGGCTCGCTTTCCGGACACCCTTTCGCGATCAGCAGACGGCCGAATGTCTTGAGGCTGCGACCCAGAATAGCCAGCGAAATGTAACGTTCGAAGCCAGCTTCTGAATCATCACGACAGCGTACCAAAACATTGCCGCTTTGAAGTGCGCAGATCGCCGATTCGACACCCGGGTGATTTCGTTGGGCTTCCAGAAAGTCTTTGTCGGCAGTCTGCCAGTTAATTTGCAGACTGCTTCACTCCGGGCTTCGACAGACACAGCTTCGGAATCACATCGGCCAGCTCTCCCTGAGTCATTAGCGAATGAAAACCACGGTGGAATGACTGCTACAGTTTTCCAGTCTTTCCGCATGGTTCCAAACCGTTTGGTCGGCGTTGCAAACTTCTTTACGGTGAAAGATTCTCATCCTGTATTCAGCAAAAAGTGGTAGCTTTGATTCGTCGCTCGCGTTTGAGACGACATTTGAGTCAAAACTATCGTTCCAACGAGCTTTGTTGAAGAAGGGTGCTTCCGATGGGAAGACGATTCACTATTGTGTTGACGGGAATTCTGGGAGCGGTGGCCAGCCTCGCGTCATCGCAACTTAACGCGTGTGATTGCCAGCAATCGCACGCTATCTCAATGGCAATGCCTTCTTATGGCGGATTCGCGATTGCTCAGCCGATGCTGGCTCCGATGTCGATTGCTCCGATTGAGCTGGCACTTGTCCCTGGGCCGCCAGGAACTGTTGGCCAGACGTATTCACGACCTTCGCATCCGGTACCTTCCGATGAGCATCCTCGCACAGCGATGCTGGCGGTTCGTGACAACGGAACCGTTCCATTTCTCAGCGTCAACAACATGGCGGGCATCAAAATGAAGAGCGGTATCTGGTTGTTCGAATCAAGACGACCGCTGGATCCGGGTGCCTGCCAAATCGTACGCGTGGAATCTCGAACGACTTCTGCAGACGTCGAACCATACTCCACCAAGTTTGTGCGACTAATTCCCGGTCGAATCGTCTATCTCGATTTTTGATTTGTGCTGAGCGAACCAGAAACGATTGCCGCTGATCCAAAAGTACCTCGATCGATTCTTCGATCGAGGTGCTTTATTGTTTGCTGAGTGGACTAAGGCTGCGTTTCTCGAACGCAGGCTGTGAGGTATCGAACTGAGGCTTGAATCGTTTTGAGCACCGAGATTGACATCTGCCGCTCGTCGTTGGGAAAAACAGCATTTGAGAACTCTGCGGACCGTTGCCCGGGGAGTCGTGCTCTCGCCAGTCTGAGTCGGTTGATTTGCAAGCGGGGTATCGCAAAGATTCTCAACTGAGACTTTCCCATCCGAAACCTGCTTAGAGAATCCTTCCCGATGATTCGTTTTCTATTCGTTGCTGTTTCGTGTTTGATGTTCTCGCTGAAGCCGGTCCATGCTCAGCAATATTCAAATCTGATCCATAATCGTTCGCTGAACCAATGGATGCTGACAAACGGCGGCGCTGTTGAAAAGGGCTGGCAGGTTGAACCGGATGGAACGCTGCATCTGTCCGGGAAGGGCGAGAATATTGTGACTCGTGAGGAGTATGGTGATTTCGATCTGTGGTTTGAGTTCCGCATTGCAGACAAAGGGAACAGCGGGATTAAGTATCGAGTCAGGCAATTTGACTCGAGGTGGCTGGGTCTCGAATACCAGGTCCAGGACGATGCGGCGTTTCCAAATCTTGCGACGAAGCACTACACCGCGTCGCTGTACGACATCATTGATCGGTCGAGTCCCCTGCTGGAACGGAAGTACGCTGCCGCCGGCGAGTTCAATGTGGCTCGAGTGATTGTGCAGAAGCATCGTATTCGTCATTGGATGAACGGAAATTTGATCATCGACGAGCTCGATTGTTCGCTCGCGTTCCTGAATGGGATCGCAAACAGCAAATTCAAGGACACGGCGGGCTTTGGTCGCAATTTCTGCGGGCGTCTGATGCTGACTGACCACGGCAGTGAAGTCTGGTACCGCAACCTGTATGTTCGTCGGCTTGATGGCTGCCCGCCGGTTCAGTAGAGGATTGGACGTCGGCGATTTGAGATCTTTTGGACCAGCGACGCAGCGCCAAGTCATGTCGCGACTGGGCTACATATTCCTGCCGGCATCAGTGGGCGGGTCCGGCGTTGGCGTCAACTTTTCGGCGTCTGGTTCGGGAGTGCCAGCACTGGGGATACCATCGCCGGGAATGTCTTCCGCGGGCTTCACTTCGGACTGAGTGTCGGCCGCCGTTGACTGCGCCGGAACGACGATGGCAGAGAACTCACCAGCGAACGGTTTGCTTTTGTCAGGCAGCGTGCGGCCCTGAATCTGGAATGCAAGAGTTCCGCCTGGAAGGCAAAAGTAGATCATGCCTTTGTCGTCTTCGCTGGAACATGGG
>JANMEV010000696.1:0-6115 GCA_031377305.1 Planctomycetota bacterium | reverse complement strand
TTACGCCGGAGCGGTCTCGGTAGGCGAGCGCTACGCTCAACTTGGCGGAACCAAACCCTTCGCATTGACCGAGTTCGGGCCTCCTGGGATTTGGGAAATCAAGAAGGACGAAATCGGCGCGTTTCAGGAACTTTCCAGTACGGCCAAAGCGGAGTTCTACCGTGCAGCATACAGCAGAACCGTGGCTGGCCAGGCCGGTCGATGTCTTGGTTCTTATGCCTTCATTTGGGGGCAGAAGCAGGAAGTGACGGCGACATGGTTTTCCCTGCTGTTGCCAGATAACTCTCGGCTTGAGGCCGTTGATGCTTTGTCCGAGCAATGGACGGGCAAACCGTTCACGAATCTTTGTCCGAGGATTGAATCGCTGAGCGTGACCGGAGCACGCGGACCTATGCCGTCCGCAACTGGCAAGCCAGGTACGAACGTAAAATTGGCTTTAAAGGCGATCGATCCCGAGAACGAACCTCTGAAGGTCACGTGGGAGTTGTTTGGCGATTCAGAACAATACGGGACCGGCGGAGATGCTGAGGCTGCGCCCGCACCATTGTCAACATTGTTGATTCGATCTGACGCGACGAGCGCGGAGGTTCAACTTCCAGCGGATGGTGGTTTGTATCGCATCTTTGCAACGGTCCGCGACAACCATGGCGGTGCAGCGATCGCGAATATTCCTCTGCGAGTTGACGCGCCAGTGAAGATGGCATTGGGGAAAAAGGCGACTCTGCCATTCACGGTCTATGCCGAAGCGACCGACGAAGCGAACTACGTCGCATCCGGCTGGATGGGCGATGCGAAGGCTATCAAGATGGATCCAGCAAGCAAGGATCAGCCACAGTCTGGCGACACAAGTTTGCGTTGCGAGTTTTCAGGCAGCAGTGGCTGGGGCGCGGTTGCGTGGCAGCATCCGGCTCAGGACTGGGGCGACCAGCGTGGCGGCTTCGATCTGACGGGTGCAAAGCGCCTGGTGTTTTATGCTCGTGGAGAGCTTGGCGGCGAAGAAGTCACGTTTTCGTTTGGCATGATTGGCCCCGAGAAGAAATTCTTCGACACAGCAAAACGCTCGCTCGACAGAGTCAAACTGACGCGCGAATGGAAACAGTTCGAAATTTCGATCGGTGACCTGCAGTCAAACGAGAGTCTGACATGTATCAAAACGGGCTTCATCTGGTCGGTGGCGAGTTCCGGGCAGCCAGTTGTGTTTCACCTCGACAATATCCGCTTTGAATAGCGATCGACGCACTTTGCAGACAGTGTGGATTCGGTGTGCACAAACGAGTTGGCGATTGTGAGTAGTGATTCGCAATCGCCAAATTCCGCAGGCCGCACCGAACGACGCGAGTTCCAGCGTTCAACGTGACACGCTGGGACTTGCGTCCCTCGCTGTGGCCTGCGGGGCATGAAATTCCAACCGGTCGTTCGCAACTGGCCGCCGCGAACGTTACTTCTGAGCTGTGAACTTGACCGGAAGTGGGAAGTCGAGCGTGTCTTTGTTGGCGGTGAATCCGTTGCCGTCGACGTCGACAAAGACGGGATTGCTGACAGCCGTTGGATGCTGCAGTCCCCAGAGTGGCCCCATCAACTCGCCGATGACCTGCGTGCGATGTCCCGTCAGCACAACCAAATGAGCGTCCTCGGTCAATTCCACTTCAATGTCCTGCTTGAACTTGACCGTGCCAGCGGCGAACATCGCTGGATCTTTTTCGCGTGTGAACGTCAGTTTGTCCAAACGGCGACCGTTGACCAGTACCGAGACCATGTCAACATCGAACCAGTTCGGACACTGGACCTTGACGGTTGCTTTGACCTTCCTGGATTTTGAAATCAAATCCTGGCCGGAAACCACCGGTCCCGTGGTGTTGCCGGGTTCAGAAAATGAGGCTTCGAGGTATGGACCATTGGACATCACGATGTGGCCGTTCCTCGCGGCGTCACGCATTTCGTCCGAATTAATTTTCGATGGATCATCGGTGCTGGACTTCAACCAGATTCGCAGGCCGCCGGATCCATGATGGTTGTAGTGTGCATCCGTGTTGACCACACCGTAAATTCGGAAACCCTGATTCAGCAACTGCAGCCAGTTAACTGCCGTTTGATTGTTAATCGCTTTACCGTCCCGCATTTCAAACTGGGATGGATTCAGCAGCGGGTCGATCGGATGAATTTCTGTAACGTTCATGATCCCAAACGATCGAGAGTAGCCCTCGTCTGCCACCTGATCACCGTTGCGATCGAAAAACAACCAGCCGATATCGGGATGGTTTTGCTGAATGAGTTTCACGCTGTTGTTATCCCAGGCGGCTGCACGCTCCATCTGTGTTTCAGGGCTAAGATCCGACGTTGGCGCGCCGCCGTCCTGTGTTCTGGGGTGATGAATCAGTGGGAATACGTTCTGATGATTGAGCGGCAATGGGGAACCAGTCAGCTCCATCCCTGACACGGTTGCCAGAAAACCTTCAAGCTTTTGCGACTTGATATGCTGGTCATACGTGCTGATGCGATTGTGTTCTGTGCATGGCGCGAATTCAACATGTTCGGCAGCAAGGTTGAGGACTCGTCCAAGCTGACTTCCAGTGTTGTCGCCGGATGGCGAGCTATGGCTGTGAAAGTCGGCACTGATCCAGCCGGGCGTCTCAATGACTCGTGGAAGTTTGATGGCAAGTTGTGTCGTCCTGCCAGGCTCAATCTTTAGTTTTGTGAATTCTGCGTTGTACTCTGGTCCGTGGCTGACCGTGATGTCATATTCGCCGGACATCAGAGTTGTCGTTACTTTTCCGTTCGGCGTGTAGGCGAGATCGCGAACAAAGAGCTCGGCCGTTTCGGGACCCCAATTCGGAGTTGGTGTTTCGCCGTTGCCCTTGAACTGAATTTTCGCTGGCAATGGATGTCCGTTGCCGTCCGTGACAGAGATGTCGACAGAGCCTGCCGTATACTTATCAACGGAAACGGTCAGCTCACTTCCCGTCGCGACAGTGATCGTCTGTGGCTCAAATGACTGCCCAGCGATGCTGATAGTGGCCGAGCAGGCTCCGGTGGGCAGTCGGAGTTTTGCGGATCCCTCGTTGCTTGTGACGACGGTACCTCGGTCTGAGTCGCCACACAACAGAGCAACGCGAGCTCCCTGAACGGGTTTGCCGTGGGCCATCACTTTGAGCGTACACGATGCCAATGAATCGCCCTTGCCGGTCGCTTCATCAAAGTCGGCAAGAACTCCTGCGAGGTCCGCGCGAACGAAGACTTCTCGCTTCAATGAAAAGGATTCGCCCGGCTTCAGTATGACAGGTTTGCCGTCGAGCGGTTCGTAAACCAATACAGACTCGCGAGTGTTGCTGTTGCAGCGAATACGAAATCCGGGCGCATGAATTCCGTAGGCCTGTTTCCAGAAGATGTCGTGGAACCGGAACAGTTCGTGAGTTCCGTTTGAAGACTTTGGCATGTCTTCCTTGCCAGAATCGGCTCGCAGGTCGTCCTCCATTGTGAGTGTCACGTCGACCACCGTGGAGTTTTTCCATGTGGATTTGATCGTCAGTGAATGAGCCGATTCAGTCAGCGAATAGGCGACGGAATACTCTGGAAGAGCGTTGGTTTCGGGGCATCGAACGACAAGTGTTGATGTCTGTGAGGAAGTCCCTTTTCCATTGGTCACGGAAGCGTGGGCCTCGGAACTGACGTCCACATTCGAAAACGCAAATGCACGACGTCCGGGAAAGAACGCGCTGAGCTGATCACTTTCAAGATCGCGTATGGTCAGGTCGATCAGGCAACCACCGACATTTCGGACCGTCATGTTTGCGTTGCGAGTTGCCAAAGGCTTTGCAATCACGGCTCGAAGGTGCGAGTTTTGAAGGACGAAGTCGCCATAGATCGCATCAACTTCTTTGCCTTGAGGAATCAGTTTGTCCCAGTTTCCTTCGGACAGTTCCTGCACGATCGGCGCTTCATCGCCTTGATCCGCGAGTAGCATCGCCGCAGGAGCAACAAAACATATGCAACAGCAGGTGGCAGGAATGATAGACTTGAAATGCATGGGCGGGGATCCCTGGCGCGAGGAAGACGTTTCGGAAGTTCAACATCTTCGCATCCGTGTCTGGAAGCACAAGTCCCACAAGTCGTGCCAGGCGTATGAAAATGAACCGTGTAGAATTATTCACAGTCCGTAGTGCTGCAATTTTTGCCGCTTTCTGGAGGGCGTTTGTCGGCTGGTTGCGTTCCGAGGCTAAAGCGTGATGTGATTCAATCGCTGCCGTCGGCACAATCAACGGCGCATGGTCATTACAGAGCACGGAGCTACCAGAAACTGAAGCGGTCTTTGCCAGCGGGTTCCGATGAACTGATGCGGGGACGTGTCTTCGGAACTCTGTGCGTTTGGCTGCGTGAATTGGAATCACGGGCTGTTCCGCGGAATCCCCGGTAACGGATTGACAGTCTTCGCCTTGAACAAAGCGCGAAGGATCACGGAGGAATTTATGCGACCAGCGTGCCTGATGTGGGCCAAACTGTTGCGGTCAGTTTCCGCGTCTGTCTCATTGAGCCTGCTCGTTTCCGGGCTCACGGGCTGCGTGTCGTGCTCGACGTCCGATCCCCATTGCAGCGGTAACGGTTCACAATTCTGCGCTGGGGCTGGCGAAGCCCCGCGAGAATTGCGCAAGGTGTCCCATCCGGAATACATGGTTGAACCGCCGGATGTTCTGCTGATTGAAGCCGTCAACAATATTCGGCCAACGGAAGCTCCCATTCGGGCCGGTGAGTCGCTGATCATTCAGGTCAATCGAACAATTCCGCTGAACCAGGTTGAAGATCCCGTTTCATCTCAGTTCAAGCAAATCAACGGCTTGTACGTCATTGGAACCGATGGCTACGTCAATCTTGGCCCTGAGTATGGCAAGGTGCTGGTCGCGGACATTCCGCTGGAAGAAATTCAGCAACGAGTTGACGAACACCTGAGGCAAATTTTGACGTCGCCGCAGGTGATGGTGACGCTTCCGTCTCCGCAGAACAAACAGTTCGTCGCGGGACCGCATTTGGTGCGACCCGACGGCACAGTGGGCCTGGGAGTTTATGGAAGTGTGTATGTGGCCGGTATGACATTGCAACAGGCTCGATGCGCCGTTGAGCAGCATCTCAGCCAGCATATTCATCGTCCCGAAGTCAACGTCGATGTTTTGGCGTACAACAGCAAAGTCTACTACGTGATCACCGACGGTGGTGGAGCGGGCGAACAAGTCTACCGAATCCCGACGACGGGCAATGAAACCGTGCTGGACGCTATCGCCGGAATCAATGGACTTCCTACAGTCGCTTCGAAGGCGTCGATCTGGGTTGCACGACCAACACCGAACAACTGTGGTCCCGACCAAATTCTGAAAGTTGACTGGAATGCGATTGCTCAGGGCGCGCAGACATCAACAAACTTCCAGCTATTACCGGGCGACCGATTGTACGTGAAAGCGTCGCCGTTGATTACATTCGATACGAAACTGGCGAAGGTAACAGCTCCGATTGAGCGGCTGTTCGGCTTCACGATCCTCGGCAACGGAACTGTGCGGTCTCTACAGGGCAAGAATTCCAACAGTAACTTCTAGTTTGTGAGCGACGGCTTTTGTCGTTCCCAACTTCTGGCAACAGGTTGATTACCATGGCGGACAGAAAAAGAATCATTCAGTTTGTCAGTCTGGTCGCTGGTGTTTGCATCAGTTCGCAGGCGATGGCGCAGTTTGGTGGAAACCAGATCAATCGTCCGCTCAGCAATCCGACGTTCAGTCCGCAGTTGAATCTGTTAAGGCCAGGTGGAGGCGTTGGGCAGAACTACTTTGGTCTGGTGAAGCCTCAGATCGACTTTGCTCAGCAGAATCAACAGTTGGGCCAGAACATTCAGGGATTGCAGATGCAACAGCTGCAGCAAGGTCAGATGCTTCAGCAGTCTGGGTCCTACGGATACTCTCAATTGGGAGCGACGGGGCATCCTGTGTTCTTCAACTCCTTCAACACCAGCCAGTTTAGCGGCGGATACACGGGTATGGCCGGTGGTGGGTTCGGTGGAGGAGGCGGTGTTGGCGGCGGCAATGCCGGCTTCAGTCAGTTTGGCGGTCAAGGCGTTATGGGTGGCGGAGTCGGGACA
>JANMEV010000662.1:0-8268 GCA_031377305.1 Planctomycetota bacterium | reverse complement strand
CGATGTGAAACGACTCACTCGTAGTGCCGTTTATCTACCGCCCGTTTCATATGTCGAAGATGGGTTAGTCGACCCTTCGCTTGACGCCGGTAAAGGTAAGGATAATGCGCTTTCGGTGCAGGGCTTCAAGCATAATCCAGCATCAGCCGCACATGGCGGTGTGATTGCAGACGGCGGAGTCCGCCGAGACGCAACTTTCAGCCTCGCCGCGTTGCGACTGTTGTCTGCTGGTAACGATCCGGACAAGACACTTGCCCTTCGCCGCTACATCCTTGGACTGTCATTGGTCGCGTTCACATCAAATGCCGCGACGTACCTGCGCCAGGGATGCAATCTCGTCCCGAGTGAGAAGCCGCGAGAGTTTAACCTCGTTCACTCTGACGGCATACGCGAACCGCAGTCACTCAAGCCAACAGACGTATTGAAATTCGCCACAGCAGCTGCCAAAGCCTTCGGTGTTGGCGAAGGTCGCGAAGTAACATTTGATTCCAAGCTGGCACAGGCGGACATCAAAGGCGAAGGCGATACCAAGCAAACTCGAAAGAAAGCGGCAAAGAAGTCACCAGCCGCCACGGAAACTCCGGAGTTATCCGAATGAGCAAAATTCTCTGTTTCACGATTCGTTTTTTGGACCCGGTGCCCCAATTTCACGGTCGGGGTGATGATGGTGATCCCGAGTGGCCACCGTCTCCGCTTCGGTTTTTTCAGTCGCTGGTCTGTGCGGCTGCACGACGTTGGAGAGGCGAGCAGTTCCGCGACCACGCCGAGCCAGCGCTTCACTGGTTGCAACATGCTCAGCCAACGCTCGTCACTCCGCAGGTTGCGGCAGGGAGCTTTGGTTATCGCATGTATGTTCCAAACAATTCGGGCGACCTGATGACGGCAGCCTGGGCACGGGGCGATACAGAGACCACCATGGCGAAGTACCGGGTTGAGAAAGACATCCGGCCTCTCAATTTGCAAGGCGACTCCATTCGCTTCTTGTTCCCTCTCACAGACGGAACCTGTCCACATTTCGACGTGCTTCAAGCGACAGCGCGTTCGATCACGCATCTTGGATGGGGGATCGACATGGTTGCAGGCAATGCGGAACTGCTGACTCACGAAGAGGCCGCCGCGATTCCTGGCGAAGTCTGGCGACTATCACCGGATCAGTCCGGCACCCAGTTGCGAGTCGCAACTCATGGAACGCTCGATGCGTTGTTGGAGAAGCATCAGAAGTTTCTTGGGCGATTGACGGATGGTGGTTTCAAGCCTGTCCCGCCGCTGTCCGCGTTTCGAGTCGTCGGATATCGCCGCTCATATGACCCATCCCCACGACTGCATACTGCATTCAGTATTCTCAAACCGGACGCCAGTGGACGACGGTCGTTTGATCCGCTCCGGCGAACTCGCGATGTGGCGGGAATGATGCGACATTCGGTCGCTGAAGCAGCCCGCAACCACGGATGGACTGAAGAGCAAATCAATGTCTTCGTACATGGTAAGTCACTGGACGGCGCAAAGCCCTCCACTGGCACTGCAGCTCCTGACCGTTTCCAGTACCTGCCGTTACCGACTATCAACTACAAGCTGGGACGTATCGAATCCACGCAGCGTGTTCTTGTCACTGCGCCCCCGCATAGCGGTCGTGAGATCAATTGGGTCAGGCGCGCGATAGCCGGGGCTGAACTAATCAATCACGACGGCGTGGCGGGTCTGCTCACGATCCTTCCCGGTTCCGATTGGGTGCTGCAACAGTATGTTGGCGAATCCCAAACATGGTCCACCGTCACACCTGTAATCCTGCCGGGCTTCGATGATCCAGATCACTTGCGCCGAAAGCTCAGCAATGGAGTCGATGCTGAGACGCAGAAACGTTTTCTGATGCGACTTGACCAGCGAATGGAAGATTTGCTTCGCAAGTCTCTACGCCAGGCAGGTTACGCTGACGAACTCATTAAAGAGACAACACTTGAATGGCGTGACGTCGGCTTTCGCCGCGGTGTGGAACTATCATCCCGATACGTGCCACCCGAAAACCTGAACAACGCACCACGCGTCCACGTACGAGTTCGCTTTCCGATTGCAATTCAAGGACCGATGGCGATCGGCAGCGGACGGTTCCGAGGTTTTGGTTTGATGGCTGCAGAACGATGAAAGCTTTCGCAAAATCGGTTCTTCGTGGACTAGGATGAAGCATCTTGATCCCGTCACGATCGAAACCGCTGCGGGTAGGCATTGATGAGTGCGTCTGGGGCTGGTGAGCAGTGAACGGCGCTTGATCTGATGGTGCAGTGTGATCTGGGATGCTTGTATGAGGCTGTCGTGATTTGGCCATGCGTCTCGATGGTCAAGTTAAACCATTCGCAATCGAGCTTTCGCTGGATTCAACGATCGATGATGTTTGGCGGGCTGCATGGAACGGGCTTGTGTCAGAGACACGCGTAACGTTGAGATTGGTGTGGAGCATCTGATAAGATCGACACCACGGCTGGGGGCTGAATCGCATTTCGTCACTTAGAGAGTGACGGCTACTTTGGAAACACAAGTCATGGCCAAACGCGATGCGAAAGCAAAATCTCCTACATGGTGGATCTCTCAACTCGATCCGAACGATATGCAAGGCGCTCACGAAGAAGCGACGACGGATGCGTATGGTGACTACGAACAGCATACGGGATTCATGACGTTACTCGAAGAAGACATGGTCTTTCCATTCAACGTGAAGTTCATGGGGGAAACTCGCACGGTCGTCTGCATGGTGTGGCCGGAAAACAGTGAATTCGGATTGGATTTTCTGATCGAACGCTACGGAAGTGAGCATCGCGTTGATGCATCATCGGTGGAAGTTCTTGAGCCGTTTCCAGACGGGCATGTGACTTTGGCTGCGTATTTGAAGTGGCGACGGTTTGTGTGAAGAATTCAGGGTGTTCCGACGGAGACCGTCGGGATGCTATATGGCACAATGGTCTCCCTCTTAAAATTCGAGAACGTCAGAGCATTGCCGGTCGCGGCTTTGATTTCACAGTGAGACGAATCGGCAATCCGATGGGACGAGTTTGTGATTGTTGCGGATGTGAGCGTCCGAATGAGAGGTTCGGCGGCAAAGGACAACGCGCGAGAATTTGCAGCGATTGCCGAAGACTTCCAAGGGCCGAACTGCAGCAGATCCTGGCAATGCGTGAGATACTTGGCTTTATGGAGCAGAGCAATATCTCTAAGAAAAATATCGCCAGACTCAAAGCTCTCGACGCGATCGACGACGCGACGTTCCAGAAACTGCGACTGTTGATTCTGGAGATTGCCCAAATGGCACCGCGAAGACGCAGACGCTGGAAACTTGTCGCGGCAAACCGAAGAGATCTCCTGCAGAGTGCGATCGAAGCCGGCCTTATCGAGGACCTCCGTGAACCAGGCGAGTTCGAGGAATCAGGCGAGTTCGAGGAACCAGACGAGTCTGAGGACCCAGACGAGTCTGAGGACCCAGATCCTTACAGTTTGGCTGAACTGCGGGACCCGGATGATTTCGACTCTTTCGATATGCTCTTTGTGTCAAAGCATTCGTACGACTCTGATGACGAACCGGCAGATTCTGGTATTCCGTTTTAGTATGGACTGCACGGGAAAGAGTCGCCAGTCGTTGTCGAGCGATTGATACAATCGCTCACAGAAGACTCTGTGCAATCACTTCAGGATTATAGACTTCATGAGCGAATACCAGTACGTCCACTTCATCGCGATCGATCGACCTCTTAGCGATGAGCAACTGGAGTTTATGCAACGCCAGTCGACGCGTGCGACGGTCACTCGTCGGGAGTTTACTAACGAAAATCACTACGGCAGCTTTCATGGAAAGTCGCTGGAGATGATGCGACATGGATTCGATCTGCACGTCCATTTTGCAAACTACGGCATTCGAGAGATCATGATTCGTTTACCGCTTGGTTTTCCCGGCGGAAATGCGATTCTTGAGCCATATCTGATCAAGTACAACCTTGAGTGGAAGTGTGACGACGACGGTCCCGGCGGAGTTCTCGTGATTCATCCGGACTCGGACGGAGGCCGATGGGACGGATTCTTCAGCCACCTGGAAAATCTGCTGACAGAACTCACGCCAGTTCGTGAGATGTTGATCAAAGGAGACCTTCGCCCTGTGTATCTGGCGTGGCTCGCTTGTGAACCGCCCGAGTGTCCCGAGCCGCCTGTGCCAGCGGGGTTTGGTTCGCTTCCCAGTGCCTTGCGTGTTCTGGCGAACTTCTACGAACTCAGCGACGACCTGCTTTCTGTGGCAGCCGAGGAATCAGATTCAGTCGAAGAGCCCGTGGCGAAACCTCTGCCAGTTCAGGCATGGCTCGAAAAGAAATCTGAGAAGCAACGACTGCTGCTTCTCGAGAAATTGCTTACCGACGATTCTGGTATCGTACGAGCGGACACGCTCCAGTCGATCAGAAAGACCGTGAAATCCTCTGCATGGCCCATCAGAAAAACATCGCGGACGATGGATGACTTGGATCGACTGGTAAAGGAGCGGTCTAACTCGCGCCGCCGTCAGGAGCAGGATGCTCAAGAGAAGCACCGGAAGAAGCGACTTGCCGCCCTGGCGAAGCATCCCGGTGAGACTGTTGCGAGCATATCGAAACTTGTGTCGATGAAATCCGTGGAGAAATACTCCGAAGCTGTCGCCCTGTTGTGTGATCTTCGCGAAGCTCTTGGTCCGGACGTGGGGCCCGAGTTCACAGCGATGACGGCCGCAGAACTCCGCAAATTGTTTCCTCGAACAAACGGCTTGGTCGCGAAGCTGAAAGAACAAGGGTTTCTTTAACACCAGAGATGACTTTCGGACAATTGGTCGACACATCGAGAAACGGTCTCCACGGACGATGAAACAGCCACTAAACTGGGGAACGCGTCTTTTACTGCCAAGTCAATGGGCCACTAATTCATGGCCAACCACTCCGTCAATCCAACACACGTACCGCGTTTGGATCGAACTTGCATTTCCATCTCCGATGACTTTGATGATCCGGAAATGACTCAGTGGGGGCATGCTCAGACTGCTGAATTTCGGCTTCAGCACATGATGGCACTCAGGGCGATGAACTATGGTGATCGAGCTTCCGCCAGACTTCAAAGAGTTCTTGAGATTGCTGAACGTCCATCGAGTTGATTGACTCGTCATCGGTCTCGAAGACCTGAAATCGAACAAGCGGGCCAGCGGCAGGCCCAAAGACCTGGATGAACTGCAGCAGTTGCCCTGAAGTTTTCAGACCGGCTCTGACATGATGTGTCACGGTTGCTGATTATGCTCGTGCGGCAAGTTTGGTGAGACCACTCTTTATTCGCACGGAGGCCTGTTCGTTCGCCAATGACGAAAGAGGCCAGAGATGACTGTCGAGATCGGAATACCCAATGAACAATGTCAAATGACCAATGAATCGCACGGACAAGCTGCTGCGACTTCCGAAAACCGAAAACCTCCAACCGAAAACCCTTCCTGCGATTTGCTGAACACTGAAGACTGCCAACTGAACACTGTCGCCGCAAGCGATCTTCCCGACATGATCCCAGTTCGCATGTTGAACGAATTCACTTACTGTCCGCGACTTGGATATCTGGAGTGGGTTGAAGGAGAATGGGCTGGCAACCTTGAGACCATGGAAGGCACGTTTGGACATCGCCGAGTCGATCAGGCTCCGAAGCGAGCGAAACGAAAAAGTGACCAATGCAACGACGACACAAGCGAGACGACTTCAATCCACTCTCGATCGCTGATGCTATCGGCTCCGACGGACGGATTGCTGGCGAAACTTGACCTGCTGGAACTTGAAGGAATGGAAGCCACTCCCGTCGATTACAAACGCGGCAAAGCTCCGAATATTCCGGAAGGTGCTTATGAACCGGAACGAGTGCAACTGTGTGCTCAAGGGTTGATTCTGCGAGCCAACGGGTTTCAGTGCGATCGTGGAGTCCTGTATTTCATCGCATCCAAGAAGCGGGTGACAATTGAATTCACGGACGAGCTGATTCAACGGACGCGGCAACTTCGAGACGACTTTCGTCTCACGGCCGCCGCTGGAATGCTCCCGCCGCCATTGGTCGACAGTCCCAAGTGTCCCCGATGCTCGCTCGTTGGAATCTGTCTGCCTGATGAGACGAATTTGCTGCAATTTGACTCGACTCTCCGAGGCACGATCTCCGCCGAAACAGAAACAGCCCGTGTCGGCGACACCGGCAACTTTGGTGAGCCACGTATTCGCAAACTTCTGCCAGCCAACGATGATGCCTTGCCGCTCTATGTGCAAACTCAGGGAGCCATGGTCGGAAAATCCGGTGATCGCCTGACAATCAAGTACAAAGACGAGGTGCTCGCCGAACGTCGGCTGATGGATGTGTCTCAAGTGAGCCTTTTCGGAAACGTTATGATCACTGCTCAGGCGCTCCGAGAACTGACGACTCGCGGCATCCCGGTTTGTCACCTGACCTACGGCGGCTGGTTCCATGGACTCACATCGGGGCTGGTCCACAAGAATATCGAGCTGCGAATTCGCCAGTTCGAGATCGCCGCCGATGCTCAACGATCTTTGCAGATCGCTCGATGTTTCATCAGCGGAAAGATTCGCAACTCACGAACCCTGCTGCGTCGGCATCTCACAGAAGATGAAACTGGAATCCTTCCGTCACTCGCTGAGTTTCGTCAGAAGGCGGAAAGGGCGACCTCCGCGGAAACGCTGCTGGGGCTTGAAGGCATGGCGGCGAAGACCTATTTCGCCGGGCTGTTCGCCCTGTTGAATGGTCGGCATGATTTTGACGTCAACGATCGGAACCGTCGACCTCCGAAGGATCCGGTCAATGCCGTGCTGTCGTTTGTCTATTCGCTACTGGTGAAAGAGCTGACCGTAGTCTTGCAGGGTGTGGGATTTGACCCAATGCTTGGATTCTTTCACCGTCCACGATATGGACGGCCGAGCCTGGCGTTGGATGTGGCGGAAGAATACCGGCCTCTGATCGGCGACTCCGTCACATTGATGGCGTTCAACAATGGCGAAGTCGATCACAGCAGTTTTCTTGAGCGAGCGGGTGCTGTCACGCTCACCGAAGCCGGGCGAAAGTCCATCATTGCTGCGTTCGAACGGCGACTTGAGCAGGAAGTCACGCATCCGATATTCGGATACCGAGTCAGCTATCGCCGCATCATGGAAGTTCAGGCCCGACTGCTGGCTCGCACCGTCACCGGCGAACTTCCTGAGTACGCTCCGTTCTGCACGAGATAGCACAAACTGTAGCCCGACCGTTCCAAAGCTCGGGCATTTGCATTTCTCGGTTGTGCCAGTTCATTCTCGCGTGGCTGCAGTTCATTGGTCATTGAAATTTTGTCATTGGTCATTCCTGCTTTACTTGGTCATTCCCATGAAACACGTTTATCTCATCTGCTACGATGTTTGTGATCCAAAACGGCTTCGGAAAGTCTACAAGACTCTTCAGGGAGCGGGGGAGTCGCTACAATACTCAGTGTTCCGTTGTGAGTTGTCGCGAGAGGAGCGGCAAAAACTGATTGAGCTTCTTTGGGAGATTTTGAATTTGGCAGAAGATCGTCTGCTGGTCGCCAATCTTGGGTTGAGCGAATCACGAGGTGTTGATTGCCTTCAATATTGGGGAGATCCCCGGGAGGTTCCAAATTCGACAAGGCCAATTGTGCTTTGACTTTTTTTTGCCATTTAGAGTTTTCGAGTGGTCCTGTGGCGTGAAAACCCCCGCGACCTCTCGCGGTCGTAAGTCGTTCTTTGACAACCGATTAGAATTGCTAGATCATGTTTTTGTTCGTCGACATCGCTTTCGCGAGGCGACCCCTCGCAAATCCGCTTGCAACTCAAGCCCCTCAAACGGTTTGGGAGGCGTGCGGTTTCCGTCGCTGAAGAGCGGCGGCCCCATTGAAGCTTTCGGGGGCTAACCTGTGGCGGGATTCTTATCCGTGTTTCCGTCGCTGAAGAGCGGCGGCCCCATTGAAGCTTGATGGCCCCGGTTAGCGTCTCTGCGGACACTCCAGTTTCCGTCGCTGAAGAGCGGCGGCCCCATTGAAGCTCAGCCGCTGCCATTGCCCTTCAAGTTTCCGGCCTGAGTTTCCGTCGCTGAAGAGCGGCGGCCCCATTGAAGCATGAGTGGATCGTGAAACAAAATTCACCACTCGCTGGTTTCCGTCGCTGAAGAGCGGCGGCCCCATTGAAGCTAACTGCGAACGCAGCAATGGCTGATACTGGTTTGGTTTCCGTCGCTGAAGAGCGGCGGCCC
>JANMEV010000649.1:0-8380 GCA_031377305.1 Planctomycetota bacterium | reverse complement strand
CGATGTGACCGGAGCGTCGAACGAATGGGGCTATGGTCTCTGCTCACGACGTTCTTCTTCATGCAGCGCGAAGCAAGAAATCCGCGACGGCGGACGGCGATCGCAGTCGGATCGATTCCTGACTAGACAATGAACAAAAGTGTCAGAAGAATGTAAATCTCTTGATATGAGCAACCGAATACAGCGCCCGCGAATCAGCGGATACTGGCGTACGATGAGTGACCGTTCGACGTTCGGTGTCCTTCCAACCGATAGGATCGACGGTTCGGATTCGTGACGATTGACTGGATCGCAGCAAGGAGCCTGCCCAAGATGAGACCGTGCATTCAGTACCTTTTCCTTGCCAGTGTACTCGTCTCTGGCGGTATCCTTGATGAATTCAGCAAAGCTCGTGCGGGCGAGCACGACTGGACGCAGTGGCGGGGGCCATTGGGAACGGGATTCGCGCCGGAATCCGATCCACCGGTCGAATGGAGCGAATCGAAGAATGTGAAATGGAAGGTCGCGTTGCCGGGAAAGGGCCATTCGACACCGATCGTGCTCGGCGACCGTATCTTTCTGACGACGGCAATCCCCGTCGGTGAGCAGCTGCCACCGAAATTCAGCACCGCTCCTGGAACTCATGATGGCGTGCCGGTGACACAGCAACATGAATTTGTGGTGCTCGCAATCAGTCGTCGCGATGGGGCAATTCTGTGGCAGAAGACCGTTCACAGGAAGGTGCCTCACGAAGGCGGACACTACACGGCGAGCCTGGCCTCGAATTCTGTCGTGACGGATGGCAAACATATCTTTGCGCACTTCGGATCTCACGGACTGTATTGCCTTGATCTCGACGGCGAACTAATTTGGCAGAAAGCGTTCGGCGAGATGCAGACCAAGCACGGGCACGGTGAGAGTTCGTCGCCCGTCCTGCACGGCAACACAATCTTCATCAATTGGGATCACGACGGACCATGTTTCGTCGCAGCGTTCGACAAACGGACTGGGGAACAGGTCTGGAAGATTGATCGAGACGAAGAAACATCGTGGTCGTCACCCGTCGTCGTCGAACACGAGGGCCGCGCGATGCTGATTGTCGCGGGGACGAATCGCGTTCGAGCCTACGACCCGGCAACAGGCAGTGTCATCTGGGAATGCGGTGGACTGTCTTCCAACATCGTGGCCACTCCCGTCGCTGGCGATGGAATGTTGTTTACCGGAAGCAGCTACGAAAAGAAGGCGTTCCTCGCGATTCGTCTCGACGGTTCAAAAGGAGACATCACGGGATCTGATCGAGTCGCGTGGACTCGCAGTCGCGGCACGCCGTATGTTCCTTCGCCGCTGCTCTACGGAGATTCGATCTATTTCCTTGCACACTATCAGGGAGTCCTTTCTCGTGTTGATACGGTGACAGGAGTCGATAAACCCGGCCCGATTCGTCTCGGCAACGTCGGCGAC
Source organism: Planctomycetota bacterium (assembly GCA_031377305.1). Lineage (GTDB taxonomy): Bacteria > Planctomycetota > Planctomycetia > Planctomycetales > Planctomycetaceae > SXXK01. The sequence goes on along the minus strand of JANMEV010000649.1, from coordinate 6,940 downwards.
ATCTACGCTTCGCCGGTCGCCGGAGGTGGACGTATCTATGTCACCGGGATTGCAGGAAACACTATCGTCGTAAGCCACGACGATGCCCCGGAAGTCCTCGCACTCAATTCACTCGACGATGAATTCGCAGCCTCAGCCGCGATCGTCGGAAAGGAACTCTTTCTGCGAGGAACGAAACACCTCTACTGCATCACCGCCGACATTGCACACACTTCTCCGAAACGCTCAACAACTGGCGCGGTGCAGCCGTAGCTTTTGTCAGGCCAGCTTTGGTGCGAAGAGCCGATCTCCTGCAAGCTTCGTTCAAGACATTTGATGCCATGGAAATGCAGATTCCTGAACGCTCCGTTAGATGTGACCGACGCATTTTGTAGTAGTAGCAAAGTTACTCCGGTCGGCATACTCGCTGATATATCGAGGCTGGTGTTGCAACCGTCGGACAGAATGGCGCTTCGAATCAGCGAGAGAGGCCCCGGATGAAAAGCCTCGCGAGCTAGCTTCATAGAATTTGAGCGATGACGGTTCAACTGCGAGTCGCAATCGGGATAGCGCAAACTGCATCGAGAGCGGAAATCGCTTAGATATTCGGCCGATTGCACCATTCTCCCAAGGTATCAATGCCAGCACGTAGTGCGGGTTACTCCCCATGCGCGGAGATATGAAAACGTTTTATTACGGTCTGTATTGCATTGCACACACAGGTGACAAAGTTAGCATCCGCATACCCATGGAATAGGGCAACGTGAGTATAGGAGAATCAATGGATTGAGGTCACGCTGTCAACAACGCGGAGTCTGCATCCATGGCCAATACGTCTCGCGAATTCCTTGCTGCGCTAAAGAGTGTTTTTCGAAGAAGTCGAGTGCGGGGCCGACAGTCTCGAGGAATTCGGAATCAATCGCCAGCATCGCATAGAACGGAAGTTCTTGAACAGCGTCAACTGCTTGTTCAGGCGCCGCTTTCGGTGACAATCATTGGGAGTGTTGGATCGCCGACTGGACTGCAGTGGACTCAGTCAGCACTGGATCCAGCAGTGAGCTTTGACGTTACCGTCGTGAGGACAGGACTTGCTTCAGGTGTCCAGCAATTGGTGCTCCTTGAGACGGCTGTTCCCTCCGCAACGGCCGCTGGAACGGCGGAAACACTGGTGTTTCATGACCCGTTGGCTCCGGGCTCTTATGCGGTTTCGATTCGATCACGCGGAAGCGATGGCAGCCCTTCCACTACTGCCACTACGAGCTCATTCACAGTAGCCCAATTGGCTCCGCAGTTAACAAGTATCTCTGGCCAGCAATTTGCTGGGACATCCGTGAACCGCCCAGCCGTCAGTTCTGCGGTTTCTGTATCATGGACGGTTTTGCCCGGCGTGAATTCGTATTACCTTTGGGTCGGTAAGAAGTCTGCGACCACAGGCCTTTACGAACAGATTCCAGATATGGCGCCGCGCTCTGTTCAGGGCGGAGTCTTTGAGACCAATCTGGCGGTCGGTGAGTATCGAGTCAAGGTTCGTGACTTAAATGTAAGTCCGGATCTCTGGTCAGCAGACAATGATTTCGCCGTAACAGCGGCGGACGTCATTGCGCCGGTATGGACAAGCACAACGGCATCAATGGGGCAGGGATCAGCTTTGGTTTGGAGGCAAGTGTCGCAAGCTGTGCGATATGATATTGAACTGACCGGACCTTCGGGGCTTGTTACGTCCTCCGTTTCCGGTACTGAGTACCGCGGCGCATTTCTTGCGGCAGGGAGTTACAGCGCGAGAGTACGTGGCCTTGATGCTTCTGGTCGTGCACTCGATTGGAGCGCCTCCCTTGCGTTCGCTATTTCAGCGACTTCGTATCAGCCGCTGCTGGTAACGCCTCCTTCCGGCTTGCAGTCGAACGGCGTGCCGGCGATTCGCATTGCTGACACGTACAACTTAGTCTCGATCGCAAGTTGGGCGAACACTTACGAAGTCACATTGCAGTCAACGGCGGGAACAATTCTGTATCGGGAGCGTACTCGCAATACAAGCTTTGTGCCGCCGATGCTTGCTGTCGGAACCTACAACGTCACTTTCAAGGCGTTCGATACAGCGAACACGAATACTGCCAGTCAATCCGTCACGACCAGCAATTTTGATGTCAACTCAGCAACGTACACGGTCGTTGCGCCCGTGTATACTCAGACCGCTGCAGGTTCACAGGTGAATTGGACCGGAATCAAGGGGGCTGTCCGATACGATGTATGGATTGATCGTATTGCCGTAGATGGATTCACTGGTCAATCGCAAATGGTACGAGAGTTTCGACAAAGTGAATTGTTCGATCTGGATAGCCGTTTTCAGGATGGAGCAACCTACAAAGTTTGGGTGAGAGCGGTTCTTTCCGGCGGGGTACTCGCCCCGTTGTGGTCGGCTTTCACTCAGTTCACGCCTTCTTCCACGGCGAGTGTTGTGATATCGCAGGACTCGGCGACTGGCGGCAATCTGCTGCTTCAATTCGCATGGCCTCGTGTTTCTGGTGCCGTGTCATATGACTTTTGGGTTGCAAAACAGGATTTGGCGATTGCTGGAACGGAGAATGGCAACTATCTCCCGATAGTGAGCGTGCCAGAGAATCGCTACGTCCAGCGCGGCGTTCTGGAAGCTGGAACTTACGTCTTCTGGTACTTCGGACGAAATTCCGCAGGTCAAAAGCTTGGAGCCGATATTGCTTCGAATCAGTTCGTGATTTCGGCGCCGACGCTTACGCCAGTGACCGATACTCTGAAGATCGCTCTCTCGAAGCAATCGCAGTTGCCTGTCGTCGAATGGGACAGCACGCAATCCGGTCCTGTGGATGTGCGAGTCGTGCAAGTCGAACAGCCGCAGACAGAAGTACTCCGGGAACAGTACATTGTCCCGTCCAATTCTCCGGGAAGAATTTCCTACGCGCTTCGAGGTGGACTCGCGCCGGGGCTTTATCGAATTGATCTCAGGCCTCCTTCCACCGCGACAGCCACGCCAGCCTGGACAAGTGGTCCCGTGTTCTTTTTCGACGGTAGCAAAGTCAACTCTCTACAGGCCAATGGAGCCGCACAAGCGAACGTTGCGCCCAATGTTGCGGGACCGTTCCGCGGTGATTTTGATGGTGATGGTCTCGTCGATCTCGTCAAACGCACCACAACGACCGGCCAGGTGTCAGTGGCCGTCAACAAGTCAACGAATTTCGGTCCTGTTGATGTAAGTAATCCGAGTGGACCCAAAGGGTTTGCCACGTGGAATTCAAACGGCGCAGGGGGATTTACGGATTTTGTTTCCAGCCAGTCAACGGCACCATTATTGGTCGGTGATTTCAACGGTGACGGACGCGACGATGTGGTCCAGCCCGACATGAACTTCAATAGTTGGTCGGTAATGCGATCCGTCACGGCTGGGGCTTTTGAAAAAGTTGTGACTCCAGTGACAGGCTTGATTGATCCTGATCTCCCCGATTTTGCATGGGACTCACAGAGTAAAGTTCTTTCCTGGAACGCGGTCAATTCGCCGAACTCCAGCTCTGTCCGCACATATGAGCTAAGGGTTGTTTTGAACGGAGTAGGCACCACCCACCCGACTGTCGCGACAACAATTACGATGTCGCAGATCGAAAGCACAACTGCCGGATTAACAGCTTCGCTGGCAACGCTTGCGGCTGGAGAGTACACAGTCTTTATCCGAACAACCGTCAATGGCCGCACCTCGCAGTGGTCCGAAGGTTTCGGATTTTCAACCAATGTCAATAGTGCGTCGGCATGGCAGAACTATGTGGTCGGCGATTTCAATGGCGATCGTCGTGACGATATAGCTGCCTACAATTCGGTTCGCCAGCAATGGGTCGTGTCCATTTCTACAGGCACGTCGTTTGAGCAAACCGTCTGGACATCAGGCTTCAATTTCAGCTTCAGCGGAGACACAAACGACGTCTACTCGCGATCAACCGTCATCGACGTCAACGGAGACGGTCGCAAAGACGTTGTTTCCAAGAACAATATGAACAACCAGTGGGTCGTCAACATTTCTACTGGTACTTCTTTTCTGACACAAACATGGGCAGCACCGGCGTTTCTTTCCGGGTCAACAGTAAGCCCCGTGCCAATGGTCGCGGATGTGGATGCTGACGGAGAAGAAGATCTAATCGCTTTCGTCGGCGGAGATCTACGCGTTGCGTTTTCGCGCGATAATTCTTTCCAGGACTCAGCTGGAGGTGTGGCTTGGTCTGTTGTGACTGGCATGCCATCGAACACATCTGCCGTTGATATGAACAACGACGGGCGAGCAGATCTGGTAGGGTTTGATTCGTCAGGAAAATCGGTTGTCGCGCTTGCCACCGCCATAGGCTTTGGAGCGCCCACAATTTGGGAGGTCAATTCGACGACTCCGTGGGCGATTCAACTGCAGGATTCCGGGGTTGTTGTCTCAGACTACAACTACCGCACACGATCGACGTATGAAGCCTTTGATGCAGTCCACAATTCAATTGAGTTTGAAGCGTATCGCGGCATCAAGAAGGGCGCAGATGCGACCCAGTCCACGAAGTCCGGAAATGCCTGGGATCAGGCAAACCTGCTGGGGACTCAGATTGCTGCGGGCTCATTCACGGCAACGAAGTACGCGACCGGTCGAATGGGGTTGACCGCCGCTCAGGTGAAGAGTTGGCTGACCACAACGACAGTCCCAATTGATTATTTTTCTCAGGCGGGATTGAACCCACTTCCTGTTGATGTGAATGCGGCCCAAGTAACAATTGATCACGCATGGCTGCAAGCGTGGTTGCCGACCGCAACAGGGCTGAACTGGGTCGATCTGAATCCAGCCTTAAAGGCTTCCATATCCGCTGCTCCCGGTGCAGCGACGGCTCCATTCACGGCCACTGATCTGAAGAGCTACCTGACTCCATCATCGAACTCATTTGCGGCAGATTTCGATGCGGGAGGCATGACGACGGGGCACCATGTCGCCACGATTCCTCCTCAGTTGCAGTTTGATACAGGCGGTGGCGTGGTTGTCACCGACCCTGCCTGGCCACTTGTCCCTGCCGTCAGCGGTGTTCCCGACTACAAAATTCAAACCAGTCACAACACCCCGACCAACATCCTGGTCGGTGAAAAAGCTGTCAATGGCACGCTGTCGGCAAGCGTCACCGCTCTGCAAATTGGGGACGGAACGCTTCAGGATTTTCGTGTCTACGGTCGTGCAACGCAAGACTACGAAGTTGGTCTGGAGTGGGTTTCCGGGCAGCCTGGTCCGGGACGAATCTACGAGCGACATGGCAACGACATCTTTGCATTGAACGTGACGTATTCCATACCGCCTGAGTCGGAGATCCCGTGGCTGAATCCAATGATCAGCAGTGGCTACTTCCCAAGCGACGTAAAACTAATCGTCACGGACTCGACGCTGACAGCCTACATCCATTGGAGATACCAGGACTCGAACAACGTCCACTGGGGACGCTACAAGATGGTAGCGGACTTAACACAGACGGTGGCGAATAAGCCTGCCTCAACGCTTTCGAGCGGCCGATTCGGAATTCAGACGGCTGGAACCGCGCATCACTTTGTGGATAACATTGTCTTTTCCGGACAGGATTCGTCATCGATAAATCCTTTGACGTGGACGATTGGCAAATCTCTAGGCAGCACCGATCCGGTGATTCGAGCAAGTGCCAGCGGAATTGGAATCACGACATCGATCAGACAGTCACAGTTGCCAACCATTCCCGTTTCACTCGTCGTGGCGGGTGTACCAACCTCGCAGTGGGGTTCAAACGATTGGCAAACAGCAACCATCAGCCTGGTAGGGCCCGCTGGGAGCACTTTTCAGACGACTCGCTCCGCTGCCGCTCCAGCCGTAACGCCTAACCGAGTTGCAGAGTTGTCTCGCAGGAATGTTGTGATCCGCACCACCGCCGATGGACGCACGGCACACCTCGTCATTGATGGTGTCGTATACGAGACAACGACTGTCACGGCACCTGCCGGTGCTGTGCTCCAGCTGGAAGTAGCTTCGCAGGTTCCCGGAGGAACGGCGACTCTGCCAAAGCAGGTGTTCACGCTGACGCCCGGTGGTTCCGCTCAGGTCGTCCTGCGGGCTGGTCAGTACTCATCGGTTGATCTTGCAGCTTCAAGTGACCAGTTGGCAGCGGCCTATGATCAGATTCCCGTAACCGCCGCTGGCGTGCCAACGACTGCATTTACGGAAGCGGCGGTGACTGATGTTGCGGAGAAGTTGCTGGCCTATGCAACAGTTCGTTTACTGACATCCAGTGAGCAATCAGAAGATTCGATTGCCCGACTGACGCATTCCGTGATGGTCCGCCCAAATGTCAGCGCGGGGTTGATTTCGTCGACGTCAACACTGTTGTATCAGCCGGATTCGGTCTACTTTGCGAGACCGAAAGACCTGACGATCGACTACCCGGTTGGCAAAGTGCTGTACGTCCCGCGTGACGGCTCAAGCGTTCTTCAGACAGATGCAGTGCAGCAGTCGCGGGCTTTGTTGACGCTGACTGAATTGGCTGCTCGCGAAAGCGAGTTGCTGTCGGAGGTCTCTGAAAAGCCAGCGCTGTCGGCTTTAAATTTTCTATCGCTGGCACGAGTGAACGGAGGCACTGTCAGAAGGCTTAGAAAAGGCACCGAAGGAAACTACTACGACGACTTCGACACGTCTGTTCCGGGAACGACAAATCTTACCGCACTTTTGAGTCTAGGATCACAAACACACCGGGCGGCAGCCTTCACGACGATCAAGGACCAGATCGATGCGGGTGGAATTGTCACGGTTGCGACAGCGTTTCGCGCGGTAAACGGCTGGACTGGACTGGGATGGCTCCATGAGAACTACACAACGTCGATCCCTTTAATTGAATCGCTATTGAAGTCGGATACCGACGGTCGAGTTCTGCGAGGTGGAGTCCTGGGAGCCGGCGGAAACCAGGCG
>JANMEV010000553.1:0-2856 GCA_031377305.1 Planctomycetota bacterium | reverse complement strand
CCTGTTCCCAAGGTGATTGACTTTGGTGTCGCAAAAGCGATTGACCAATCGCTGACGGAGAAAACGTTGTTCACGCAGTACGGCACGTTGGTCGGCACGCTTGAATACATGTCGCCCGAACAGGCCGAGATGAACGCTTTGGGGGTCGATACTCGCAGTGACGTCTATTCGTTGGGGGTCTTGCTGTACGAATTGCTGACTGGCACAACGCCACTGGAAGGGACAAGCCTGCGTGAAGCCACCTGGCTGGAGATGTTGCGGCGCATCAAAGAAGAAGAACCGCCCAGACCCAGTCATCGCCTGAGCACTTCCGGCACGCTCAAACAGTTTGCTGCCGTGTGTCGAGCAGAGCCTACGCAGCTTGCGCAGATGGTGCATGGCGAGCTGGACTGGATTGTAATGAAATGTCTGGAGAAAGACCGCACGCGCCGATACGAGACACCGAATGGTTTCGCTCGTGACTTGCAGCATTACCTCGACGACGAGCCGGTTGAGGCCTGTCCTCCGTCGACCCTCTATCGTTTGCGGAAAACGACTCGCAAGCACCAGTGGGCGATTGCAACAGCAGCATCGTTCCTGAGTCTCATCCTGATAGGTCTCGTAGTAAGTATCTCCCTGGCAAACTCAGCTTTGAATGCGCGAAATGAAGCGACTCTCGCCCGTGAAGCCGCTGAAAAGGCACTCGCCAATGAAACAAATGCGCTCAGAGTAGCCAAAGATGCGCGCAAGCGAGCCGAGTTGCTGGTGACGCAGTTACAAACTGCGACGCGGCTCGTCAACGAAGGAATCGGGATGGCCATTCAAGGCAATTGGGCCGCAGCTCACCAGGATTTTACCCAGGCAATTGCGGCCGAGCCGAACTATCGGGAGGCCTATGTCCAGCGAGCGTCTTTATACCTGAAATTTGGGCTGTGGGATCTTGCGGCGTCAGATGTTGAGCATCGCTTTCGACTGGCCAGTCTATCGCACGCAGAGGAGCATTTTGGACAAACGCTGCTGCGGATGCATACCGGAGACGACTCTGGTTACCGTCTGGCGTGCCTTAACTTCAGAAAAATGTTCGCCGGCTCATCCCTCAATGCTCATCGAGAGTTGATCGTGCGTTCCCTGGCGTTCTCAAAGACTCCGGTAATTGATTCCGCTGAATTGGCCAAACTGGCGGAAAGCGTCGTTGGACCCAATCGTCACTCCTATGACGTCTACGTGTCGGCCCTTGCACAATTGAGGTCCGGTCACCATGCACAAGCTGCCGACCTCTTTCGAGAGTCTGTGAAATCAGGGGCAAAGTCGCCAGCAGGAATTCACCGAGCCGGATATGCCCCGCTGGCAATTGCTCTCTTTCAACTCGGGCGAACGGAAGAAGCAGAAGAATCACTTCGTCTCGCAGATGAGACAGTGGAAGAATGGACGGCTGCCATTTCACAGTTGCCCCCTGATAAGTTTCCGATCGACTGGAAAGACTGGCTTGAGTTTCGCATCTACCTGCGAGAAGCACGCATGTTGATCCGAAAGCAGAAACTTGAGAACGACCAGCGACTCGTCGACCGTGAGCAAACCGCCTGGGCACTCTTGACTGGCGCGGACAAAACTCATGATCAGGAGAATCAACCCGGACACATCAATGAAGCTCCGGCGCCATTCGCTCTGACGTCAGACTTTACTCCTCGGTCTCCGTGATCCGTGGCGCCATGCTGACAACAATGTTCTTCATTTGCCAAACAATCAGGACAACAGTGAAAACCATGCACACATCAAAACAACACATGATCGCCATGTTTCTCTTTGCAGCTGGTTTGCTTGGGCGGACCACGGAAACGATGGCTCAGCAAACCACATCGAAGCAACCGGCTAAGACACACCAAATCTCGCCGACAGACGACAAAGCAGTTCGGGGAATTCTCAAGGACCAGGAAACGGCCTGGAACAAGCATGACATGAACGCTTTCACCACGGCATTCAGGCACGATGCGCAGGGCATCAACGTGGTCGGGATGTATTGGCAAGGAAAGGCCGAACTTTCAAAGCATCTGACGAACTTTCATGCAACCTTCCTTAAGGACTGCGAGGAGTATTTGGAAGAGGTGCAGGTTCACTCGATTGGCGAGGGATACGCCATGGCTGTCAGCATTTGGAAAGTTGATGCTTTCACCGGACCCGGAGGTGTCGAGATTCTCGCATGCCGCCACCGAAGCACGGCGGTGCTGGCGAAAGGGGCGAATGGCTGGCAGGTCGTGCACTTCCACAACACGACCATTGACGAGGCGGCGCTAAATGCCGCCAGCAATCCACTGCCACAGAAATAGCACGCCTGAATTTCGACAGACGTTTGGAACAGCATGGGCACACGACGGCCTAACAAAGATAGGGCCCCGGATTGCTCCGAGACCGTTCCCACACCACCCGGCGTGCGGGTCGGCAAAACGCGATTCAATTCCTTGCCGTGAGCTTCTGCCAGTTTGTTAACAGTAGTCGTTGTTCAAAACATGGACTCGCGCTTCGGTGGGGCATCGATCGGCGCGCCAAAAACCGAGTCGCCAATTTGGCCAAGGACAGGCAACTCATGAGCGGTTTTGGGCTGGAGCCGTTCCATGCCGACGTTGCAATCATGTTTGCGTTCATCGGACGTCCATTTGCATTCGGATTGACTGCGCCGCTGGATCAAGTATCGCCAACTTGGCGAATCTAATCGATGTCTCTCCGGCGTGTCGGACCGGAGCAGCGAAACGAATTCCCGTTTCTCACTCCGGTCGTGACCACCAACGCGCGCTGATGAAGATTCAAACTCGGTGGCCAGAGCGGGAGGAGAGTTACGAGAGCATTCGTTGAAGAGCCCGCACTTAGCTGTCAGGATGCGAG
>JANMEV010000552.1:0-8754 GCA_031377305.1 Planctomycetota bacterium | reverse complement strand
CGTCCGAACGGGCTACTTTGCCCCGTTGCTGAATCAATGGGGCGTCAAGATCATCTTTGCGTGGCCGGGACTTGTGCTGGCGACTATGTTTGTGACGATCCCGTTCGTCGCCCGCGAACTGATTCCTCTGATGCAGGCTTTGGGAGATGACGAAGAACTGGCGGCCGTGAGTCTGGGAGCTTCCCCATGGCAGATTTTCTGGAGAGTGACTCTGCCAAACATCAAATGGGGTCTGCTCTTCGGAGTGATCCAGTGCAACGCCCGCGCGATCGGAGAATTTGGAGCTGTCTACGTCGTCTCCGGCCGCATCGAACGAGAGACCTACACGATGGCTCTGCGTGTTGAGAAGCTATTTCAGGATTACAATAACACCGGCTCGTACGCAGTCGCTTCAGTACTCACGCTCATGGCGCTTTCAACGCTGGTGGTGAAGATTATTCTTGAACGCATGGTCACGGCGTCAATGCAGCCGAGATCAGAGGAATGACTTCGACATTCTTTACGCTGCCTCGACGAAAGTGCATCGATGCGAGTCACAGCGAGGCGGTGAATGCCCGTGTCACCGCGTGGCAGCTATCAAACTCCAGCAGAAGTCTTCGGCGTTTCTTCCGCCGTCTCGGTGTCCTCTGTGTTTCAAATCCGCGACTCTTTCTGTCGATTCAAGGGACCAATTATGAGTATCTCCGTTAAGAACCTGTCCAGGCGATTTGGCAACTTTGTCGCCCTGAAGAACGTCAGTCTGGAGGTTCCGTCTGACAGCCTGACCGCGTTGCTGGGGCCGTCGGGGTCCGGGAAAACGACATTGTTGCGAATCATCTCCGGTCTGGAGAACGCCGACGAAGGCAGCATTCACTTCAAGGACGAAGACGTCACCGATCGGTCGGCTCGAGACCGTGAAGTGGGCTTTGTGTTTCAGCACTACGCGTTGTTTCGCCACATGACTGTCTTCGAGAACGTAGCGTTCGGCATGCGCGTCCGCAACGCTCCCAACAATGAAGTGCGAGATCGAGTGAACGAACTACTTCATCTGGTGCGGCTGGAAGGACTCGGTCAGCGGTATCCCTCCGAACTCTCCGGCGGGCAGCGTCAGCGAGTCGCCCTTGCTCGAGCCCTCGCAGTGAAGCCTCGCATGCTGCTGCTCGACGAACCCTTCGGCGCGCTGGATGCCAAGGTGCGTCAGGAGCTGCGAACCTGGCTGAGAAAGCTGCATGAGGAAATGCACGTGACCACCGTTTTCGTGACTCATGATCAGGAGGAAGCTTTTGAGATGGCCGACCAGGTCGTTGTGATGAGTCAGGGCCGGATCGAACAGACCGGGACGCCTCAGGCGGTGTTCGACAATCCAGCCACGTCGTTTGTGATGGATTTTCTGGGCAACGTGAACGTGTTCCACGGGCGAGTTCAGTCCGGCCAAGTCCAAATGGGGCCGTTCACGCTGCAGTACGACGACTATCAGCACGAGGAACCTCGTGATGCCACGGCTTACGTTCGACCTCATGAGCTTGATATCGATCGAACGCCATCTCACGCTTCGCTTCGAGGCACAGTCAGACAAATCAATCCGGCTGGATCGGTTTTGAAAGTCCGTGTCGCGGTCGACAATTTTGGCGTTGAACTGAACGTCGATGTCTCACACTATCGAGCCAGGACGCTGGGACTGAAACTCAACGACTCCGTCTATATCCATCCACGGTCTGTCCGTGTCTTCATGCCAGAGGCCGACTATGTCATCTGATTTCCCAAAACGGCACACTCCGACTACTGAGCCGTGGTGTTCAGATAGAAACTGCGTTGTCCGACCTCAAGTTCTTCGCGAGTGCTGATTCGGCGTTCGTCGCGGTGCCACCAGTCCGGCGATCGCGGCGTTGTGAGAATGATCTGAAACTGTGCGTTTGTCGATAACGATCCCAGCACCATCTCTATGACAGCCGCCTGAAACCGATCTTCCGGGTACATCGGAGACCCCGTTTGATCCAACGACCATCGATCAAGTCTGATCGCAAAAAAATCTGCTGGAGGCGCCGGCGGGGCGATGTAGGAAGTGAGATTCTTCGGCAACGCCTGCAATGAATCACGATGAATGTACAAGACCCAGCTTTCAGGTCGGCTGGAATACAGTTGCCACGACGGCCAGTTGTCAGCGATTCCGAACAGACCCGAAATCGGAAACAGCCACGTCACGGCGAGCACACAACACGCCGTCAACGAGGTCGCCCGCGACTTTGGCTGCTGCTGTAAATGCGACTGTGGCTTAACCGACTTGTCTGGTCCCGCAAACAGCACGCTCACAACGCACAACAGACACGCGTTCCAAAGGATGACTCCCGCATGATGATTCAGGCCCAGAGGACTCAGCACAATCATCAGCACCACGTGGAGCAGGATCGCTGCAATCACGACGAATCCGCGAGTTCTGCTGAACAGCAATAGAACGCCAATCAACAGTTCGCCAATCGTCATCACGTGACAAAGCAACACCATCGCCGAACTATCGGGTGCAAGACCCTGGATTTTGATTGTCGCCAGAATCTGGTAGACGATGGCACTCGTCATGCCGGTCACTGGATTTGGAGTCAATCGCGATAACGCCGAGCACACGTAGACGGCGGACACTGCGTGTCGCATCCAGGGCAATCGATTGCCTGCAGGAAGAATCAGCCAGCCGCTCGAGATGATCAGAAACAGCCAATGCCAGGCCTGGAGCCGGTGCTGGTTCTGCACTGTCAGGAAGGCCCCGAAAATCGCGGCTGCCAAAACCGAAATTCTCAACAACTTTGGACTTCGAACGACGACAACGCAGCTCGCCGAAAGCAAGAGTCCAGCCGTCATCCATCTGCCAAGTTCAACCGGGATTGAGATCGGCAACAACGGAACCTGCGGAAATTCCGAGCCTCCCCACCACAAAGGCCAGGTGGAGATCAACAGCAGAATTTCAAAACCGGCGAACAGCCGAATGACCGCGGAGACGCGTTGCTCCGGGTCAGTTTCAGTCCGCCAGATGTCAGAGAAATTCAGCACGTAGGTTTCGTCTTGAAATGAAACAGATTGGAGAATCGAACTTCAAACGCATGAAATCGGCTAGCGCCTCAGGCTCAATTCGACTATGGTCCGAAATAGACTGAATCGATATTCATCAATCCGCCGGCTCGTTGAGGATGGACGAAGCACACACAAAGATCGTGGCGACCTTCCACATCTAAAAGTGTCAACTTGCGATCGTAGAACAGTTCCCACTCGCCGTTCACTTCGATCTCCGTTGTCGCGAGCATTGCACCATCAGGCTGGTCGAGTCGAATCTCGATCGAACCGCCAGCTCCAGCCGAAGCGATTCGCAGAGTCAGTTCCTTGACTGTGTCCATTGGCACTCCGCGAAAGCGAAGAAAGTGCCCATGGTCGATCGCGCCGATAAACTTCTTGCCGCTCGCTTTGCCACCGCCGAGCACTTGCGGACCGCTCACTTCATCCGCAGCTTCGGCCTCGACCGATCGAGGACGCAGAAAAATCGTCGATGAAGCACTCAACGCTGGAATAGATCCCGCTCCACGATCAACGTATGAAGCTTCAAGTTTGTAGTGGCCAGGCTTGGCTGTTTCATCCGCGGAAACCGGGATCTCGCCCACAAATCCCGGAAAGACTCGCACAAGCCCGGTCGGTTCCAAACTGTAGATCCAGCCTACCATTTCGCGAATTTCCCCTTCAGTATTATGCGAATGCGGAATCATCGGTACCTTGCCCCAAACGCCTGTAGATCCCTTGATCACGCGCTGCACCGACGCCTCAAGTGCGTCACTCTTGCCGCGGTACTTGTTCGCGATATCCAGCAACGGCGGCCCGACTCGCTTTTGATCCACCGAATGGCAATTGAAACAATCACTGTTCTTCATTCGCCGCATTCCAATCGGTCCCTGGTCTGTGTCCTCCGCTCCGCCATCCGCTGACGGAGGCGGGCCGACTGCAAAGGCGGCATTCAGTGAGACTCGGCCTGGCGAATCCGGATCGACCTGCTGTGCATCGTGCTCGTCGATCTGTACTTCGTCGTTGGTACCGTCTTCGGCGTCGTTGACGATCAGTTCGTATCGAATCGGGAGATTTGTATCGAAGAAGTCTCCGGTTTGAGGCGTTGCGAATCGAATTGCCGGACGTTCGTTGCCGACCAAAACCGGCACGGTGGAAAATCGACTGGCTCCGTGTGAATCGGTCACCATCAGCTCAACGTTAAAGACTCCCGTTTCGTCGATCGTAATTTTGGTACTGGCTTCGTTGGAAAGCACCTTTAGGGCTGCCGTCTGATCGGACGTGTTAATCAGCCGCCATTCATAGAACAGCAATTCGTCAGCATCTTTGTCCTTCGTGCCTGTGCTGGTCAACGTGACCTGCAGCGGAGCTTTCCCAATGTTGTTTTCAACGTTCGCCTTCGCAATTGGCGGACGATTGCCTCGAATGTAATCGATGCGAACAATTCGGGCATCCGGATTGACGCCCCAGGTCTCACCGTATTCCATCACATACAGCGATCCGTCCTGACCAAATTCCATGTCAACCGGTCGCACAAAGTTGTGACCCGGCATGAACGGTTCGATCGACTTCACAACATGGTTTTCATCCAGATGAACCACCTTGATCCAGTGGCGAGTCCACTCGAAGATGAACAGGGCCTTGTCGTAGCCCAACGGGAACTTTGTTCCCGCGCTTGAGTTCTCACTGTCGTGATACACCGGCCCGGCGCAGGCTGAGCGACCACCGGCGCCGAGTTCGGGAAACTTCTCGGATGCTCCATACGGGTAATAGAGCAACGCTGACACCGGCGGCGGCAGAACTTTTTCACCGGTGTTGTTCGGCGATTCATTCGTCGGCGCGGTTAGGTCATAGAGCGGTCCCACTTCTTTTGTGGCGAGATCAAAATCCGAGTATGGCAGGTTGTTGGCGATGAAGTACGGCCAGCCAAAGTTACCCGCTATGCGAGCCTGATTGATTTCATCATAGCCACGAGGACCTCGAGGCCCGTCGCCGCCTGCATCGGGGCCAACTTCGCCCCAGTAAACGAAACCCGTTTCGGAATCCACCTTCATTCGCCAGGGATTGCGGCATCCCATGCAATAGATTTCCGGTCGACCCTTCGAGCCATCAGCGGGAAAAAGATTGCCTTCGGGGATTTCGTAACTGCCCTCCGGCGTTGGTTTGATCCTTAGAATCTTGCCGTTGTAGCTATTCGTGTTCGATGCCGATTTCTGAGCATCCCACGGTGCGCGGTCGGGGCGTTCGTCGATGGGCGCGTAGCCTTCGGAATCGCCATGAGGATGAGTGTTGTCGCCCGACGCGATGAACAGCTCGCCTCGCGGACCGAAGCTCAACGATCCTGCATGATGGCAGCATTCCTTACGCTGTTCTTCGTATTTCAACAGCAACTTTTCAGATGCCAGATCCAGCTTGCCGTCGACGAGCGTGAACCGGCTGATGTGCTGGCCGGAAAAATCGGGCGGCGAGTATTGTAGAAAGATCCAACGCGTTTCTGCGAAGTTAGGATCCAACGCGAGGCCAATGAGTCCGTTCTCCTGCTCAGTCGTCACATTGAGCTCGGCGACCAGCGACACCGCTCGCGTGACCGGGTCGATCGACTTCAACTTTCCGTTCAGCTCGATAAAGAAGACGGTGCCGTCCTGTGCGACATCAAGTTCCATAGGCTGAATCAGACCCGTCGCCAACGTTGTGGCTTCGAACCGAGTCGGGTCCACGGTCAAATCTTCAACGGACTTCTCGGCAAGAACGCATTGGGCAGACAAACACACGAACAATGCGGATGAGTAAAAATGGCGGAACATGACGATTGCTTTTGATGGAAGGCGGGAAGGTGCTACGACACAGAAACAGAAGTTTTCGGGGCCAACAGTGTAACCAAGGCTCGCGTTAAGTCTAAGATGCTCAAGCAAAACCGGGAGAGGCAACCTTCTCCGCCAATTTCGTGAGCTTTTTCAGAGAAGTCCGGGAGCCAGTCCCGGTTTTGTTAGGCGTTCAAAGACAAACGCTCTGCCACAATCAGAAGTAGTTGCAGGTTACGCCGTCATTGGACTCCACTCGATAGAAAACGCGGTTCCGTTGTGTGATTTGTTGGGCTCAATGGAAGCAATCCGTTTGAACATGTTGCGCAAATTGAACTGAGTCTCGAAGCTGCAATGAGCAGCAATCCCAGAACAACGGCGCTGTGCATTTTGGCCCGCCATCCTGCAACTTCAGATGCGGCTCAATCCATTGTTTATTGTGCCATCCGTTGACTTGAGTCACCAGGCAAGCTCTAATCATGGCAGTCGCGGTTAGCGGTTTCTCAACCGTTCCCTCCTGATGCTGCGACCTCCTTCCTTCACATGGTCTACCGAAACACCAACGACAACGGCACGGAAGTCAAGGACGGTCATGTAGATCATGGCTCGCTGTTGCATACCTACCAGCAGGCGCCGGAGTGGATCCCACCGGATCTTTCAATATCGATGGCCGTGATATGCCGATCGCTGATCCGGCCACCGCTACAGTGGCTTCGTTATTGACGTGAGACAACGGACGTGAAGCATTTACCGCAGTATTGGGTGTTACTTCGGGTGTTACTTGTAGAACCAGGCCATGATTATGACTATTCCCGAAGGCTTTGATCTCAAACAGGCCCACTTGGTCTCGCAGTGGGCTCATGATCGACCGCTGAATGCGTGTCGCTTTGATCCGGCAGGGCGATTCGCCTTTTGTGGTTCCGAAGATGCTTTTGTGGAACGATTCAACCTGGCCGATGGCGTCCGCACGATTTTCAGCGGAGGCCATCAAACGTGGGTGCAGGCCATCGCGTCCACGAAAGACGGGTCACAGACGATCAGTGCTGGCTGCGACGGAAAGATTACCTGGTGGGAATCTGCGGCCACCGAACCGAAACCCCTCCGCAGCATCGATGCTCACAAAGGCTGGATTCGCTCGCTCGACGTCAGCCCGGATGGAACTCAATTGCTTAGCGGTGGCAACGACAATGTCGTTCGTCTGTGGAATATCGCCGATGGAAGTCTGCTGAAGGAGTTCCCAGGACATCCGCGACACATCTACAACGTGACCTTCCATCCATCCGGTCAGTTCCTCATGAGCGGTGACCTGACGGGATCGCTTAAGCAATGGGACGTCGCCACCGGTATGGAAGTTCGTAGTTTTGATGCGGCTCCGCTGCATTCTTACAACGGGGGACAGCAGGTCGACTTCGGCGGCATCCGAGCCATTGCCATTAGCCCGGATGGCAAGTGGCTGGTAGCCGGCGGACTGCATAAAGCCACCAATCCTCTGGGAGCCGTTCACGAACCGCTGGTCCTGCTGTACGACATGCAGAACCAGACGCCTGAAGGCTTGAAACCTGTGCGACAACTCATCGCGGAAGGCATTACTCAGGGCGTTATCTGGCGTCTGAAATGGCTGAGCGACGGTTCAATTATGGGCCTGAGCGGTGGCGGCAGCGGCGGCTTCCTTGTGTTCTGGAAACCTGATACCGAGAAAGATTTTCACCGCTTCGCTCTGCCCAGTCTTGCCCGAGACATGGACGTCCATCCCGACGGCTTGCAGGTTGCCACCGCTCACTACGACCGTAACTTGAGAATTACACGTCTGGCCGCAAAGGTGGCCTGACGTTCTAGAGCGTTTCGGAAGCACAAGCATATCAGAACTGCCCCTCGGTCGGTCAGTTAGTCCCGATGGCCGCATCGATTGGCCTTTTGAGCGATTCCTGCTACCTTCTCGCCCCCTGCGGTCGGCAGATCGAAGGGGCGGAAAGAGCAAAGGCTGATATGTTTGCCGTGTGAGGCGATTCGCGTCGTGCAAGAAACGTGCGTTTTTTCGGAGTGACTGAGTGACCATTTTCCTGAAGATTATCAATCGGGAAATCCCGGCCGATATTGTTTACGAAGACGACCTGTGCCTTGCCTTTCGAGATGTCAATCCGCAAGCACCTGTACATGTTCTGTTGATTCCCAAAAGGCCTATCGCTTCGCTGAATGAGCTTCATTCGGAGGACGCCGGGCTATGTGGCCATTTGCTTTTGACTGTCCCCAAAGTGGCCGCTCAGTTGGGTCTCAATGGCGGTTACCGGACCGTGGTGAACACGGGAACTCATGGCGGGCAAACGGTTTACCACTTGCATATTCACATACTCGGCGGTCGGGATCTCACCTGGCCTCCGGGGTAGTGATGTCGCTACGATCCCGGTGTCGCGTGAAACTATTTGCTCTGTTCTGCTCTCGACCCTCTCCACAAACATCTCCCACCTGAAACATTCGAAGGATTATGTTCATGATACGCAACGTTCAATTTGCACTCCGCCTGATGCTGGCCCTGGCGATGCTGGCTTGCGCTGGTCGCACGTGTAACGCTGACGATGGCAGTGAACGTCCGGGGGTTGGTATGGCAACGGCTGCGGCGAAACTCGCGTCGGTGTTGCCTGCCGATCAGAAGCCAAAACTGATGTACGCGTTTGATGATCCTGAACGCATCAACTGGCACTTCATTCCAAAGGATCGCAACGGCGTTGTCCTTTGGGATCTGACAGGTGAACCTCGCAAGGCGGCTGAAGACCTCGTGAAAGCCGGGCTGTCGGCGGCTGGATATGCCAAGACGCTGCAGGTTCGCAGCCTTGAAGAAGTACTCTACTTGTTCGAAGCAGGTGAAGAAGAATATCGCCGGAACCGCCGACATCCTCACAAGTACCACGTCACCGTTTTCGGAACACCAGCAGCGACCGGA
>JANMEV010000534.1:0-3444 GCA_031377305.1 Planctomycetota bacterium | reverse complement strand
TTTGTCACATGCCAGTTGGCACTGATGCGATGACGCAGTTCGTGCTCGAAAGGAAAGCAAAGTGTCTGCTTCTGTTCGTCACTGAGTGTCTTGAAGAATTCACCGACTGCCGTTTCAGCCGCACTGGTCTTTGATGGTCCTGCAAACAAACCCGCGCTGAAGGCCCTTGCTGGCAGAACAGACAGTGTTGTCGCGGCAGCGACCGCCCTGACGAAAGATCGACGACTGACAGAACAGCACTCAGACGCGCTGTCAACGCTTCGTTTTTCTGGACGCATAATCGGCTCCCGGTTGAAGGTGGGCAAGGACGGTCAAAGAATCGCCTTTTGCAGGATCCTGAGTGTATCGTCCGAAGTGGCGGGGAAGAAGACTGCAGCAAAAAATGCCTGCCACAGGGATCTCCTGCAAGGCGGCAACCAGCACATTTCCCGCAGCCACCGTCAAGGGCCTGCCATTGGAAAATTCACGCCACCATGCACATCTCAGTGCCGCTGCGAACAGCCATCATACGACCGCGCGGGGAACTTCGCTGAGTTCGGAACAGTAGAATGGATGCGAACTGTTGTCCAACGGCAACCGGTTTGATGTGTCATGACTCTGTTGCGAATAAACGGAATGACGACATTCGGTTCCCGACTAGCCGTGCAGAGCAGCCTGAGCGATGTTTTCCCACTCACCCTTTGGAATGCGATCTTCTTCGTCCATCAGCAACAACTGAATTTCGATGATCTCGTCTGCACAATCGAAGAACGCGTCGATCACTTTCGGATCGAATTGAGTACCACGTCCTTCACGAAGTATCTCAAAGCACTTCTGTCGAGGGAACGGATCCTTGTAGGGTCGCTTGCTTGAAAGCGCATCGAAAACGTCGGCGACGGCAACGATGCGGCCTTCAAACGGAATGTCTTCGCCCTGTAGACCAAGCGGATAGCCTTTGCCATCCCATCGCTCATGATGAGTCTGCGCGATTCGCGCGGCCAGCATCAACAGAGAAGACGATCGAACGTGCAACATGCTTTCGCCGATGCGCGTATGAGTCTTCAGGATGTTCCATTCCTTTTCAGAAATAGGCTCGATGATCTGGCGACCCAGCGCACAGTGCTTTTTCATCATCTCGTATTCGTCAAACGCAAGTTTACCGGGTTTGAAGAGAATTGAGTCCGGAATGCCAATTTTGCCGACGTCATGAAGCTGCGCCGCCTGTTCCAGCATTTCCAGTCGCGCCTCGGGATAACCCATTTGTCGAGCGATAATAGCCGTGTAGCGACCGACTCGAATGACGTGGTTGCCGGTGTCGTTGTCGCGGTGTTCCGCTGCTCGGGCCAGACACAGAATCAGTTGCTGACGAGTGGCATCCAACTGCCGAGTTCGGCGTTCGACCTGCTGCTCCAGACGAGCCGTTTCGCTCGACGCCATGTCATAATGCTTCTTTATCACGACTGCGTTGCGAACTCGTGGCAGGAGTTCGTTAGGATCAATTGGCTTCTGCAAAAAGTCGCTTGCCCCAAGATCCAGAGCTTGTTTCCGAGTCGCCGGATCGGACGCGGCAGTCAAAATCAGAACCGGAATATGTTGAAGCACAGGGTCGAGCCCCGCAACACGCAGAATATCCAGGCCGCTGATCTCGGGCATGCGAATGTCAAGCAACAGAACGTCGGGACGTTCGCTTCGCAGCAGGTGCAGGGCTTCCCGGGCATCGCTGGTGGTTACGAAGTTCTCGTAACCTTCCATCTTCAAATGCTGTCGAAACGTCATTACGTTCAAAGGCTCATCGTCAACGATCATGATCTTTGCGGTTTTATCCACGGCACGAATTGCAACAAACGATTTTGAAGTTTCTTTTCGTGCGGTTTGCTCGCCGCTCAACGGATCGGATTGCGAGATTGTCGAGTTCGCATCTGGAAATCCATCGTCTTCGGAAGTGACGGGATACGCCAACTGCAAGTCCGTGCCCGCTCTTTTCTTTGCTGTAATATGGGGCGCCGTTAACTCCGTAGTAGCCGAGCCTGCTGACGAAGCGGCAGCATTCGGTGCAGTCGCCTTTGTCACCGACGGCGTAATAAGCGGTGTGTATGGATTGGCTGATACAGCGGAAGCCTCCCCCGTCGGAGCTTGTACAGCGAAAGACTCGCTGCGCATCGCTCCTGCGGATCGGAGAGATTCAAACGAAGCGATTGTTGAACGAATCTCATCAAGGACAGAGTCTGCGGATGAGGTCTTGCTGTTCGCCATGGTTGGTTTCCGATCTTGTCTGTTCGCTCGTCCGACTCTTCCACGAAAAACGACAGTGGAAGGAGCGTCGTCTAATCGAAACATAGCCCGAGGTATTTGCTCGCAGCGAAATCCGTCCGGGGGTTTCCCTGTGGCTGCGGGTCAACACCTTTCTTTTGTCGACAAAATCCAGCAAATCAGCAGGAACAATAGGATCGGCAGCATCGGATCAACCAGGCAAATCCGTCGTCAAACTTCGAGAAACAGGCGGTTCAGACTTCGAAGCAAACAGGAAATTATTGTCGATCATTCCTGCAAACGGCCTTCGAGCGAACAGTGATGCACAACGTCTTCATCACACAATCTCCCTTCCGTCGACAGACTTTGCTATCTTTCGTCGATGGGAACACGAATCGTCGCCACAAATTTGGCCGTGCCGCCGGAGATCGAAACGTCGCGGCAGCTTGCGCCTCGGATTGGTCGCAGCGAAGAATGGATTGTGGCATGCACTGGCGTTTGTGCTCGCCATGTGTCCGGCTCATTGAAAGACCCAGCCATCCTTGCTGCCGCCGCGGCTCGGCCGATTCTTGAAGCTCACGGCAATCCGGATTGTGTGCTCTACGCCGGGGCAATTCCACGACAGATGTTGCCTGACCTGTCCGTATTCGTTCACAAAGAACTGGCTCTGGAAGGAACCCCTGCGCTTTCGGTCAACACCGCCTGCTTATCCTTTCTTTCCGCTCTTGTAATCGCTGATGCTTTGATAGAACGTGGCGTCTATCGGCGCGTGCTCATCTGTGTTGCCGAGCTGGCATCTCGAGGCCGAAACTTCCGGGAACCAGAATCAGCCTCGCTGTTGGGCGACGGCGCGGCGGCGGTACTGATTGAACACACGATGGACGGCTCATGTATTCAGCACAGTTTGCAGGAGACATGGTCAGAAGGTTCCGAGCTCGCCGGACTACGAGGCGGCGGAACTTTTCGAACGCCAGATGACCCGGACGTGACATGTGCTGATCATCTTTTCTTTATGCAGGGCGACCAGCTGCTCCGGGCCACGATTCCACGATTGCGTAAGTTTCTTGATCGCTTCTTCACAGGATGCGATTTCTCTCCTCAGGATGTTCAACTGGTCGTGCCGCATCAGCCATCGGGGCCGGGACTTCAGTTGCTGTCGAGATGGGGGTTCGAAGATGCTCGAGTGGTGAACATCATTGGTCAATATGGAAACTG
>JANMEV010000516.1:0-26718 GCA_031377305.1 Planctomycetota bacterium | reverse complement strand
TCGGCAGCAAAAGCGAAATCTCGCACGGCGATCGCCGCGCTGGCGACGTTGAGCGATCTTTGCTGGATGCTGATCGACTTGCCGAGTTGCTCGGGCCGACCGTCAAGGTTGCGGATGGACTCGCGACGACCGCCGAATGGTTCAAAGCCCGCGCCGCTGCGTCGACCACCTCGCATCCGTGAAGTGAAGTGAATAACAGCCCCGCGACCGGCTCAGGAACTACTCATCCGTTGCATGGATTTGTGGTCGCTCATCGACCTGCGTGAAATTATTGACGCAGTGTGCAAGAATCATCCGGATGTCCCGCCTTGTTCCCGAATGAATCCGGAGCCCCACCATGCATTTCCTGAAATGTTACCTGCCCCTTCTCTGCGCCGTAGCGAGCCTGCTGACAGTTTCAGTACAGGCCGAAGATCATCCCGATCGGACTGTTCAACCCGGCGTGCCTCAGGGAAAAATCACGTCCGGCGTGTTTGAGAACAGTCAGAACTTCCCCGGCACAAAGCGAGAGTACAGCGTCTACGTTCCGGCTCAGTACAAAGCCGATGAACCTGCCAACCTGATGGTGTTCATGGACGGTTCAGGCTACTCAAAAGCCGACGGAGCGTTTCGAGTGCCCATCGTGTTTGACAATCTAACTCATCAGAAGGCGATGCCCGTGACAATCGCCGTGTTTGTGAATCCAGGCACAATCGCCGCCACGAAGCCGGGAGCCAGCGATCGCAGCAATCGCTCGTTTGAATATGACTCGATGGGCGATCTTTACACTAAGTTTTTGATCGACGAGTTTCTTCCTGTCGCGCTGAAGGACTTGAAAGTATCGACCGATCCGGCCAAGCGAGCGGTGTGCGGGATTTCGTCAAGCGGTATCTGTGCGTTCACGATCGCCTGGGAACGGCCGGATCAGTTTGGCAAAGTGCTCAGTCACATTGGAAGCTTCACCAACATTCGCGGCGGCTGGGCGTATCCGGGGCTGGTCCGAAAGACTCACAAGAATCCCAAGCCGATCAAAGTCTATCTGCAGGAAGGCAAAAACGACGTCAACAACCTGCACGGTAACTGGCCGCTCGGCAATCAGGATCTCGCCGCCGCTCTGCAGTTTGCGGGCTACCAGTACAAGATCGTCATGACCGAAGGCGGCCACAGCGGCAAATGGGCAGGTGAGATTCTTCCCGATGCCCTTCGCTGGCTCTGGAACGACAACGCTGAATCCGACAATCGACCAGTGGTTGAAACCAAACCGGGATGGAAGCCGCATGCGGATGCCGTCGCAAGCGATAAAGTTCCACACGGCACAGTCGAGGACATGCCGATGTTCGAATCGAAGATCTTCGAAAACACGACTCGCGACTGGGCCGTCTACGTGCCGGCTCAATACAAGAAAGTCGAACCCGCCGCTCTGATGATTTTTCAGGATGGTCACAGTTACCGTGACGTCAAGGGACGTTTTCGAGTCCCCGTCGTCTTTGACAACCTGATCGCTCGCGGTGACATGCGGCCAACGATCGCGGTGTTCATCAATCCGGGGCACGAGAAATCCAAAGGCAAGATCGACAGCCCATGGAAGAGTTCGAATCGCAGCCTTGAATACGACAGTCTGGGCGATCGCTATTCTCGTTTTCTGCTGGAAGAGATCATTCCGGAACTCGAAAAGAAGTATTCGATTTCGAAGGATCCAGAAATGCGAGCCATCTGCGGAGCCAGCTCGGGCGGCATCTGTGCGTGGACCGTTGCGTGGGAACGACCGGATGCGTTTCGCAAGGTACTGTCTACGATCGGCAGCTTCACCAATCTGCGAGGCGGTGATGTGTATTCGTCGATGATTCGCAAGACCGAACAGAAGCCAATTCGAGTCTACCTGGCTGACACAAGTGGCGATGTCGACAATCCCTTCGGAAGCTGGTGGTGGGCCAATCAGCAGATGGCGTCGTCTCTGATGTACATGGGCTACGACGTTCGATTTGATCAGGCGGAAGGCTACGCTCACAACGCTGATCACGGTGGCGCGTTGTTCCCCGATGCAGTGAAATGGCTGTGGCGAAAGGACGTTCACAAGCCTGTTCTCAACACGGCTGGTGATCTCGGCGGCGATCTGACTTTGCTTAATCTTTTGATCCCCGGCGAAGGCTGGGAAGTGGCCGCGGACAACCTTGGATTCGCGGATGGACTGTGTACCGACAACGATGGAAACGTCTACTTCTGTGACATGAAGGCTGTGGCCATTTATCGCATCAACGCGGCCGATGGAACTCGCACGGAGATCGCCAAAGAATCTGTCAGTGGATTGGAATTCGGCCCCGACGGTTTGCTGTATGCGTGCCAGGGTTCGAAGAGCCGAGTGATCTCCATCAACATCGCGAACGGCGAAGTGAGGACCGTTGCGGAAGGCGTTAAACCAAACGATCTCGCCGTAACGAATGACGGTTTCGTACTGATAACTGATACCGGCGCGTCGCAAGTGACGGCGATCAATTCGAAGACCAGCGAAGTGAAAGCCGTCGATACCGGTATCAGCAAGCCCAACGGCATTGCTCTGTCGAATGACGGAGGAACTCTGGCCGTGTCCGATTACGGCGGGACTCACACGTGGACCTTCCGAGTTAACGCTGGCGGCGTGCTCGACGCAAAGATGCCAACCATGCCGATGCGACTGGCGATTGATCCACAGGGCGAATTCAAGTTCAACGAAGCTCCGCCTTACGTCGCGTCATCTCAAGGCGACGGCATGGCAGTTGACAAAGCCGGCCGCTACTACGTCACCAGTAATCTCGGCGTCCAAATCTTCGACCCCACCGGCCGCCCATGCGGAGTGCTTCCCAAAGTCGATCCCGGCCAACCGCTCACCACCTGCATGCTCGCCGGCCCAGACCACAACACACTCTACATCGCCCACGGGGCGAAGATTTATTGCCGGAAGCTGACGGTGGAGAAGCGAGGGAAGTAGATTTCAAAGCCTGCGATTCCTCATTTCGCATCCGTTAAACAGAGAATGTCAGACAAAGTGACCGCGCATTCGCGTCCATAATGCGTTGGTGCGGTCCATTTATGTGTTCGGCTTGACGTAAAGAGGGGCGTATGACGTTGAGAGCATTGGGCGCGTTGATGGCGTTGCACTGCATATGTTTTCTGCCAGGCTGCTCGTCGGAGACGCCCTGGAATGGGCGGAGTACGGCGGATGGCCAGCATGCGACAAATGTTGAAAGGGACCTGCGGCGTGTTAGCAATCCGGGGAAGTACCGCCTTCGTAATGCGAATGGTGGCAATAAGTATGACATCGCTTTACTTGTCGCGGAGTTAAAAAGCGATGATGCAAGAATTCGGATTCCTGCCGCTATGGGGATTCCGTTCGATGCCCCACCGGAATTTGAACCTGCCATCGAGCCGCTCGTCTCAATGCTTGACAAGAATAGTGACTACGAAAAGCAGGCGGCCGCGGAGGGAATCGCTCATTTGACTTTCAAGTCGCCCTTGCTGCATAAAGCATTTCAGCCATTGAAGCAAATCATTCAGGGAAATGGTCCTGACGAAACGAGACGCTGGGCGACACTTGCGATTGCAGACATTGGCCCACTGTTGCCTTATGAACAACAGACGGAACTGATCGAGCTGCTGAAAACGACAATCAACGATAGTGCATATGGTATTGCCAAATCTGCTTTGGATGGACTTGGGAATCTCGGCCCCCGCGCTGAATCGACGATCCCAGCAATCCTCGTACAACTGGACGCTGGCAAACATCGAACACTCATCGCTACGCATGCGCTGGCGAAGATCCATCGCCGCCCAGATCTTTGTGTTCCAAAACTCATCGGTGTTCTGTCAAAAACTCCGGAATGGACGGAGTACATTCTGTCGGCGTTGGGGGCATTTGGAGTCGATGCCGCGCCGGCGGTTCCGGCGATCCGGAAATCGCTCGTCAGTGGCGATGGCAATGTTCTGATCGCTGCCGCATCTGCTCTGGCGGCAATCGGACCGCCAGCGGATTCGGCAACGGACGATCTTTATCGAGCATTTGAAAGTCGAAAAGACTCCGCTGGCGTCATCCAGGACGAAGCACGCATCGCCATTCTTAACGCAATGAATGCTGTTGGTCCAAAAGGCAAAGCAAAAGCTTCGGAGATTCTCGGGCAAATCCATGGGATCCGTCTGTTCAAAGATAGCCGATTGCCGATTCAACCCGAGGTTGTCCTTAGAAGCATAGAAAACTCTTCAGACATAAAAACGCTGCTGCTTTCTGGTTCAGAACTCAACGATGAAGAACTTGCTCCAGTCGCATCGCTCGTGAACCTTGAAGAATTGGCAATGCCACAGTCAGCAACGAACGAAAGCTTCCGCCACATTGCCGGATTATCCAAACTTCGGATCCTCAAGCAGGATCTGTGGAATACCGGGGACTCACGAGGAAACGTCCTTGATGACAATGCAATAGTTCATTTGAAGAACTGTTCTCACCTGCAAACCCTGACACTTCGGATTCGTTTTTCCGGCGCTGGAACACAACATTTAGCAGGATGCCGGGAGCTTCAATCGCTCACGGTGTTACAGATGAATGATGAAGCCCTTCGAAATCTGCCAGAGCTCGCTCATCTTGAAACTTTGAACATTAATGGCGGTGCGATTTCGGATGCGGGAGTCGACTTGTTGAAACGATTCTCCACTCTGCAGCATCTCAGTCTTCGATCAACAGATGTAACCGACGCCGGGATTGGAAAACTTGTATTGAATCATCCAGGACTTGTTTCGTTGAATCTGGCACACGTCAATGTTACTGCGGCATCCGTTAGCGCACTGTCACGACTGAAGGATCTCACAGAGCTGATCGTCTATGCAACACCACTCGCCGGCAGCCGCGATGTCTTGGATATGAGTATGACGCCCGCAGTTGTTCAACTGAAAACGGCACTGCCGAATTGCAAAATTATTTATGTGGACTGATAGCTATCTAGACAGGTGCAATTACAAGATGGCGGTGCGACTCATTGACGTTTCGGCATGGGTTGACGCGGGCAATTTCATAGGGAGTCAGCTGGGATGACGGGGACCTCAGCATGTACAAACATTCGTCCGAATGCCTTGTTCCAACTGTCATTCGTGGCACTGCTGTCGGGACAAAACTGTGTTCAGAAGTTTGACAAACTTTGCTGCGAAAAAGCAGTAGCAGAATTCCTGAGAACTCTCCCTTATGCACCACCGCAACCGCCTCGCTGGGAGATTCGTCGGAGGTATTGAATGGCTGAAGCAGACCATGACTATCTACGACGTCTTCCACCGGAGTACTACCGCGGTCTTGCCTGCGTCAGTTGGACATATTGCATTGAAGGCCGGAGATGCGGCTGGCTGAATGAACTCTTCCATGCTCGATTTCGTGAGTACTTGACTCACACAATGTTTCGTTATTCGGCGTGCTGTCCCATCTATTGCCTCATGCCCGACCATTTTCATTTGCTATGGTTTGGACTGAGCCAAACATCAGATCAAAGGCTCGCCACGAGGTACTTTCGAAAACATTTGAACAGAGAGCTGACATCCAAAGGCTTTTCGCTGCAGCCTCAGCCATATGACCATGTCCTGCGAGAAGACGAACACCAAGACACAGCCTTCAGGAACACTGCTGCGTACATCGCCAGAAACCCAGAACGCAAGTATCTGGTTCCTCAGGACGGCTTTCGTGAGTATGAGTATTCTGACGAATTCAGCTACAAGAACAGTTAACCCACTATCAATTGCCGTCCACAAACACCCGAATCAACCCCTGTTCCGCCAGCCATTCAAGGGACTGCTTTTGCCAGGCGTCCCACATGGGGCCCTGGTAGCCATTGAGGCCGTGGCCGCCGGAGGGGAGTTCGAGATACTTTGAGGCGATCTTTGCCGACTGAAGAGCATCGAACAGAGTCTTGCTGTTGATGTAGGGAACGGGCTCATCGTCGACCGCGTGAGTCAGGAACATCGGTGGAGTCTTTTCGGTGACCTGTTTCTCGGCAGAGAATTGGTCCATCAGCTCCTGCGATGGATTCGCACCCAGAAGATTCGTTCGCGAGCCGCCGTGAGTCTTCTCGCCCATCGTCACCACGGGATAAACCAGAACCGCAAAGTCCGGACGACAGCTTGGGCGATCCAGTGGGTCGGCAGCATCGGGATTACCTGCGTCGAAGTGAGTCGCCGCGGTGGAAGCCAGATGGCCTCCGGCGGAGAAGCCCATGATGCCAATCTGAGACTGATTGATATGCCACTCCGTAGCGTGGGCTCGGGCGATGCGAATCGCTCGCTGAGCATCGAGCAACGGAACAAACGAACGTCCCGCCGGCAGACGATACTCCAGCACGATGCCCGCGATGCCGTGCGAGTTCAGCCACTTGGCGATCCCGTGGCCTTCTCCGCCGGTGACCAGTCCACCGTAGCCGCCGCCGGGACAGATGACAATCGCCGAGCCACCAGGTGTCTTAGGCAAATGGACCGTGAACTTTGCTTCGGAGACTTCAAACGTCTTGTCGCCGTTGGGAGCTTTGTCGGGCCACAATCGAACGGCAAAAGGTTCTGCTGGCACTGGCGGCGATGTCTCAGCAGCCTGCGGCGAAACGAGCAGTGACGTCAGCACTTGGGCGTAGACGCGGTGACCAAAGTCGTTGGGATGATTCACGCCATTGCCGGTCAGATCCCAATCCTGCTTGCGGTTCAGCATCTCGGCCCATACGGAGGTCATGTCCGCCAGCGCGATGCCGGGTTCGGTCAATTCCTGAAGAGCCGTTCGGTACTGCGGAAACAGTTCGTGCTTGAGCGTCACCCAGTCACGATTGCCCAGCATCGAAGCGACAAGAATGAACTCCGCCTGCGGCTGCGATTCACGAACCGCTTCAATCATGGCCTGAGTTGTTGATTTGTATTCTTCGGCACTTCGACCTGACGAATCGTTCATGCCGAATGCCAGAATGACGAGATCCGGTTTCGCGGCCACGACGTCCGGGATGCGAGTCACTCCCCACGGCGTCGATGTGCCGCCGACGGACAGATTGGTGAGGGTAACGTTTGGCGAACATGTGTGCTTCAAATGTTCGAGCAACAAATCCTGATACGGCGGCTGATGAGGACTGCAATTCGCCCAGCCCGATGCATTGCATCCCGTCGAGATACTGTCACCGAGCAGCACAATGGAGACCGCCTCTTTGTTCTTCAGTTTTTGAATTGTCTTCGGCAGTGCCTTCTCATCAAACACTGGAACTGCCGACGGCCATTTTTCGCCGATGTGTCGATAGCTGATGCATACCTGCATTTCATGGTACTCAGCCCCGGCGGCAAACATGATTTCGCCATTGCCGTCGCGGTGAGTCAGCTTGTACTTCTGCGATCCCGCGGGAACTCGCAATTGATCGGCCGTAAATGACGGAATTCGCGAGCCCTTCGGAAGTGTGATCTCGCGCGAGTCTTCTTTCACGACATAGTCCCGGCCTGATTCGAATATCATCCCGCCTGGGACTCGCCAATCCACTGCGCCAGTCACACTCAGAACCTCCTTCACCGGAAACAGCAACTGAGCCTTTGCTGCGCCTGTCGCTGGGTCTTTGATGAACAGGACTGATTCGCCTTCGATTGTGTCACCCGCCCAGAAAGGCGTCATCAGCGCGGCATCGAAATGCCACGCGGTGTTCTCTGCCGCTTCTGCTTTTTCATCGGCAACAAGGGTTGCTGCACACAGTGTCGCAGAGATGACCGAAACGCAAACCGTGAGTGCGGTGGGACTCTTCATCAGAAACTCTTTCAGGTGGGAAGGACTGGAAGTCGTTATCACTTAGAACCCATTCAAACAGAAGTTCGCGTTTGGGAACAGAAGCCAACGAAGGAAACAAAGTTCGAGCGCCGTCGACTCCTTCGTTTTCTTTGTTCGCTTCTGTTCAGACCGAGGCACAATGAGTCACGAAGTCAGTTTTGGACGGGGTCTTGCAAAGCCGCAAAATCCCGATCGCTGGTCGAAGCAGAAGATTTTCCCGGCGAAGCAAAGGCCTAACGCGGATGAGATGATGACAAAGTTTCATCCGGATTCCAAAGCAGCCGACGTCGAACTCCGCGGCCGTTCGCTGACCATTTTCAACAGCAGGCAGATGGCATCGGCCAAAAATGCCGTTTGAAAATTCACTTCCAGCGACATCGCGGATAGAAAAGTGAAGTCGTCGATATTATCGCGACCAGAATTCGATCAAGCCGAGTAAACTTCCGCGTCAAAGACTGCGGGATCGTTGAATGGACTGGGTAGAAAAATGGCGGGCTACAAAACTCACATTACAGTCAGCGGGCTGTTGGGTGTCGCGTATGGAAGCGCTTCTGTTTTTCTGTTCAACTTTTCTCTGGTACAGGCAGCCATTGCAGCCTCGCTGACCTGGGTGGCAGGAATGTTGCCCGACCTCGATTCCGAAACCGGCAGGCCGATTCAGGAGCTATCAGGCGTCACGGCTGCTCTCGCACCGCTCTTGCTGATGCAGCACATTCATGCGCTTGGCGTTCACGGCGATCGCGCGATGCTGTTTGCGTTGATCACGTACGGTGCTGTACGCTACGGAGGAAGTTTTCTGCTGGCGAAGATCACCGTTCATCGAGGCATGTTTCACAGCATCCCTGCCTTGTTCATTGCGGCGGAGATTACTTTTCTGACGTATCACACGGACGATTTTCGAGTTCGTGTGTTGATGGCTGTGGGTGTCGGAGTTGGATTCTTATCACATCTGATTCTGGACGAGTTGTACAGCGTTCAGTGGGATGGTGCAAAAGTGCGTCTTGCGAAATCGTCTGGCACTGCGTTGAAGTTCTTCGGCTCGGAGCCTCTGCCAAACGGCGTCACCATGGGGCTCTTGCTTTTCCTGTCATATGCCACTCTGGTCTCAGCCGGTGTGTTGCGTGATCCCGGCAGGATTCCAGCTCCCCAGATGCTGGAAATGACAATCGAGCTGAAAGATGCGCCGCCCTTCCGAGTCGCCGATCAGGCGAGAGACACGCAATTTCAGTAACGGTGCACGAGAAACTGTTTCGGCTTCATCCTCGCGTATGAGGCGGGAGCGTTGACTCAGAATGGCAGACAACGAATCGAAGCTTTCTGGCCATGAAAGCAGCCTGTCATTGAAGTCAGTTCCTGCTGTTCACATTGGCGCGCGTCATTTTCTCGGCGTGCGACTTCCCGGGCAGTCCGAGCGATCGTGCGCGAGCTTCGGCGAATTGTAGAATCTTTGCGGCGGTCGGTGCTGACACGGTGCCGCCGTAGTGAATTCCGGGAGCCGTTGGTTCATCGACCATGACAAGCACAATGACTGCGGGATCCTCCGCCGGTGCTCCGCAGACAAAGGATACGACCCACGCCTTATCGGAATATGTGCCTGTCTCGGGATCCAGTTTCTGGGCGGTCCCTGTTTTGCCGAAGATTGACAGCCCGGGAGTTCGAGCCGATTTGCCCGTTCCGCGTTCAACCACCTGCTTCATGGGCTCCTGGACGAGCCATTCAGCAATGTCTGCATCCAGAAGCTCCGTTCCCACATCGGTGCCAGGTGCAACCACATGAGTCGCGCGATCGGACTCTGCTTTCACATCGTCTCCGGCCATGTTTTTCAGCAACCGAGGTCGCAGAAGTTGTCCTCCATTTGCCAATGCGGCATGGGCTGTGATGAGCTGCAGCGGAGTAACCGCGAGTTCCTGTCCCATGGGGATTGAGCCGACCGAATACACGTTCCAGTTCGAAAATGGATGGAGCAAACCGGGTAGCTCACCAGGCAATTCGATTCCAGTCCTTCGGCCAAATCCAAAGCTGCGAGTCGCTTCGTACAGTGACTTCAGGCCGATGCGTTCGCCAATTTTTGCCATGCCAATGTTGCTCGATTTTACGAGCACATCTTCAACGCTCAACGCGCCGTAGGAGTGGTGATCGTGTAGAATTCGAGGCCCCATTTTGTAAGCCCCAAAGCTACAGTCGATCTTCTCATCACTCTTCAGGACACCGTGTTGGATCGCCCAGCCGACGATGAACGGCTTGAACGTCGAACCGGGTTCGAACACGGCCGATACCGCTAGATTCTTCCAGGCATCTTCAGCAACTTCGACCAGCGAGTTGGGATCAAAACCCGGCCGCGAGACCATTGCAAGAATCTCGCCGGAATGCGGCTGCATCACGATCGCACACGCACCCCGCGGTTTCCATTGATCCATCAATGCATCGATCTGTCGTTCGGTCTCGATCTGGGTTAGCAGGTCGATCGTCGAAACGACAGTTCGCCCATGGTCGGGGGAAAGTGACTGTTCGGCGGCCACTTCGACGACGATTCCACGAGCGTCACGAGTCATCACTCGCTTGCCATCGATGCCTCGAATGAGGTCATCAAGACTCTGCTCAATTCCGCCCTTGCCGACATTGTCGATGTCTCGAATGCCAAGAACATGAGCCGCATAGCCGCCTTGCGGATATCGACGTTGATACTCGCGACGCAGGCCCCATGATGTCTTTGGCAGACCCAGTGATCTCAGTTGCTCAACCTGATCGTCGCGAATTCGACGCTTGACCCAAACGAACTGCTTGTCAGAGTTTTCCGAGAGGCGCTGGAACAGCTCGTCCGTATTCAGGTCCAGGATGGGGCTGACCTTCCAGGCAAAGTCCCATGCATTTTCAATCTCATCGGGAACCGCGTAGAGGCTGTCACACGCGATGGTCATCGCCAGAACGTGCCCATTGCGGTCCAGAATCTCTCCCGGCCGCGCGGCGATGATATCACTGAAAATGCTTTGCCGGGCGACTCGATCGTTCATTCGCTGTTGCTGTGATCCCTGCAGTTGCACGAGTCTCGCCAGCAGAGCGGCCCAGCCGACGAACATCAGAAAGGAGATGAACGTGAATCTCCATGATCGTTCAACGACATCAGGTTGTGAGTGGTTAGAGTCGACAGAATGATCCGCAACGTCATCGTCGTCGCCCTCTTCCAATTCGGGAGCGTCCGACGATGCCAATGCGTTATCGGATGGCGGAAAGTGGTTGTGTTCTGTTGTAGAAGTCGCCATCAATCAATGCCCTCCGGATTGAAGGGATGCTGAAACCTCATGAGTGGCAGACGTGAGCCTCGAGATGATTCGGAGGCTGGTTGTTCGTCGTCGTTGTTCCCGCCAGAGCGTTTGTCGGCGACCCGGGTTTTGGGGCGACGAACGCTCTTAGTAACCGGTGGTTTGACGCAGTTTGCATTTTCGATTGTTGCGGCCAGTTGAGCCGGAGCGGTCAACTGCTGTGTTTCCAGGCGAAGGCGAACAAGTAGTTCAAGAAGCAGGTCGGTTTGATAATACTGAACGCTGACCTCGCGGCGTATTTCAAGCGTTTGCTTCTCCAGCCGGACACCGACCATGGAAACAAGTGCGACCAATAGCAACGCTGCTGCAAAACGAAAAAACACCGTTGATCCAGTGCAGGGTTAGATTCCGAGCCCGAAACGCGTTCGCGTTTGAGAATGAGAAAACATTGTCCCATCGACGATGTGCCACATCGCTGGCGACCGTCCCGCTTCAGAATTGTCGCCCCTTAATATTACAAACGCGCAACAGAAAGCCCCGCAGGATTGTGTTTCGGCGGGGCTTTTGCTCACTTGTGAATTATCGAACCCCAAGTGGTTATGGCGTCACATTGACTTCAGCGGCATCAGCAGGAAGTGCCAGAATCAATCCGGTTTTCAGTTTGTTCGGGTCCGGGATATTAGACTGATTGAGCCGGTAAATCTCAGTCCACCGAGAAGACCGGCCCAGATACCGCTTCGATACGTCCGACAGCGTCTCGCGTTCACCGACTCGGTACGCCGGCGAGCCATCTTCCAGCAACAGGAATCCGGCGGGCTCGATCTCCCGGGGCTTTGAGTCTTCGAACAACTGTGGATAGCGTTCCTCAAGCAGTTCCTTCGGCGGAGTCAGCACAACCATCCCGGGGCGCATGTTCTTTGGTTCAGCGATGCGATGCTGATTGAAAACAGCCAGGGCCGCGAAGTAGTGAATCGTTCCGTAAACGCGCCTCGAAATTTTGGTGTAGTTGTCGCCGTTCTGAACGACGACGGAATCAAAGGTTGAACCATCGTCCGGTGCGGGCTGGGCTCCATTGTTGTTGTAGTTGAAGGCGGCCAGGCTGAATTTTCCGTCAGCACCAGAACCGGCAGCCGTTCGAATGGGAGTTCTTCCTGAACGCCCATTTGGCTTTCTCACGGCGTCGAAGCCGCGCGAGCCGAACGGTGAGCTTTGCTGCGCCAGTGATGCGTCTTGTCTTGTCAGCGACTTTGATTCCGGGGCGTCCGTCGCGGGGAACGAATCGTCCGGTTTGCTGGTGGGCGTGTTTCCGGAGGTCACACCGCCGTCGTCCGCCGTGAAACTTCCGAACACAGGGTGTTCCCGCTGTGGCTCGGCCATGGCCAGCAGTACGGGTTCCTCGTCCTTTGCAGAAGCCGCAATGGCGTTTGCCGACAACTCGGATGCGGAGAAGCTTCTCGATGTGTCTCCTGCGTGTGACGACTCAAGCTCTGTTTCGGACGAAGTTGCGGCGTCAGCGGTTCCTCGCTTTTGCAAATCGACGGGCATCGGTACGAAGTCTGCGGAACCGTCGGCGACCGACGCGTTCTGATCCATCGCCTGTTCGGTCTCATTTGCAAAAGCGTCGCGACCAACTTCCAGCGTCGTGGCTGGAAAACTTTCAGCGTCGAGCGAAGCGGAGTCGGTTGCCGCTGCGACGACGTCAGCCGCTGTGACATCAAACGGCGACTCTGCCGAAACATCGATTGCTGCCGGGAAATCTGTCGTATCAGAGCCCGGAACAGGCTTCGATTCCGCGTCGCCCGATTGAATACTTGAAAATGTTGGGATTGAGTCCTGAGGTTCGTTCAGAGTCATCACGGGAGCGTTTGCATCGTCAACGTTTGACGTTGTCGTCGCCGTCATTCCACCAAATTCTGCGGCAGTTGATGTGGATGAATCCGTGCCATCAGCCGTCAGTTTTTCTGTGTCCGCAAACGGAGAGCCATCGCTAAGCTCTGATCGAGTCATCAGCGGATCAGTCGCCGCACTCAGTTCACTCTGCGCGGCCAGTTGAGTGTCCGCATCCAGCGGCTGCTGTGATGTCGCGTCGGGCGCTGTTGAGGCGATGGATGCTTCAGTGAGCTTGCGCTGATGCAGGTCCATCTTGTGATAGACCAGAAAGCCAAACGCGAAAGTCAGGATGGTAATGACCATCACGCCAAGCTTGGCTTCATGGCTTACCGCTGACTTTTCTGATTCCTCTACTTTCAGCTTGGTCATGAGATTCCCTGCCACCGCGCTGCTCTCAGCTTCGCTGAGCGACTTCGAGGATTGAGTCTTACTTCCGCTGGTGCCGCTTCGATGGGCGTTTTTGTCAGAACCTGCCATCCCTGGTGTCCTTTGAACGCATTTTTGACAAGACGATCTTCCAGTGAGTGAAACGTCAGAATGACCGCAAGCCCCCCGGGTTTCAAAATTCCCGGCAGGACATCCGTCAGCATCGTTTCGACATGCTGAAGCTCATTGTTGGTGGCAATACGAAGTGCCTGAAACACTCGCGTTGCCGAGTTGCGACCTCCGGCATTCCGAGCGGCTCCAACCGCATCGCAAACACAGGATTCCAATTCTTCCGCCGTTGAGACCGG
Source organism: Planctomycetota bacterium (assembly GCA_031377305.1). GTDB lineage: Bacteria > Planctomycetota > Planctomycetia > Planctomycetales > Planctomycetaceae > SXXK01. The sequence goes on along the minus strand of JANMEV010000516.1, from coordinate 13,072 downwards.
ATTGCCCAGTCGTCGTCGTCGGACGATTTCGGAAGCGATTTTCGAAGCCGCCGGCTCTTCGCCATGAGTTCGAAAAATTGCTTCCAGTTGTTCTTCTTCGAGAGTTCTTAAGAGTTCTGCCGCAGAAGTACCTTCATGCGGATGAAATCGCATATCCAGCGGTCCGCCCGCATCGAAACCGAAGCCTCGCTGGCGGTCAGACAGTTGATCTGATGCCAGACCCAAATCCAAAAGTACCCGATCAACACCGTCGATGTTCAATTCCGTTAATACAGATTTTGCGTCTGCGTAGCTCGAGCGAACCAGATGGCAATTTTGATGCTTTGATTGTTCGCCTAATGACTGTTCGGGATGTGATTGTTGAAGTTTTTGTGTGGCGAAGCTGAGCATCATCGGATCTCGGTCGAGCCCGATAAGTCGCCCAGTTACGCCAATGGACTTGACGATAAGTGTACTGTGGCCGCCCGCGCCCACTGTTCCGTCGAGAACCGTCAGCCCCGGGGTTAACTGCAGCCACTGCAGCACCTCGCGAGGCATCACCGGAACATGGACCGGACGATGGTCAGCAGATGTCATTGATTTGAAGATCGATGAGAAGAGAGATGGGAACGCAAGATCGTTGTGATGTAGGTGATCGAATGACCGACTTCAGATGTGAAAATGCAGAAAGGCCATAACGTCACTGAGTCGGAACCATAGGGAAACTTGAGAGCGTTTCGAGAAGATCGAAGAATAAACGAGATATGGACTGAGGGGAGGACTTGGAAAGGAGCCAATCTGCGTAAAAAAACAAACTGACGCAGAACTAGCCGAAGGAGAGGCCCGGATCGTACGCGCGAAGCGATTTTGCGCGAAGGGCAATTCTGAGGGGGAGCAGCCTCAAAGGGGGAACCCAGGGAACTCAGCCGCCTGCCTCCTCCGACGTCCTTGTCGGTCAACAGAAGCAGACGGCTGTGGCCTTTGCAGGCCGTCCTGGGACGAATCGCATCCATGCTATCGTCGAAATCCGCTAAGCCCGGTAAGGAGTGCGGCAGTTTCCGATAGAGGTGCAGTTGCGACGTTCTGTCGCTTCAAGCACAATCCTCACCATTTGGCGAGGCTTTTGTAAAGCGGCTCTTCCATGAACCGCTTCGTCACAGTCGACACCTTCGGAATCAGAAAGAACTTGCTCTAAGGAAGAGAAAGGTCCATCGCTTCAGCCGTCAAGGCATCAAACTGCGACGCATTCTGGGACAGGAACGAATCCCACCGAACCTTGTCCCAAATTTCCACATGGTCCTGAACACCGATCAGCACCACGTCATGTTTTATCTCAGCCAGTTTCGCCAAACGCTCTGGCACCCGGATTCGCGACTGTTTGTCCACTTGCACGCGTTCCGCTTGCGAGTAGAACACTCTAAGAAAATTTCGAACCTGAACTCGCCCCGTTGAAGCAGTGGCCATTTTCGACGCAATGGCTTCAAAGCCGGTCGTCGAATAGATGCACAAACAGCCCTCGTTCCCGGGTGCGAGGTACAACTCCTCCGATTCAGGCTCACGGAAACCATCACGCAAAGGACGAGGAATGGCGAGCCGAAGCTTGTCATCGACGGTCCGTTCGTATGTGCCCGTGAGTGCCATTTTCCGAAATCAAACTCAGTGATTCGCAGGTTCTCGCAGAAGCCCACACAGTCTCCCACTTCTCCCCACAAATCTCCACTGGGTGGCAATTTAGCCGTCTTCAATCTCTCGTCAAGCGTAGCCGACCAGTCGTGGTCTTGCATGGGAGTCGGTATTCGACCAAGAGCCATACAGATGATTGGGTTATGCGATTTTTGCAATTTTCGAAATCGTTTTTTCAGACCTCCTCGGGACACGAATTCGGCACATCTCGAAAAGAGAGAACCGGCTGGATCGGTTGGGGGAATTGAGGCATAAACTATTGTATGCCAATGGTTTGTGATTCGCAGGGCGGATGAAATTCTGCTGCGAATTGTGACGTCGAGGATGGGATTCGCTGTATCTTGTGGCTGCCGGTTTTGACGCAGACAACATCCAGGGGGCCGAAGTCTTTTCAGGCCAGTTGGTGTTCTCAAATCATGTGGCAAACGGCTCTGATTGAGCGCTCCATCGGGGAGGGACCGCAGGCGCGTGAAGCGGCGTCAACGATCGGCAAAGTCGCCTCGGTTTCGACGCTCTATCGGAGCGCCTTCGGCTTGGTCGCAAAACGAACTGCCGAAGTGACTCGATGCAGTGTGGGAGATTGGCGGACCGGTTCGAGGGGATCTGAGTCCGGGAGTCGCACGAGCCATTCCGGAGTCTGTAACTGAGTCCGTTCCATCGATTCGAGAGTGCACGCCACTCTTTGGTTAAACGCCTGCACGTTGTTCACGATGGCTGTTCGAATCGACGGACCGGCGGGACTTGGATTTGACGGACCTTTTCTATCCGGAGTAACGTGCGCCTGTTTTCCATACTGATGTTGCGACTTGTGAAGGTTGTGTCCAGGCACCTTATGGAGCCTTGATTCTCCATTCACAACCTTGGCCAGTCGCTGGCTGATTGAGTTCCACGGATTCTGTTTCGCCTCATTGTGTTGGACCGGATTCTCCGATGGCGTGTTCTGTGTGGAGAATCGCGATGCATACCGAACAGCCGCAGAACTGGATTGATTCGTTGTCCATTCGTCCACGCCTGGCTCGAAGCCTCGGCTATCGGAAGCGATCTGATGGCCCATGCTTTGCTGGTGGTTTGCATCGGTGATTGGTAGGTCTGGAATTGGTGGAATCAGAGCAATCGTCGGCTCTTCGGTGATTCCACTTTCATCAGTAGTTTTGTCATTGAAAGCGATATCATGCTGAATTGGAATTTGAAACTGTGGATCGATCACTGTGTTAACGCTGTTCGATGATTGCTGAAAGTTCCAATCCGGAACCGGCACTGGCGGTACAGGTGAGTCCGCCTGAACGAAGACCAAATCGTCCGGATGGATCCCACTGGTTCGTTGAATTAGGGCAAGGTCTGGGACGGGTGGCACAGGTGAGCTCGGCTGAGCGAAGGCCAAGTCGTCCTGATGGATCCCACTGGTTTGTTGAATCAGGGCAAGGTCCGGGACGGGTGGCACAGGTGAACTCGGCTGAGCCATATCGATAAACACAATTTCCTGATCGTTGGCTTCCCCTTCAAATTCCTGCATAGCCTCGAAAACGGGAACAGGCGGCACGGGCGTTTGAGGCACAGCGGCCAGAAGCGTCTCTACTCCACGAAAACTGGCTTGCTGGATGGATTCAGGAACTGGAACAGGTGGAACAGGAGTACTCGGCGCCGCAACCACAGCTTCTACCACTTCGACCATATTCGTTTGCTGAATTCGCTGTGGGATTGGAATTGCCGGGACCGATGTGCTCGGCGTGGCCATTGAGAAATCGTTCGCATCAACAGCCTTGGATTTCTGTTCCCGTTTCAAGGCCGGAATCGATGGAATCGGGGCAGGAGGTCGGGCGATCATGAGATCGTCATGGTCCAGAGAACCGGATTGATGCTCGATCTCTGGAAACGAGGGAATTGATTCATGTTCAGTGTTCGGTTCATTCCGTTGGGCGTCGACCGGTGCTGCCCCGGTTGAAAGTTCGTTGAACAGTTCGGCTTCGAAGATCTCTTCAGACGACGACGTTGTGTTTTCCGGCATAGCAAATTCCGGCAACGACTCGGCTGGCAGTAGTTCGGCCGGCAATAGCACGACTGGCAGATTTTCAGGAGGAGTCGAAAAGGTCGGCGCCAGTTCTGGCTTTGACACTGGCCGGACAAACTCCTGTGGCGCAGAACCGCGTTGCATATGTTCGGTCCGAACGGATTGCTGACGCGATGGCTCGATTTGAATCGAGTCATTGGGCAGGGACTCAGGAATAACAGGCTCAACAGCCTGGGCCCTGGTCCGTTCAGGCGAAGTTCGAGGTTTGATTTCAGGTGATTGCAGAGCTTCGAATGCCGCAAACGGCTGTTCGAAAGTTGAATTGCCTTCCGTTGTGTCTGCCGATGATGATTCACTCGAGTTGCTCTTTGAATCAATATCCGAACCACGAAAGAAATCGACATCGGTGGGAGTCGGTTTCTGCTTTTCGCTTTGCTGAATTTGTGCCGTCTGTTTTCGAGGCGTCAATCGCATCTTTTCTGACTGACGAAGCCGTCTTTGGGGTTCGATGTCCTCTACCACTGGCACTATGGTTGCCACTGATGCTGGCTTTTCTACCTTATCGTTCGACTTGGTTTCATCAGATGTTCGCGATGCTTCCGTCCCGGTCTGCACGTTGGTTGAGGCGACTCCGTGGACTTCATACTGAAACACTCGCGGTACAGCGGTCGAAGCGCTCACGGACGAGTTCGTTGCCGGCGTTGACTGCTCAAAAAGGTCTTGAGTATCCTGGGCGTCGCTGATTCGATGGTGGATTCGCATCAGTTCGCTAACAAGCTCCCCATTGTTGACATTAACTGTCACGGGCACAGTCACATGAGGTGCCCCAGGCGTTGATGGTGACGAATGAATGACATCAACCGATGAGGAATCCGCGATCTTTTGATCCGCGACCGCTAAGCTCTGCTCACGAGAAACAGACCGTGATTGCTTGACCGTTGTTGTAGTCTGGCTGACACCGTTCGATTTGCGAATCTTGCCGACGTTGGGATAGAACTCCGAGTACGCCACCTGAAGGTGCTCATGAACCTGGGCTGTCTGTACAGAATCTCGCTGAGCTTGCGTCCATGGAAGGCAAGACGACAGAGAGCGAATGCCTGGAACAATGATCAGGCAACTGATCACAATCAACGCGGCAGTCAATGCCTGGCTTGAACGCCGAAATGATGGTTCGTGGCTCATCCGTGATTCACCGACAGGAAGAACAAAGGCGGTCGCTTCTTTAAAAAACGAGCGCAGAATGTCTCATGTCGAATACATCGGCATTCGGTACAATCTAACTCTACGGAAAAATCAGAAAAGTCAACTTGTACCTCGCAAATTGACAACGTGCATTGTTCGGCGTTTCGGTGGCGGGCGTTAGGCACTCAGAATGTGCTCAGGCAGCGGTTAACCACTCCGTCGGCGCGCAAAAATAAACAGCGCGGCAAGGTCCCCTCAAAGCTCCTAGCTTTCCTTACCGCGCTGTTGTTTCAAATTGTTCGGTCGACTCCGGTTCGGCTGCGTGTGCAACTCGATTCCGTTGGTAGTCAGGGAAACATAGGCCAGGTTTACTGGTCGTCAAATAATTGTTCAGAAATTGCGAAGCGTGGGTGAGGACGCTGGTGATTGTTGCCACGGTCCCTCGCCAGCACGATCCGTCAATCACTGGTTTTTTAAAGATTATAATTCCCCAGCAGGGTGCTCACGAAGAACTCAAGTCGACGACGGGACGCCCACGGAGTTTCGCAGGCGCCGTGCCCTGCCCCTGGAACAACGACGAAGTCGAAGTCTTTTTCAGCATCGACGAGCTTCTTCGCGACCTGCGTTGAGGTTGCCGGGTCCACGTTTCGATCCAATTCCCCGACGACCAACATCAGCCGCCCTTGAAGAAGATGAGCGTTCTCCATGTTGGAGTTCCTTTGGTAAACATCTCCATCGGGAATTCCCATCCACTGTTCGTTCCACCAGATTTTATCCATCCGATTGTCGTGGCATCCACAGTCCGCAACGGCTGCTTTGTAGAAGTCACCGTGCCACAGCAGAGCGGCCATCGCATTCTGGCCGCCCGCCGAACCGCCGTAGATGCCAACGCGCGAAAGATCGATCTGAGGAAGGGTCTCCTTGAGAGATTTCATCCATGCGATGCGATCCGGGAACCCGGCATCTTTCAGATTGCGATAACACACATCATGAAATGCCTTTGATCGCCATGCTGTTCCCATTCCATCGATTTGAACGACGATGAATCCCTGATCCGCGATTCGTTGCTGATGCCCTGAGCCTGCGCGAAACGCCTTTGGGACATGATGGTCGTGCGGACCGGCGTAGATGTTCTCAATCACCGGATACGACTTCGCTGGATCGAAGTTCTTTGGTCGATGGACGATTCCCCAGATATCCGTTTTTCCGTCGCGGGCTTTGGCAACAACTCGTTGTGGCAGAGAACCGCGCTCCGTAATGATCTCGGACGCATCGGCGGCTTCCATTTTACAAACCGGATTTCCGCTGGCTGTTCTCAATTCCGTGACGACCGGAAGATCGACTCGCGAGAAGCGATCAACGAACCATCGACGATCAGGCGCCCATTCAATCGTGTGGGTTCCATCGCCTTCCGTCAGAACAGCAAATCCGGAACCATCAAGGTTGACTCGGCAAAAGTGCTCATGATAGGGATCCTGATCGGCCTTGATTCCCACGGCAAAAAACCAAACGACGCCCGCCTCTTCATCAATGTGTTCGATGCGACGCACATTCCAATCGCCCGACGTGACTGCATTCGTCAACTGTCCGGAGAGCGTGTCGTAGCGATAAAGGTGATTCCATCCGGACCGTTCGCTGGCCCATAGCAACTGATTGTTCGGCAGCCAGCGGAGTTCAAATTTGCCTTCCGAGGAATAATGAATGAACGTGTTGCTTTGCTCGTCGGTAATGGCACGAACGTCGCCGGTCGTTGCAGTGACCTCCAGCACGCGAAGTCGCTGATGACCTCGCTCGTTGTAGAGCAGCCAGAAGCGTGAATCGTCGTCATGCCACTTCAGGAAATCCAGTGACCACGGGTTGGGGAACAACGCATTCGAGATTGCGATTTCCTGCCGATCCTCGACGCGAAACAAACGCGGTTTGGTGACAGGAAGTGGATCGCCAGCTTTTAAATAGGGATACGACTGAAGCATTGGCTGAAGCTGATCCGCCGGACTGGATTGGATATAATGAACTCGTCGTTCTTCCACCTGAGTCGTTTGGAAAGCAACGACATGAGCTGAATCGGCCGACCAATGAGCATCAGCGATGTCATCTGGAAAGTTGGGTAGGTCATAGTTCATTCCGACACTGCGATCGCGAGAAGCATCTTTGCGAAAAGTGTTGCCAGCGTTTGCGTCGTTTGACAAGGCGACCTCGGAGTCTTCCGCTGGTGTATTGAGCCAAATGTTGTGCTCTTTAATGAAGACGGAGAAGCGGCCGTCCGGTGAAGGAGGATTGGTGGGCTGATCTGTGTTACGGCGGCCTCGACCCGGTCGATTCCTGCGACGTTCGGACCGGCGAACGGATTCCGCAGTCTTCTCATTTAGAGTCACCTTTGTCGGGGTCCGGCCAGCTTCCACACATCCGACATCAGATCCGTCCTCGTTTCGAAACAGCCAGACGTGACCGGCAAATGTATGCTGTCTGTGAGTACCTCCGGCGCCAACAGTTGCATACTGTTTTGACGCGAGAGTCGCATCGATCCACAAGATCTGAACGGGATGGTCGAGCTCATTGACAACGATAATCTCTGTCTCTTCCCCATTGGCCGCTGACCCTCGCGCAGGCAGAAAGAGTTCGAAGGTTTCGCTTTCGGACGCTGATTCTGAGGCCGAGAGTTTTGAACTGGCAAAATTCCACAGGAATGTACCTTCTTTTCCCATCAGCGTGACGGTAGAAAGGTCGTCGCTCCACTCCAGCTTTTCAACCGGCAACTGAGCGACCGTCACTTCTCGCTTGAGCAAAGCCGAGATCTGAACGGCAACAGCCGCATGATCGAACGCCGGTTCCCGAGTACCAGCGATCGCATCTACGACGATGAAGTCTCGTGCCTCGTTCGAAAGGTCGTTTCGATACCATAGCCGCGACTGATTCGCGAACCAATGCGGTTCAACGCGATCCCGGTAGACTTGAGGTTGTGCTGAGACCTCGTTGCCGGACGCGCACAGCAGTACCAGAAAGCTTGTGAGAACGCATTGCACGAATGCAGAATTATGTGGCATCGTCGTGCGGAGGAAAAACTTCATTTCAGCAAGACCTGTTGACGTTTTTTGGAGATTCAGTGAATGGCTGCAGCGTCAGGTGTAGTGAGGCATGCGGTGGAGTTCGCGGGATTGTAGTCCTGAACGACAGACATTGAGAATCGTTCACCGTTTTGCAAAGCAGATCGAGATACATGAAAGGCGTGTCAAAACGACACGTTTCCGCACGTTTTTGAGTCCTCAGAACCCTCACAAACGGTGCACCAGCAGTGTTCGAGGGCAGAATGGCGAAATTTGACCATCGCCTGAACGACACGGACGTTATAGTTTTTGAGTCGGGAAGGCCTTCCGGCGGTTGTCCTTGTAGAGTTTTCCGCGTAGAAATTTGATATCGCATTTCGAGAGCGTCTCTCGACGTGGACTTGTCACTCAGGGTGTGCGTCGCATTGGAAGGCATGGGCTCCAACGATTGCACGAGATCGAAACGTCGAATAACGGCTTCGCAGGAGTGTTTCAGAATGAGCGCTGGCAGCATGGATGAAGCATCGCGCCGCCGTTGTCTGATACAGGATAAGCGACGCGTGGCGGACGTCGAAGAGAAACACACTCGTGTTCGCGAGTACCTTGCGTCCATCGGGGCTGATGCCGTGCTGTTTCAGGATCCGGCGAACATTGCCTGGTTTACTGCCGGCGCAGATTTGACTCGATGTGGTTCCGACAGTTGCCACACCAGCGTGTTTGTCACGGAAGATGCAAGGTTGTTTGCCACCAATGCGGTGGACTCGGCGCAGTTGTTTGAGCGTGAAGCATTTGGCCTGGGATTTCAGCTTAAACAGCGAGAGTGGTTTCAGCCACACTGTGCGTTGGTAGAAGACCTTTGTCGCGGTCGCAAAGTGGTAAGCGACTCCGGCGCGGAGTCGACGAAGAACGCGGCAAAGCGAATGAGTCAGTTGCGTTTACCGATGACTGACCTTGAAGTGGATCGACTTCGGAAGCTGAGTAAGGTCGTTGTGCATGCAGTCGAAGTGACTGCCAGTCAGATTCGAAGAGGCGTGACAGAAGCCGCCGTTGCCGGAGAGCTGAGCCATCGCCTGTTGCGCCGCACCGTGACTCCGGTTCGAATTCAGGTTTGTGCTGACGGTCGCAACATCCGATATCGCCACTGGAGTTACGGCGAGGATCCCATTGAGTTTTATGCAACGGTTTCGTGTGTGGCTCGCCGCTGGGGCCTGCATGTCGCCGTGTCGCGAACAATCTGCTTGAATTCTGTGCCGCAGGACCTTTGGGCAGCCCATCAAAAGGCCGTGCTGATGCATGGCACAGGAATGTACTTTTCCAAACATGATCAAGTGTTAAACGACGTCTGGCTAAAGGTCAGGCGTATCTATGAAAAGCTGGGACTTTCGTCAGAGTGGCAGCTGTGCGATCAGGCCGACGTGATTGGCTATCGTGCATCCGAACATCAGTTGACGCCGGCCTCTGAGTTTCGGCTTCAGGCACCAACGCCCATTTTTTGGCATCCCTGCGCTGGTCCTGCAATGCCGGGAGATACGATGTTGGCGATGCCAGCCGGTTGCGAAATTCTGACGCGATCGAGCGCATGGCCGGAACTGCGAGTGCAGGTAAAAGGCCACGATGTGCCGTGTCCCGGCATTCTGCTGATCAGAGAGTTAGCCGAGCAGGCTCCACAGGAGTTGACAATAAAGCAGGAAGAGCCGGGCATCTTTTCGGGATATCAGTTTCCCGATGACGATAGCGACAGTTCACGGATGGATTCTATCTGGGAACTGGACATGACGACGCATCGGTCGGTGTTTGACGAAAGCGATTCGCAGTACTCTGAGGAGTCCGTGCTGGATTAAAGGCACGCGGGAGATGCGTTGGGGAAGTGGTAAATGGTGAATAATAAATGGTAAATAGCGAGCAGCGAATAGCGGCTTTCTCCTGCAACCACTTACCACTCTCCCACCAACTCGTTTGGCTATTTTCCGGACAGAATCTTTGGGCGAATGAAGCGAATCAGTCCCGTGCCGTTTGTTGAAACGGAATTGCTTGTCGAAACGAGTTCGTGTTGCAGTACGCCGGGGATGATGCGACGCAGCCTTACCACCCACAGATCGCCAGGTTTTGCGATCGGCGAACCAAGTTCGGCGAGAGGAACAGCCGCCTCAAGCCGCCACGTGGAATCGTCAGAATCGATGGCCACAAACCATTCTGGATTCCACCTCTCCAGCATCCAGCATCGTTCGCTGGTCAGCCCGGATTCATCAACACAGAACTGGAAAGACGTGCTGAAATCTCGATCGGTATCAAATTCGAATTCAAGCCGATCTCGATTGTCGTGCGGTGCATCGTGACTGCGATGAGTCGCCTGTTCTATCGGATTGGGCTTTTGCGACGCGCGTTCAAGTCGGGCCGATACGTACAGAAACTGGTCGTCCCAGGCGATCATCGCGAGGCTGGAGGCGTTGCTTTCATCCAGCAGGCGAGCGTTCGAAATCTGCACTCCCTCCTCGGTTTCGCTGCGCTGCTTAAACGAGGCCAGCGGAATTTCGATCGCTTCCTCCCAGATTGAGTCGGTGAGTTTGCCGTCCAGAAATGGTCGCGAGCTTCGGCGGGGAAGATTGAAGACGGGCAACGGACCTGTGGGAGCCGCAGTCGCCTGCATTTCCGATCGTGCAAAGATCCCGAACGCGTCGATTCGCTGGCTGACTTCGGAAAGGATGTTGCTCTGGTCTCCATTGCGGTCCTGATTGCGAAGATTCGCGGCGACTCGAAGTCGAACGAGCGGGCTGATTTCGCGACTCCCCTCCTCTTGCGCGTTTTGCTCCGAAAGGATCTTCAACGCCGTCGCTGCGTGGCCATCCCATCGCTCGTGCAGTGCCGCAAACTGGTTTCCAGCCCCTGATGGCAACGACTGCATCTCCGGGCGTTGTTCAACGGGCTTTATCGAGACGCTCAAACTGTCCGTTGGGTCTGAGATTCCGCTGGGTCCCGCGCCAGGGTTTCTCCTTTGAGTTTGGTTTGACGGTTTGAACTGCGTACGAATGCGATAGTGCCGAGCTTCCGCCGAGGAATAAAACAGAAACAGCATTTCTGCAGCCGCGCGAGCGTCTTCGGAACCAGGAAAGCGACGGGTGATTTCCTGTTGAACGGCAAGATGGCCTTCCATGTTGTTGCGCTGCAGATTCAAACTGGCGAGGTCTCGCAGTTGCTTCAACGCGAGCGTCTGCGGTAAATTCTCGCCGATCCCTCGAAGCTGGCCTTCCAACGAGCCTTCGGATCCGTTCATCGTCAGGTGACCTGTCAAGGCTGACGATTCCACTTGCGCTGCCTGAAGTGTATCCCGGAGCGATTCAAGGTCTTCGCGAGACCGAGCCGTATTGTGACGGCGCGATTCAGGCGTCAGAGTGTGTTCGAGACCCATAAAGAGTTTTGTGATGGCCGCTGAGTCATTAGTGTCGTAGAGAACCTCGTAACCAGCTCGGCTTCGTGATGGAAAATGTGAAGATTCTCCGTTAGACAACGTGCGAGCGGTTGCGTCGCAAAGGAGGCCGATGGTGGTTCCACAGGATGCGAGAAGATCTGTGTCGTCGAACGACAGTGGTGCTGTTCGATCGGCCGTCACTCGAGCGACAATTCTGTCCGCGGACCACGGAGCCAGGCCGACTCGCGACAATGCGATGGTTTCTTCATTCTCACTGTCGGCTCCTGCCATGCGGACGGCTTGTGGCACCACATCGCGAAGTATGGCGGCCACCGCGTCGTCATCCGACGTGGGTTCAATGACAATAACCGTCGGTCGCCAATTACGAATATCGCGAGCCAGACGAAGAGGCAGCATGCGTCGCAATCGACCGTCCGTTTGGCGATTCCATTCCGCGATGAGCTGCTCGGAAGATCGATGATGCTCGGGTTTTGTTCGCGGAAACAGCCAGTCGGATGCGATGTCGTTTCCTCCGAGTTGGGTCACAGCCTGTTGAGTTCGCATGTTCATCGCCGTCGGTCCATCGTTGATTTCGCTGCGGCTAAGGTCCAGTGGTTGAGAGAACTGGAGTACCGTTGAGCGAACTCCGTCTTCGCCGGACGCGGATGCCAGCAACTGCCATGCGGTGTGATTAGCATCTGTCACGATGTTTAAGATTCCGGCCCGGAATTCTGCGGATCGAACGGATCGCCAGGAGACTCCCGCGTCGGACGAACGCAGAATCTGACCGAGACTTCCAACAGCAATAACGTCTGTCTCCGTGAGAAATCGAAGCCGATTGATTCGCCCCGTTGCCGGAATTGGGTGAGACTTCCATTCGTTTCCGGCAGACTCGGATCGCAGGACAAATCCACCCGGATTCCCTGCCAGAAGAACGACGGAGTCCTGATGGGCCACGGTGTGAAGGTCGACCAGCTCCGCGATGGACGTCGAAATCTCATTTCCCGGTGGCTGCCATGTCACGCCGGCATTGGAGGTCGTCAAAATGGAAGCACCGTCGCCGACGATCCAGCCTTCTCCGTCCGGACTCAACGAGACGCCTCGCATCTGTCGAAGTGTTGCTTGAGCGGCGTTCACAACGACCGCCTGGTTCGCAACCAGCACTCCATATGATTGATGCGCGCCAACGAAAACTCCGTCCGACTCGCTCAGAAAGTGAGCCGCTGTCCACGGCCCGCCGCGCTGATCGGGAGGAATCGCTGTCCAGGTTTGTCCCGAGTCGTTCGATCTGAAGATACCATCGCCGCCGCGATTGGCATTTGGAAGTGTCAGTGCAACGGCAGTTTCCAGTCCGAAGAATTGAACGTGTACGATTCCCGGCAGTGAGGCCGTTGGAACAGGCAGTGGATTGCCGACTTCCGAAAGAGATGCCCCAATGTCCTGCCAGGTCTGGCCTCCATCACGTGTGTGCAGAAGCACGGCCGACTGCCGAGACGTACCGTCGAGTACACGGACTCCTGCCACCCAGCCAATCGCGTTTGTCAGGAAGCAAACTGATTTCAGGCTGCATTCGAACGGCACGAAATGAGTCGTCCAGGTCTCTCCACCATCGTCGGAAAGACAGATGACACCTCGTTCGCCCACGGCGTAACATCGAGAGCCGACATGGCACACATCATTCAGAGCGGCATCTTCGGCGGTGGCGATAGTTCGAGCGACCGGCCCCGAAAAGAAAGGCGGCCTGGCAGTGTCCTCGCTGAGCAGTTGAAG
>JANMEV010000501.1:0-3653 GCA_031377305.1 Planctomycetota bacterium | reverse complement strand
CACGATTTTTCCGGGAGGAGTTAGCAGAGAATGTCGAAGTCGAAATTGGAATACATCTGGCTGGACGGCACTAAACCCACTCAGGTGCTGCGTTCAAAAACCAAGATTGTCAAAGACTTTGGTGGCACTTTGGAAGAGTGTCCTGTTTGGTGCTTCGATGGAAGCTCAACCAATCAGGCACCAGGTGGATCGTCTGACTGCTTGCTGCAGCCGGTCGCCATCTTCCCAGACCCAGCTCGCGTCGATGCATTTCTGGTAATGACTGAAGTCTTGAATCCAGATAACTCAGTCCACGAGAGCAACGGCCGCGCAACGATTGAAGACGATGGCGATTTCTGGTTCGGGTTTGAACAGGAATACTTCCTGTGGGATCGCGAAACCAACATGCCTCTCGGTTTCCCAGTTGGCGGTTACCCTGCTCCTCAAGGCCCGTACTACTGCTCAGTGGGAGCGAAGAACGCGTTTGGCCGAGAACTGATCGAAGAACACCTCGACCTGTGTATTCAGGCGGGAATCAATATTGAAGGTATCAACGCGGAAGTTGCGACCGGTCAGTGGGAATTCCAGATCTTCGCCAAAGGCGCGAAGCGCGCTGGGGACGAGGTTTGGGTTGCTCGCTACATGCTCGAACGAGCTGCTGAAAAGTTCAATCTGACCATCAACTGGCACTGCAAGCCACTGGGTGATACTGATTGGAACGGATCCGGAATGCACGCAAACTTCTCGAACAACGTTTTGCGAACATGCGGCAGCAAGGAAACCTACGAGAAGATCTGTTCGGCTTTCGCTCCGCGAATCAAAGAACATATCTCTGTGTACGGTGCTGACAATCACTTGCGTTTGACCGGCAAGCACGAAACTCAGTCGATCGACAAGTTCAGCTTCGGCGTTTCAGACCGTGGTGCCTCGATCCGAATTCCAGTCGCTACCGTTCAGAACGGCTGGAAGGGCTGGCTGGAAGACCGTCGTCCTGCATCGAACGCGGATCCCTACAAGGTCGCCGCTGAGATCATTCGGACCGTCAAGGGTGTGAAGGTCTAATTGGCGTGAATGGCGGGACTCCATTCCACGCGGTTTGGAACCGCTCTTTTGGACCTGTGTGAGCAAAGGTTTTTTGAAGCCAGTCATGTCGTATGTTTCGGCTCGTCCGGTTCGTGCGGCCTTGGCTGGAATTGGGAGTCACTGCTGATCTCGGGAGCAATCCCTTGATCAATCCTCCCGGGCCGTCCAATGGCAACGTTGGACGGCCTTTTTATTGCGCAAAGATGTTTTTTTGTGATCCGAACCGGACTTCAACCGTTATTCATCGCGTCACCTCGATTTCGTGTATGTGCAGGGAATCGCGACTTGTCCACGACTACAGGCGTCTCCAATGCCCATACCGCCCATGACCAAACCATCTGCTGCCTACGAACGCAGAAAACGGATGGAGCTCGCAGAGAAAACGGCCCAGGTTATCGGAGGGGCTTTTTTTGGATTGTTGGCCAGTGGATGTGTGTCTTTCGGCATGTTCTTCGCCGTCATTGTCTCCGAGAGAGAAACGCTTTGGCTGCCCGTGTCGATTTGCTTCGGATCGATGCTGGTGAGTGGGATTCTCGGGGCGGTCTATGGAACTCGTTTCGTCGACTGGATAGCTGAGAACTGGCATGAGTTCCACCATTTTGACATCGACTAGAAAAGGTGATTCAGAGTGCGGCGATTCATACTCAAACCAAAATCGCTTTGCGGAGCTTCGGGGGTCTTTCTGACTCTCCGTTCGTCAAAAGACACTCTCTACGAACCTCCCGCATTGCCGAAATCAGTGCTTCGCGACGTCGCTCACAAAATCAAATAGCAATTGCAGAGAAGCAGCGGCATCGTTGTCGGTGATGCACATGGGCGGGCTGATTCGGATCACGCAGTTCGCAAGCGGGCCGAGCAGGTGAATTCCGTCGTTGCTCTCATTTCCGCGATAGCTGCGTTCGACGATCGCGTTGGCGACCTGATTGGGAGTTCGATCGCCATGTGGCCCGCATTCGATTCCAAACACCATTCCTTCGCCTCGGACTTTGACGATGAGGCCGGTGTCCTTCAGCCGCCGCAGTCCATTCAGAAAGATGGAATGCAGATGGCGAGTTCGCTCCAGGATGTCAGTCGATTCGAATTCATCCAGCGTCGCCAGTACGGCCGCTGATGATAACGGATTCGCGCTCCAGGTATCCGATGTGGCGCCATAGCCCATTGGATCACAGACGTCTCGCCGACCAACCGCCGCGCTGACGGGGACACCATTTCCAAGGCCTTTTCCGAGGCACACGAAGTCCGGCTCGATACCGTACGATTCAAACGCATACATCTTACCGGTGCGGCCGAAATTGGACTGAACCTCATCCAGAATGAATAGAATGTCGCGCTCGCGGCAAAACTGCTGCAGCATCGGAAGGTAAGCTTTTGGAGGATGATAGCTGCCACCGCCGCCGAGGTACGGTTCTGTGATCAGACAGCCAATTGTGCCCTGTGACTTCGCCCAAATGAGTTCCAGTTCCTGACGATACGGGGCAGGATCGAATGGCTTCGCGGGATGATCGATGTCCGAACATTCCTCACGCGGAAAAGTGATGAAGTGGACTCGTGGGTCTCGATCCGAATCAGTCTCCGATCCAGTCACGGCGCCGCTGAGCCCCTTCTTGCCGTGAAAGCCAAAGCGAGTCGCAAGGATACCTTCACGCTTCGGATCGCGTTTCATACATGCCCAGAGCGCCTTTTGAACGGCCTCGGATCCAGACGCGGCCCAGATGACGCTATCGAGCCGACCACCGCCGGGACTTGCCTGCAGATTGGCCACCAGTCGCTGGCTGGCGAGTGCTTCAAGTTCGGTGATAGCGTTGTATGCGGTGAGCGAAACAGCCTGGAAGAAACCGTCGTCTTCCGAATCCAGATGCGATGGATTCCAACCAAGATACTTTGTGAATCGTGACATCCAGCGTTTTGGATTATGCCCGAGATTTGCGACGAGAACGCCCGAAGTAAAATCGAACAGCCGCCTGCCTTCGGGAGTCCAATGAAAAACTCCCGCAGATCTGGCGAGCACCGCCTGGCTGGGTGTGAATGTTCTCAGTGAATGCGGCTCGTTAGCAGCGATCAGATTTCGAACGGCGTTCGATTGTTCTTCGCCGTCAAACTTTACGGCAAACGAGGGCGTGTTCTGCTGCATGACGACTCTACCGAGGTGGGAAAAACAAGGAGGGATTTATGCTGGAAAAATGAATTTGCAAACGGCGTGGGTTCGCCGTCATTCAATGACTATCATCGCGGCCCGAACTCTTGAATGAGTACTCACGAACTCACCAGCATTATTCTGGCGATCGAACTGCTGCAGCAACAAAACATCATGACGGAGAATGTCCCGGAGTGGTATCCACTTCCAAGCCGCTTTCCTTCCAGCCTCGAAAACCGCCGTCCATCGAAATGACGTTTGAATAGCCCATCAACTGAAGGTTGCAGGCCGCCAGAGCAGATCGGTAACCGCCTCCGCAGTAGAGAACCATCGGCGTTGCAAAGTCGGGGATCATCTCTTCGATATCTCGTTCGATCACGCCCTTTCCGATGTGTTTTGCGCCGGGAATTCGAGCTGCGTTGAATTCACTTTCTTCGCGAACATCGATCAGGACAAA
>JANMEV010000467.1:0-7995 GCA_031377305.1 Planctomycetota bacterium | reverse complement strand
TCAAGTTCGGGTTCGTCACCCTGCAGGTTCACAATCGCATCGGCATCGGCGAAACATCGCCGTGTCACTTCAGCGATTCGATCGGTCCCGCTGTTGTGGTGCCCGGTCATCTCAGCTCGGCCGCCGAAAGAATGCACGACGTCGGCGATTTCTTCACTGTCCGTGGCGATGACCACATCATGCAGGTCGGGACATTCGCAGGCTGTTTCCCACACATATTGGATCAGCGGCTTGCCCGTGATCTTTAAAAGCAGCTTGCGAGGCAGGCGAGAAGACTGAAGTCGAGCGGGAATGATGCCTACGATTTTCATAATCACATCCTTGTCAGACAGCTTCCGAACGTACTCGCAAGCCAAAACTCGGCCGACAATGCCAGCCAGTGGCAGCAAAATCCTCTGCTGCGAGTGGAAGTCTAGACCAAAACGGGCAATCGTGTCAAAATGAACTCTGCGGGACCGAAGATCGGTCGCTCCGTCGGCAGGAAGTGCCGCGATGACTGCACAGCGAATGGATTCGTTTCATGAAAATCTTTTTCTCGGCCGGCGAACCCAGTGGCGATCAGCACGCCGCCATACTCATTCGTGAATTGCAGAATCGCCAATCCGGCTTCATTGGGGAAGGTTTTGGCGGGCCTCACATGCGAGACGCTGGCTGTGACCTGCATTTCGAATTGACGGAAATGGCCGTCATGGGATTCCTGCGAGTCATCCCGTTGCTGGCTAAATTCCGGCGACTGGTTAAACAAGCAGAAGAACACTTCGACAAGAATCCGCCGGATGCCGTAGTGCTGATCGACTTCCCCGGCTTCAACTGGTGGATCGCAAAAGCGGCCAAAACGCGAGGCATCCCCGTTTACTATTACCTGCCGCCGCAGCTCTGGGGCTGGGCTCCGTGGCGAATCAAACGAGTTCGAAAGTGGGTCGATCAGGTCATCTGTGCGTTGCCTTTTGAGTACGACTGGTACAAATCCCGAGGCGTCAAGACAACCTGGGTGGGACATCCTTTCTTCGACGAGGTCGCCGAGCGTAAGCTGGATGTCGCCGCGATGCAGAAGATGAAGGGGACGACTCAGGCCAGGATTGTGTCCGTTCTGCCGGGTTCGCGAAATCATGAAATCGAAAAAAACTGGCCTGTGATGCTGGAAGTCATTCGTCGCGTTTCGGACGCGGTCCCGGAAGCTCGCTGGGTTGTTGGCAGTTACAAGCAGCAGCACGTGGATCGTTGTCGGGAACTGGAATCCGACGTCAACATGGTGACACCGCTGCACTACTTTGTGAGCAAAACGCCAGAAGTGATTGAATCGGCCGATTGCTGTTTCATGGTCAGTGGTTCCATCAGTCTGGAACTGTTGGCTCGCCGCAAACCGGGCGTTGTGCTGTACCGAGTTCCCACGATTGGCCGCTTCTTTTCGCGTTTTCTGATGATGTGTCGATTCATCACGCTGACGAATCTGATTGCCGATGATGAGGTTATGCCGGAATTCATCTCGAACGGAGATCCCGAAAAAGACATTCAGGGAATGACGGCCGTTCTTGTCGAATGGCTGCAGAACCCCGCGGCTCTCGCAGCCAGAAAACAGGTCATCAGCCGACTGGCCGACCACGCGACAAACGTCGGCGCGACTCAAAGAACGGCCGAACTGTTGCTGAGCGAGCTAGTTGGTAATTCGGTAATCGAAGCTCCGCCCCTCAAAGCCGCGGCATAAAGCTGTGTGGCGTATCAAAAGGTTGGACATTCCTGTCCGACCGTGTTTCGACGGGCAGGAATGCCCATCCTACGGCGAGCCGCAGAACGTGTCTTGACCTGTTTGTCTGAACTGAACTGTAATGCCCTGGGGAAACGGGCGTTTTGATGCATCTGAACTTCATGAGGTCCTCGCGGAGCCTTCGTCGGTTCCACCCCATCTTCCGTCGGCTTTCCGTTGTCATCCCATGTTTACAACCTTTGACAGGTACCTGCTTGGCCGACTCATTCACACGTTTAGCGTGTTGTTTGTGGCGGCGTACGGGCTGTACATCGTCATCGACCTGTTCACAAACATCGATGAGTTTCAGGAAAACAAGACCGCGGCTGTCATGTCAGCCATCGCTGGCGATTCGAAAACAAAACTGCCCAGCACGGAGCTTACGGCCGTCGAGTTGTTTAGCCGAATTGGTGAGTTTTACGCCTTTCGTGCGTTCGAGTTCTTCGAACTTGCCGGACCGATGCTGATTGTGGTTTCCGTCATTACTGTGCTTGGTCTGCTTCGAAAGAACTCGGAAACGTATCCGATCCTTGCGTCAGGAGTTCCAGCGTTTCGCCTTCTGAGACCTCTGTTGCTCGCGACCGCACTGCTGAACGGTGCGCTCATTGTCAATCAGGAGTTCATCATCCCTAACCTCGCTGTCCAGCTTCAAACTCCACGCGGAAGCAAAGTGGCTCAGGTACAAAAGGTCGATCCGGTTTACGACTATTCCAACCATCTGATGCATATCGATGGTGAACAGATTCTGGTGGACGTTCAGACTTTGCTTGGTGCCAGTTTTGCACTGCCGGAACCCGAACTGACGACGCAGAGTTGTGAATTGAAAGCCGAAAAGGCTCGGTTCATTCCGGAGACATCGAAGCATCCCTCTGGATGGTTGCTGGAGAACCTCACTGGCGTTTTTGACCCGGATATTCTGACACCGGAAGGGAAGCAGCGAGTGATTCCTCTAGCCAACGGCAAGGATGTGTTCGTCGTTTCCGAAGTGAGTTTTGATCAGCTCTACAACCGAGGACGCAATCTGAGATTCCTCTCGTCAATGCAGTTGGTCCAGCGGATTCAGAATCCATCCACAGGTCCCGTGCCGGTGCGAGGTCAAAGCATGGCGTTGCATTCGAGAATGACTCGTCCGATCCTGTGCCTTCTGAACATCGCAATCGCGTTGCCCCTGGTATTCAGAAAGGAATCACACAGTCTGATCACCAATATGGCAGTCTGCTCAGCCGTTCTCGGGCTGTTTTACGGAGTCGCAGAATGCAGCTTTGCGATGGGACGCGGTGGAATGATTACTGCTGACCTCGCCGCCTGGCTGCCGGTCATCATCACGGGCATTGCCTGCACCTGGACCGCGGGTCTGGTTCAAACGTGAGTCCTTCAGTAAGTACCCGACGACGAACGCCGTGAAGCGTCCCATTTCCGAAGACCGCCTCACACAATTCTGACAACTTCGCTTTTCCCTGAAAAAGCGGGGAGAAAATCGCCTCCGGCAGATAAGTTCGAACGCTGTCTGCGTGCCCTGCAAAAGTTTCCGGGAACAGCCTCAGGGGCATCGGCGTCTGAATGATCGCCATCAGAATCAGAACTTTGGAGCTGATGGCTCGGCTGTTGGTTTTGCGGCCAATGCGCAGTCTTCCCGCTGAGTTCAGGGGACTCATCTGGTTGGTGACTTCCATATCGGGTACCGTCCAGACTGCGATTCAAGTCGCGAATCGTTTACTTCCTGTTAAGGTGTCTCCCATGCGCAATGCGCTTTGTTGTTTGGCGGCGGTCGTGGTTTTGAGTTCAACGGGATTGATGGCAACCAGCATGCAACAACCTCCGGCCGACAAACGAGCTCAGGCGAAGAAACTTTACGATGAAAACAACTTCAACGATGCGTTGAAGCTGTATCGTGAGCTGGCTCTGGATCCGGAGAATACGGGTAAGACAGCGCCGGACGATCTGGGGTTTGCCATCGTCTGTCTGAATAACCTCGGGCTGGTCCATGAGGCCGACGAGCTGATTGAAGGTTCGGTCGAGGTTCATAAGAACAACTTCCGCCTGCTGGCCAAAGCGGCAAATGTTTATTCGGGCGAAGTCGAAAATGGTGGCTTCGTGATCGCAGGCAAGTTTGAACGCGGCGGGCATCGCGGCGGCGGGCAATGGGGCAGCGTGGCCGCGCGGGATCGAGTGAGATCGCTGCAGTTGCTGCTGACCGCGATTGCTCTGGCAGAGAACGATGACAACGCGACGGCAGACCAACGAGCCGACCTTTGGCATACAGTGAGCAACCAGATCAGCAGTGCTCGTCACGGAGAAGCCTGGAAGCTGCAGGATCTGACAAATCTGGAAGTCCTGCCGGACTTCGAAATCTCCGCAGGTGGTCAATATGGCTACTACGGTCGCGGCGGCTGGGGTTCGCCGGGCAAAGGCGCGCCGGTGGATCAGGATGGCAACCCAATCTATCACTCGCTGCCGGAATCGTGGAACACCGCAAAGTCTGACGGCGAACGCTGGCGATGGGCGATGGCTCAGGTGGTGAAGAATCAGCCGAATCGACGCAGCCAGATCGATCTCGAGTGGGTCGGGTTTCTGCAGTCACAGTTCGGAGTCGGTGCCGGGGCGATTGGCGGGCCGCCGGTGATTCAGGCGAACGCAGAAGATGCTGACGGTGACAAGCCTGTCGATGCGGATGTATGGGCCGCTCACAAGCTGCCCGATACTGCGACGATTGCAAAGCTGACGACCGGAGTGAAGCGTTTCAATCTGCCAGATGAATTCAATCACATCGTGATTCTGAAAGCTGTGATTGCACGAGCTGGCAGCGAGAAGCGGCAGGCTCTGGAATCGCTGATCGGCGAACGCATGAACCGCCATCAGTATCCTCAGGCAGCCGAGTTGCTTCGAGAAATGAAGAAGCTTGCGACGGATGGCGAAGACAAAAATGGCGTGCAGGCTCGCATCGACCAGATCGTGAAGAACTGGATGCAGATCGAAAGCACATCCATGCAGCCCGCTGGGACCGGGGCAAAGTTTGATCTTCGTTATCGCAACGGCAGCAAGGCCACGTTTGAAGCTCGCCCGATCAAGATCGACGAACTGCTCACCGACGTCCGCAAGTATATCGAAAGCAAGCCACAGCAACTCGACGGTGCGAAACTGCAGATCGACAACATCGGCTGGATGCTCATTCGAAACGACGAAGCAAAGTACCTCGACAAGTCAGTCGCAAAGTGGGAATTGGATCTGGCTCCGCCTGCGGAGCACTTTGATGCGATGCAGTCTGTGACAACTCCGCTGCAGAAAGCTGGAGCCTACTGGGTCACGGCGAAGATGAAAGATGGCAACGATGCTCGCATTGTGCTGTGGGTCGCCGACACCGCGATTAGCCGCAAGCGAGTCGAAGATGGCACAATGTACTTCGTGGCCGACGCCGTCACCGGCGCGCCGATTGACCGAGCGGACCTGGAGTTCTTCGGCTGGCGTCAGGAGTATCGCCAAAATCGCAACTACGAAATCTTTACCAACCGCTTTGCCGGTCGAACCGACGCGGATGGTCTCAGCACGCCCGATCCGAAAGATCTGATCCCGCAAAATCAGTGGATCGTGATTGCTCGCACGAAGGACGGTCGCCTGGCCTATGACGGCTTCATGGGCGTATGGAATCCTGCGAAATTGCAGCCGCTGGATTACAGCCCGCTCAAAGTGTATTCAATTACCGATCGCCCCGTGTATCGACCGGGCCATGCGGTGAAGTTCCGTCTTTGGACTCGCAAGCCTCGCTTCGATGCCGACGACAACAGCTACGCAGACAAGGCCTGCTGGGTCCAGATTCGCAATCCAAAGGGCGACATCGTTCACGAGGTCGAAGCGCAGACCGATCGCTGGGCGGGTGTTGATGGCGAATGGACTATTCCGGCTGACGGAACTCTGGGAACGTACGTTATCGGCATTGCCGACGAAGTGATGGTGTCCGTTGCCGTTGAAGAAAATGGCATTACAAAAGTCGTGACGCAGACTCAGCGAAACATGATCGGCAACGGTTCGTTTGTTGTCGAAGAATACCGCAAGCCGGAATACGAAGTAAGAATCGAAGCGCCGGACAAGCCTGTGAAGCTTGGCGAGAAGATTCAGGCAAAGATCATTGCCAAGTACTACTTCGGCGCTCCTGTCACCGAAGCGAAGGTGCATTACAAAGTCGAACGCACGAAGAAAGACAGCCGCTGGTATCCGGTCGCTCGCTGGGACTGGTTGTATTCGCCCGGCTATTGGTGGTTCGCTCCGGAATACAATTGGTATCCGGGCTTTAAATCATGGGGTTGCTTTGGTCCGATTCGCCCGTGGTGGAACTGGAGCCCTGATCCTCCGGAAGTCGTCGTCGAAGGTGACGCGCAGATTGGCGAAGACGGCACATTCCTTGTCGACATCGACACCGCTGCCGCGCTCGCCTCACACAGTGACAGCGATCACAACTACAACATCACGGCCGAAGTCGTTGATAAGTCTCGCCGCACAATCATCGGCAACGGCAGCGTGCTCGTGGCTCGCGATCCGTTCAAGGTGTTTACGTGGACCGATCGAGGCCACTACCAAACGGGTGACACGGTCAACGTTGGCTTTCAGGCTCGCACGCCGGACGGCAAGCCAGTGAAAGCCAGCGGCAAGCTGACGTTGTTCTCTGTGAAGTATGAAAACGACAAGCCGGTGGAAACCTACGTTCAGGCTTGGGACGTCGCCACGAAAGACGACGGTTCCGGTTCGCTGAAAATCAACATGCCTGACCCCGGACAATTCCGAATCAGCGTGAAAATCGCGGACAGCGAAGGCCACGAAATGGAAGGCGGTTACGTGCTGTTCGTCCGAGGCCCCGCGGACAATGGCGGCGGATATCACTTCAACGACCTGGAACTCATCACTGAAAAACAGGAATATGCACCGGGCGAAAAGGTGCGTCTGCAGATCAACACGAACAAGCCGAACAGCACGGTTCTGCTGTTCGTGCGACCGATGAATGGTCTTTGTGCGAAACCGATCGTGCTCCGCATGAAGGGCAAGAGCACCGTGCATGAGATCTCAATCGAACGCACCGACATGCCGAACATCTTTGTCGAAGCCGTGACAATCGCCGATGGCAAAGTGCATAGCGAGATGCGAGAAATCGTGGTTCCTCCTGAGCAGCGAATTGCGAATGTCGAAGTGCTGCCTTCCGCCACGAAGTATCGACCGGGCGAAGAAGCGACGGTGAAGTTGAAGCTGACCGATCTGAATGGCAAGCCGTTTATCGGTAACACGGTTCTGTCCGTGTACGACGCGAGTCTTGAGTACATCGCGGCGAGTAAAATTCCCGAGATCCGCAGCTTCTTCTGGAACGTGCGTCGTCAGCATCATGCAAGTATCCAGTCAACTCTGCAGCGTGGTTCGGGGCCGGTTTTCCGTGACAACGAAATCACGATGCAGTTGCTGTTCGGAGACGATCCGTCGATGGGTGTCGGTGGCTACGGAATGATGGGCGGCATGGGCGGAGGCGGCGGCCGCATGATGCGCAGCCGTGCAATGATGAGCGAGTCTATGGCCGCACCTATGGCTGCGATGGAAATGGATGCAGCACCGGCGGAAGGTGCTGCTCTTGGATTCATGGCTAAGGCCAGTGCCGCTCCGGGTGCGTCTCCAGGAGGCGAAGCTGAAGTCGCTCCGACACTGCGTTCCAACTTCGCAGACACAGCCTACTGGGTTGCATCCAGCGTCGCCGACGAGAACGGCATTGTCGAAGTGAATTTTAAGGTTCCCGATAACCTGACCACGTGGAAAATCAAAGCCTGGACCATAGGTGATGGCACTCGAGTTGGTTCCGGCACGTCTGACATCATCAGCAGCAAGGATCTGATCATCCGGCCACAGACGCCTCGCTTCTTCACCGAACGCGATCAGATCGTGCTGTCGGCTGTGGTACACAATTATTTGGCCTCCGAGAAGTCTGTCAAAGTTGTCATCGAAAACGAAGGCGGACATTTGAGACTGCTGGATGAAGCTGAACGAACGGTGACGATCGCGGCTGGCGGCGAAACTCGCATCAACTGGACTGTGGATGTTGTTGCTTCCGGATTGACCACGATTCGCATGAAGGCTCTGACGGACGAAGAATCTGACGCGGTCGAAATCAAGGTGCCTGTGCAGGTACACGGCATGCTAAAAACAGAAAGCTTCACCGGCGTCATTCGCCCGAGCGGCGAAAAAGCGGTGGTCGAAGTGCGAGTTCCCGAGGAACGCATTCC
>JANMEV010000457.1:0-8245 GCA_031377305.1 Planctomycetota bacterium | reverse complement strand
CGTCAGCCCTCCGAGTTCACTCGCAGCATATGACACGAAGGGCTGACGCCCTGCCGCTCGCCTTGTCAGTTCCTGAAATGACAACAATGCAACTTCTCGGACAACCTAAACCCTTTTTCACACTGCTTGAAATCAACGCAGCGGATGTGGATCTGCACGCCTCTGCAATCGGGCAGTTGCGAGCCGGTCAGGTGACGGGCATCATCGTTCGCAACGTCTACAAGGCAGCGTTGATGAATGAGATCGTCGGGCGGCTGGAACGTCACGAACCTCCATTTCTGAAGACGTGGTTTCCGGAGAAATTCAAGTCGTGGTTCTATGGTCAAAATCTGAACCTAATGAAGTCCGATCCAGATTCGTACTTCCGCGACGCAGCGCTGTTTCATCAGCAAATGCGCGATCTGTTTCCAGTCCCGAACGGGATTGATTCGCATCTCATGAAACTCCTTTCGCGACTCGACGGCAAACGCCCCTATCGCGCAGCGCCGGGACTGGAGCCCGATCAGAACTACATGCTGACAACGTTTCGCGGCCATGGCGAAGGCGGCTACATCCCGGTTCACTGCGACAATGAACAAAGTCATCGGCCAGCCTATGAACATCTTGCGACTTTGGTCTCAAGCCACATGTATTCCATGGTACTGCTCATCGGCAAACCGGCCGATGGAGGACTGCTCGAGGTCTTCGACTACCGAGTCGAACCGCAGGACTCACCGCTGTTGAGTGACGATGCTGTCACGAATAAACCAGACATCGCAACGCTCTCATCGGTCTCCTTCCCGCTAAGTCCGGGCGACATGATCATCGTCGATTCCGGACGCTACCTGCATCGAGTCACACCCGTTATCGGCGACACCACAAGGTGGGTCGCCTGCAGCTTCATGGCCCACGCCCGCGATCGCAACGCGGTCTATTGTTGGGGATGAGTTTAGTTTGCTATTCCCTATTCGCTATTCCCTATTCCCACACACAGCCCCTATGTCCCAAACACTTCCTGTCTACTTCGATCGCCTTATCGACGCCTGGGAACACGGCCGCTCGGGACGCTGCGCGCATCTGGGGCATTGGGATTTCGCCCCGGAACCCGGTCAGGCCGACTCCGCGACCGACGGCTTCCGAATCGCTCAGCAGCGGCTTGACGATGTGATGATCGAAATGGCCATGGTCCGCTCCGGACAGTCGGTACTGGACGTCGGCTGCGGATTCGGTGGACTGATTGAATGCATCGATTACCAGTTTACGGACATGAATCTGACGGGCATTAACATCGATCCTCGCCAGTTGGACATTTGCCAGCGACTGCGGTCCAAATCACAGAACTCAATTCGCTGGCAGGAAGCGGATGCCTGTGAGTTGCCGTTCGCCGACAATTCATTTGATCGAGTGTTCTGCGTTGAAGCCATGTTCCATTTTTCTTCACGCAGAACATTTCTTAAGGAAGTTCATCGAGTGCTAAAACCAGGCGGCCGATTCGCGGCATCCGACATCAGGCTGACCGATTCGCCCGCAACCTCGAGCACTCCTCGCTTCATGATTCAGGCACTGCTCAACGACGGTTATGGCCCATGGCCCGATCCGTGGACTCTTGACGGAACCGTTACGTCGATTTGCCTGGAGCTTGGATTTGCGGATCTTCGACTGATGGACGCCACTGAAAACACGCGGCCCATGTACGACTACATCGTTTCAAAGAAACATACAAAAGATCACGATCCCAGCGACCCCGCGGCTCGATCGGCAATGGTGCTCCGCTGGTTGCATCAGAACGGCGGACTGAGGTATGAATACTTGAGCGGCCTGAAAGAAGAATGACTGGTAGTTTGAGCCGCAAAGCGCTAGCTGCAGGTGAATGTTTGAAAGCAAAGGAGAACACCCGCCGCTAGCGCCTTGCGGCTGATGAACAGGAGGTTCAATCACGATGACTTGGGTGATCGCAATCTGTGGCACGATGGGAAGCGGCAAAACGACAGCCGTGGAAAACATCGCCGCTGCGCTGCCGGATTGCCTGTCGCTTCATGAAGACGACTTCAACAGGACCACCGAACGATCACTTGATGAGATCGACGCCTGGTGGAACCGAGGCGCGAATGTTGGCGAATTCGATTTGTCGGCGCTGATAGGGCAACTAGCGGCATTGTGTCCGGATCGTTCAACAACAACGCATCAGGGGACTGACGTCCCCCGCTCGCCGAGTACGAAAGGACGGGGTAGCCGACCAGTCATCTTGCTGGAGACGCATTTCGGTCGGTTGCATCCTGAACTCGCACTGTGGATCGACTATCAATGCTGGATCGATGTTCCGGCAGATGTCGCTCTGGCCCGAAAAGTGGCTCAACTGAGCCAGCAAAGGTCTGCTGCGAATACCAACGCCGTCGATGGACTTCGATGGATCGAGAAGTTCTGCAGAGGCTATCTAACGACGACTCGCAAATTGTTCGATATGCAGCGACAAAGAGTTCGCGATCAGTCGGAGCTGACAATCGATGGCCGGGCAACGCCGCTGGATGTCTGCTCGGAGTTTTTGCAGCGTTTGCCACAAAAGTACAAGCCCGCGTCGTGAGCCGCAAGGCGCTAGCCGCGGTTGTCTTCCCTTTGTTTCTCTGACATTCACCCGCGGCTAGCGCCTTGTGGCTCAAATTTAGAATCGCATCAACAGACCGAACGTCATACCAGAGTATAGACTGGTTGAGTTTCAAAGAGGCACATTACCATGACAAGCACGCCCAAGCCACGTCCTGAAGCATTCGCTGGCAGACTTCCCAAGCGAGTCGTCATTGTCGGTAACAATGAGTCGGCTTGGATGGCGGCGGCCTATCTTGGCCGACAGTTCGGGAGACTGGACTGCAGGATCACGGTCGTCTCCAGCGGTCAGCCGCAAGGTGAATTTCCTGGTGAGTCCTCACTTCCGTCGTTGCGTGGATTACTGAACAACCTGCAGATCGACGAACACCAAATGATGCATCAAACGCAGGGAACGTATCATCTGGCCACTCAGTTTTCGGACTGGGTTCAGACTGAACGCGATTTTTGGAAACCGCTCAATTCCGTTGCAAATCGCTCCTCGGGAATATCACTGTTCGATGTGTGGTTTGCCGAACGCTCAGCCGGTCGTCTGCTTCGACCGCTCCATTCATATTCGCTGAACTGGGGAGCGTCGCTGGCCGGGAAAAGTCCGTATGGATTTTCAGGCCCGTCGTCGATTTCTCAGTCTGGCGCGTATGCGTTTCATTTTGATGGAAACGACTTCGCAGCATGGCTGCGACAAATCTCACTGGCCGCCGGTGTAGAAGAGATTGCAGGCGACGTCGCATCCGTAGCTTCCAACGGGCGTGGAGGAGTGGCTCAGCTTAAACTCACGACAGGTTCGGCCGTCGCGGGTGATTTCTTTGTCGACTGCACGGGAAGCGATGCTCAACTGATGAGAGCGGTTGCTGCCGATTCGCACGAGTCGTTGAGCGATCGCTTTCTTTGCGATCGGAGGATCTCTGTTCGCCTGCCAGGCCGACGCCAGGTACCGCCGTTCTCTCGCATCACGGGACTCGAAGCCGGATGGTCGTGGCAAATGCATCTCGCCAAATCGATCGACGTTGGCTACAGCTTTGCATCCCAGTTTGCTCCAGACGATGTCGCATGGCAGCAACTGCGAGAATCATTGCTGATGGATGGCATACCCGCTGTCGATGAAATGACTCCAGCCTTTTCCCCGACTCCGTGCGGTCGCCAGACGAAATTTTGGCGAGACAATCTCCTGGTTCTCGGCACGGCGGCCTGCCAAATGGATCCTTTGGTCTCCGCCGGTCGACATCTCTGCCTGCTGGGCATTGAAATGTTCATGGAGCTGTTTCCTGAACGATCCGCCAACAGAGCGAGTGTCGACTACTACAACGAGCGGATGGGCATGGCCGTCGACGAAATTGGTGACTTCGCCCAACTCCACTACTCGCTGAGCAAACGCGTGGATTCGCCCTTCTGGCGCGCCGCGAGCCAGTCACCGTCATCTTCAAAGATCAAACAACGACTGGCTTTGTACGAAGCGTCCGGAACCGTCGGGTTGCTTGCTCCCGAAGCCTTCGCAGAGTCCGAGTATCACTCTTTGCTTGCCGGATGTGGTCGTCTGCCTGCCAATCCAACAGTTCATGCGCGAGCAGCGGACCCAGCGATGATTCAGCAGGGTCTTCGATCGCTTCTGAAATCGAATGAAGCTGCGCTGAAAGATCTTCCTTTGCATGAAGAGTTGCTGGACTGGATTCATACCGCTCAGAGCGGACTCCAGAAATCCGCTTAGAGCCGACAACATGTCCACCGACTACCTTATCATCGAGCCATTCCTTCACGATGCTCTGCAGGCCCGAACTCTGCAGGCGGCATTCGACCTCGGGATCATTGATCGACTCGCTGCACGCGACGTCGTCGCGCAGTCACAGTTGTTCCGAAACTTGTCCTGCGACGCCGCTGGTGCTCGGTTTCTGCTTGAGCTTTTAAAGAAGGCTGGTGTTTTGACCGTTGCAGAAGGAACATTGAGTGACTCGCATGCGGAGAATCAGGGGACTGACGTCCCCCGCTCGCCGGATGTTGCTCTGACGCCGGGATTCAAGGCAGCACTGAAGTACCGGGACCTGTTGCAGACAAAGCTGCAGTTTTCGGAACTCGTTGCTCCTGACTTTTTTGCGAGATTGCCGCAACTGCTGAGTTCCTCCGAAGAGTTCATGTCGACGTCGAAGCTGTTTGAGCTGTTCGACTACAGTCGCTGTTATGAAGTCACGCCAGAGAATTGTCTTCGGACGTCACGCTGGATGCAGCTCACGACGATGCTGACTCGCTACGAAGCCCCGGTATGTTGCAATCATTTTCCGTTTGCCGAGCATCACCGCATGCTGGATCTGGGAGGAAACAGCGGTGAGTTCGCAATTCAGGTCTGCCGCCGAAATTCTGCCCTAAACGCCACGGTTGTGGATTTGCCCGTCGTCTGCCATGTGGGAGCCCGACACGTTGCGCCGTTTGCCGAAGCCTCGCGCATCCGGTTTCAGCCCCTGCACTTTGTCGATGATGCGTTACCACTCGGCTATGACCTGATCAGTTTCAAATCGGTGCTCCACGACTGGCCCGATCAACTGGTTGAGGTGCTCATCAGGAAAAGTTTTGAGGCTTTGCCAGCCGGGGGTCGCATCCTGATTTTTGAGCGACAACTTTGGGACATCAGTCTGCACTCGATGCCGTACGGCCTATTGCCGGTACTGCTGTTCTTTCGATCCTATCGTCGGCCAGAGTTCTATACATCACTGCTGACTGCGGCCGGGTTCTGTGACGTGAGCGTCACAACGATTCAGCTCGAGGTCCCATTCATGATCGTTTCGGCTCGCCTGGGATCACAGTAGACGGTCACAAACGACTGCTGATCTCGCCCAAGACCGGTTGCAATGTGTCCTACTGGAGCAGTCGCGTTGGCATCAAGCCAATGGTTCACCGTCTCGAGTTTCAGGTTCAGAGTTTTCGCAGCATCATGGAGGGCTTCTGCAAACGTCGACACTGAAAGGCCAAGGTTGTAGACGTTAAGATCATAGGAGCGACGGTCACTGCCTTCTTCCTCGATCTCCAGCAGACTCAGTCCATCGTAATTGCAAGACTCAACGGTTCGATGGCGGCTCATCAGCTTCAGCATCGCGGGCCGCAGAGATGTTCCTGTGTTCGCGAGCATCAACTCAGTGGCAGTATTCCAACTGGAAATTGACAGTGATCGATATCGCGTCACGACAGCAACTGACGCGTCGTTCGTCGACCACTTGAACCCTAGAAACTGGAGTCGCCCCGAGACCAATGCCGTATCAGGAGCCGGAGCCGGCAACTCCAGATAACACTTGCCGATCATCGCAGGTCCTGCATGTTCGAATCCAAAATGGACGAACGCGGCCGCCGGGAAAAACCGCGAGAGACTCGGCACAAGTCGCTCTGGAACACGCATCGCTCTGCATATCGCGACAACTTCAGCAGCAGCGCTGCCTCCAATTTCCTTCACGCTGAACGAAAACAGCCCGCGGCGAATCTCAAATGTGTTCTGCTGCAGTCGCACGGATCGCTCAAAGCCGTACGAAAGCGCGCGGCCTGCAGCCCACTGCCGAAGGTCATTCAATCCCCACGTTGCGAAAGATTCAAGTTCTGAAATAGACTGCGGCATCAAGGCATGTCGGTCACTGAATTCAACAAAACGAAATAACGAGTCCGAAGTTTCCACAAATCGCCCTCAGGTGTCAGTCAACTCCCGTCAACATTCTTAGTTTAGTGGAAACTCCTGTGCTCATATCGCTTCCGCCTGCTCTGCTCGACGAACGCATGAGGCCCGGCGATCCGTACTTCAACTACTGCCACTGGTCCTATCAGCCACCGAATCCGGGCGTTGGCAAGCTGCGACCGAGCACACTTTTGTTTCGAGCGATTGCCGAGATGCCACATGGCGAATGGGTTTGCGAAACTGTGCGAACCATTCAGCGCGGCATCGGCGACTTTCGAAGTGTGTATGGTATCAAGCAAATCGCCGGACAGTGGGCTCTGGAAGTTTACATCTATGACTATGCACGACAGGATCGAGTTGTTTCGATACACCGGCTTGTTACGGCCTGCGGCGGTCAATTGAGACTGCCCAAAACGGTGAATCCTGAGATCCCATATTTCATGTTCTCGTTCGACCTGACAGAACAAGCCGCTGCAAACCACGGGACGATGGATTCCGTGCATGTTTACATCGGAAACCCGGGCAGCGATGTGTCGTCGGGCATTGCCTATGAGTTCACCCGACACTGCCGACAGCTCGAGAACTTTTACTTCTTCTTCGACGCTCAGCGACATCAGAAGGAGATCGTTGATAAGTTGAAGTGCTCAGTGTTCTCGGAATCCTGGAGCCTTCCGATCGAACAACTTTATCGCCCGGAGTTAACGAACTGTCACACAATCTGCCTGGCCAACAAACGAACCTGCGACACGATCTACTTTTCCGGAATCGACGTCGAGCAACTACTGTTCTTTCTGAACTGGCAGCAGTATCCCGCTGACTTCGTCCAATTCATCAATGAACGCCAAAGCCACCTTGATCATCTGCGCTACGACGTCGGGATAGATTACATTGTCAATAACGGTCGGGTTGAATTCTTAAAGCACGGCATCTACGGTGTTTTTTGATGTTCGGCCACCCATCGACGCACTATCCGAATGATGCATGATCGTCGCACTGTGACTTGATTAAATTTCACACGAAATCGTCATTCGATGCTGATCATTTGCTGACAAACCCTACCCAGTGAGAAGTCCGGCAGTTAACGCCGATCGGAATTGATCCGACGAGTCGTTTTTCGCCCGCCGCATTGTAGAAGCCCGCAAAATCGGTCGAGGTTAGTTCCAGTTAAAGACGCACACGTGTCGGTCCGCGCGCCTACTTGACGCAGCGGTGGGCACTGAGCGTGCAACTTCGGGCCTATTTGGAACTGACACCATGGTTTTTGATTTTTCGTTTGGTAAAAATCGGAAGAGTCGACGCAGAAATCAAACTCAAGAACAGCCCGGCGGACTTGTTCCGTGGCTGTCATCAATCTTCGCGACCGATGACAAGAGTGCCAAACGCGGCCAGAAGCCGAGTGGCCGTGCGAAATCGAAGCAGGTCATTTCCGCGATGGAAGCACTCGAGGTGAGGGTTCTCCTGTCTACGGTGACGATCGAACTGTCGTCGTATAGTGGACCGTTTACCCTGGAAGCGATAAAGATCGTCGGTCAGGATCATCTGATCCTGAAAGACCAGGCCGCGATTCCAGCTCAACTGGCTCTTTTTGATATCAGCGGAGCGGTTACGGATGTTGTCATCAACGGATCGAACGCCGCCGACAACATCCGCATCAACACCAGCGGGCTGACGGGCGGACTTGACGACAATATTTCGTTTACGGGATTGGGCGGCAATGACGTCGTGACGTTCACTGGCAACACCAACGTCAGCCGGACGTCTGGGACGCTGTCGATTCTCGCCGAGTCGATCACAGTCAATGCAGGAGTGACGGTTGAATCCGCCGGGTCGCTGACGCTGGCAGCGGAATCGGATCTGGGCACGATCAATACACAGGCTCTTAGTGCGGCGAACAGTGGCACACATTCGGCGACGGTCGTTATCAATGGGGCGGTAACGTCCCCGGTGGTGAACATCACCGCAAAAACGAAGGGCTCCGTCTCCGCCAAGAGCACCGGCATGTTTGGACCGGCGTCAAAC
>JANMEV010000408.1:0-4134 GCA_031377305.1 Planctomycetota bacterium | reverse complement strand
CTCGCCAAAGTCGGCGAAGTAGTCAGCGCGATTGAAGTCATTGGATGCTGCGAAGATGCGGCTGGCGAACTTGTTCCGGAACTGAGCAAGCTGCTTCCCAACGCTCGGGTGGTCACGGTTTCACAGGTTGTGCAAACTCAGGTGGGTGTGAACCGACTGATGTCCGGAACGTCCTGGTTTGTTCTGGGAATTCTTGTCGTTGTCGGCGGAGCCAGTCTCGCCAGCGCGATCGCTGCAAATGTACGTGAGCGACGTCGAGAAATCGGGACGCTGATGGCCATCGGAGCGACTCCCGGGTTCGTCCAGCGTATGTTTCTGTTGAAGGCGTTAGTTCTGGGCGTCATCGCGGGAACCGTGGGCTGCATTCTAGGACTTGTCACAGCGATGGTCGCTGGACCACAGTGGGCTGGTGTCGCTGTCACTCCGCTGCCGAGCCTGGCGATCAGTGCAATCGGTGCAGCGACGCTAGTGGCGGTCCTTGCGGCTTACTGGCCGGCTCGACAAGCATCGAAGCTGGATCCATGTCTCTGCTTTCAGGAGTTGTGACTCATGATCAAACTTGAAAATGTGACCAGAACCTATGTTCGTCACGGTCAAACGGTCACCGCGTTGCAGTGTCCGGAACTGCGAGTTGCGAGTGGTGAGTATGTTGCCGTCGTTGGGCCCAGCGGCAGCGGCAAGACGACTCTGTTGTCACTTCTCGGAGGAATGCTGTCGCCAACCTCTGGTCGGATTTGGTTGGATGATACGTCAGTCTATGAACAGTCCATTGCGGTCCGCTCAGCGATTCGTCGCGAACGAATGGGCTTCGTCTTTCAGACCTTCAATCTGATTCCGTATCTGACGGCCGTCCAAAACGTGCAGATTCCTCTGGCTCTGAACGGAGTCTCTCGCGAACATCAGATTGACCTGGCGACGGCGATGCTGCAACGCTTCGGATTGGGCGAACGGCTCAATCACAAACCTTCAGAAATGAGTGTTGGTCAACAGCAGCGAGTCGCCCTGTCTCGCACGCTGGTGAATGACCCAAAAATCATTCTGGCCGATGAACCCACAGGGAATCTTGATCCCGCAAGTCGGGAGTTGGTACTCAATGCCTTCGATAGTGTCCACAATGAAGGTCGGACCATTGTGATGGTCACTCACGATCTTGCTGCCGCCGCTCGTGCAAAACGGCAGTTGGTATTGCAGGATGGTTTGATTACTGAAGGCGTCACATCCAATGCCGCCAAAGCTGCTTAGTCCGATTTGCCCAAGAAATGCCCAAGAGTTGTTCTTTGTTAGCGTTGAAAGCCTACTTCGATGTCGCTAATTCCATCAAACAGCCGAATCATCAAACTCTTTGCGTTGCCGATTGCTGGCGTCTGCACACTGTGGCTCGCCGGATGCGGCGAATCAGCGTCAACCTCGCCAGAGGTGATCTCAGATCCTCCGCCGGACACTGCTGCGCATGCTGAGCACAACCACCCCAGCGAAGGGCCGCATCATGGTGACCTTGTAGAGCTTGGCAATGAAGAATTCCATGTGGAAGTTGTCCACGGCGAAGCGGGCAGCGTGACGGCCTACATTTTGAACAGCACTGCGAAGGTTGCCGTTCCAATCGACGCCGCTGACCTCGCCATTAACATCTCTCACGATGGCAAAGCCGAGCAGTTCAAGCTTCTCGCCGACCGCGAGGCTTCAGATCCAGAAGGCAAGTCATCCCGATTTTCCATCAAAGACGAAGAACTTGCGAAAGACCTGGACGATCACGACTCTGTTGCGAAACTGGTCGTCATGATCGAAGGCAAGTCATACTCGGGAAAAATCGCCCACAACCACGATGCAGAACATACTCACGACGACGGGCACAAGCACTAAACCATCGTCGACCGTCTTTCGTTTCTATTGGTCGTCTCTCGCTGTGGCCGGTCTTCTGACCGCGCCACGCGTGTTTCAGTTCGCCAAATTCAGAGAATACCGTTGTTCTTTCTTTCGCCGACGGCTCGCTGGTGACTTCAGCGGCAACGGAATACAGTTCCGGTTCTCTGAACGATTGATCCCGCACCAGCATTCACGATGACCGCCGCCTACGAAACTTCTGTGATCGAGCCTGCATTCGCAGATTGGTCCGCGACGAAACAATCGCTGGCAGACGATCGGCTTGCAGCGTTGCGAACCGCAGCGCGTCGTCGGCTGGTCGACATGTCCGAACGCTACGTCCAGAAGCTGCAGCAGATCAGTGTTGCCTCAGGTTTGACTCCGTCGTCTGAACAATTGCTGCGAGGCGACTCGGATCGTCTTCCGATTGTCATGACCGGTCATCAGCCAGTTGTTTTTCACTCAGGTCTGACGTTTAAGTACGAGCTCACCGAACAGTTTGCTTCTCAACAAAATGCAATTGGCGTCGCGGTGGTCATTGATACTGATGAAGGCGACGCCGGAGCGATCAGTTTTCCGAATGCCGTTGAAGGAGAAAAATCAGGATCGCTGCTGACTGCTCATGCCACGTTTGGCGAATCGACCACGCTCTACTCCGGCTGCAAGCGGAAGTCAGCGAGCGACATTCAGGCAGAAACATCGCGTGTGACTGATGGCCTGCGATCCACTGGTGTCTCGGACGTCGCAAGTCGCTTTCAGACATTTGCAAACCAATTCGCGGCGCTATCAACAGATTCGATAATGGAGGCCAATCTCATTGTCCGATGGCACGCGGGCATTGGCGGACGAATGCTGGAGCTTCCGCTGTCGGCGATCTGCAAGTTCCCCGAAGTGATTCAGTTCTTCGCCGAGATCCTGGCTCGTCCGTTTGAGTTTGCTCAATGCTACAACGACACACTGTCCAGTTTTCGAGCCGACCAGAAAATCAAGAACGAAGCCAACCCGTTTCCGAGCCTGCAGGTCAGCTCTGATCGATGCGAGCTGCCATTCTGGATCGTAGATACCTCGGCGAACGCTCGATCGGTGGTCTCGATTCACAAACGTGGCCTTGAGCGAACGATCGAAACGAGTAATGTGCCAGTTACCGAATTATTGCCCGGCAACGAAGGAGCAGTTCTGTTTTCAATGCTGATTTCCGGTCAGCAACTGATTCCCCGCGGAGCGTTAATCACAGCGATGCTGCGTCTGCTTTTCAGCGACCTGTTTGTGCACGGCACGGGCGGCGGACGATACGATCGCTACACCGACACGCTCATCCGGCAATGGTGGAAGGTTGAGCCAACTCCGTTTTCCGTCGCCAGCGCATCTCGGTACCTGTTCCCGGAAGAGCGTCATAAATTGTTACATGGTCAGCGAATTTCTGAACAACTGCGAGACCTGCAGTTCAATCCGCAGCGGCACTTCGGGACCGGCGTCTTTCGTTCGTCGTTTGAAGATTCGCTGCGTCAGAAGGTCACCGAGAAGGATCGCCACGTCGAACGGTTGCGAAAAGCTCGCGAGACTGGCGAATCGGCTCGAGACATCGGCCGGGAGATTCAGCAGATTGGTGACGACATCAAGTCCATCGTCGCCGCTGAATTCGAACCGCAGCTTGCCATTCTGCGTGAGACAAACGACAACACAATGGCAACAATCAACAATCGACTTTGGCCCTGGATGTTCTTTTAGGCGAGCAGCAAAATAGGATATCCCGTTGAGCCTGAGGCGCTAGCCGATTTCCTCGCCTGTTATCGGTAATCGCGTCAGGCTCAGGTCTAATAAGTTCGGTAATTTGCCGACACACGGATATTGAGGATCCAGATGTCACATTCGGGCGTACTTCTGCCGACACTGCAGAATTGGAGCTGTCACAATTGTGGAGGCTGTTGTCGTGAACATCAAATCGCAATCACGGCAGATGAAAAACGCCGCATTGAAAAGCAGTCGTGGACGTCTGCCGATGGCGTCGTGTCGGATCGCCCGTTGATCGTTCCACTCGGAAACGCCTGGCGATTGAATCACCAGGATGATGGAGCGTGTGTCTTTCTTGACGAGAGGGGTCTCTGTCGCATTCATGCAAAGTATGGGGAACCAGCCAAGCCGCTGGCCTGCCAGGTCTATCCGTTTGCCGTCCATCCCGCAGGCAGTTCGGTTACAACCAGTCTAAGATTTAGTTGTCCTTCCGTCGTCCAGAATCTCGGTGCCCCCGTAGCGCAGCAGCGTCCGTTTGTCGAG
>JANMEV010000343.1:0-6763 GCA_031377305.1 Planctomycetota bacterium | reverse complement strand
AAAACAAAAGAAAAACACCCGCGGCTAGCGCCTTGCGGCTCAGTTGGGTGACGCCGAATTTCAAAACTTTACACTGAACTACATCTGCCGCATTCCATCATCCAGTCCCGTCTTCCAGCGATCGAGATGATCCAGACAAATCATCGCGCCGCGGGTCACGGCGGTTCTTGGCGAATCGGCGACTCGCACGGGAATGCCTAGATGTTGCGACAGATATCGATCGATGCCTCGCAACAATGCGCCGCCGCCGGCGAGAACCAAACCGGTGTCGGCGAGGTCTGCGATCAGTTCCGGTTGACAGCGTTCGATGGTGCGACGGATGCACTCGACAATTTCTTCAAGAGGTTCGTAAAGGGCTTCGCGGACTTCTTCGCTGGTGACGAGAGCTTTTCGAGGAATTCCGCTGGCAGTGTCGAGCCCGCTGACTTCGTGAGTCAATTCATGATCCAGCACCGCCGCGCTGCCGATGGCGATTTTGAGTTGTTCGGCCGTCTG
The DNA here is from genome assembly GCA_031377305.1 of Planctomycetota bacterium. Classification (GTDB taxonomy): domain Bacteria; phylum Planctomycetota; class Planctomycetia; order Planctomycetales; family Planctomycetaceae; genus SXXK01. The sequence goes on along the minus strand of JANMEV010000343.1, from coordinate 6,268 downwards.
GTCGCCAATTCGCAGCGAGTACCGGCGACGCAGATAACGGACGACGGCTTCATCCATCGAATCGCCAGCTGTTCGAATAGACTGCGATGCTACCGTGTCGCCAAGACTCAGCACGGCAACTTCCGTGGTTCCTCCGCCGATGTCGCAGATCATGCTGGCGAGCGGTTCTGACACTGGCAACCCGGCGCCAATTCCGGCAGCTTTGGATTCTTCAATCAACCAGACTCGTCCCGCGCCGGCTCGTTCCGCGCTGTTGAAGACGGCTCGACGTTCGACGGCCGTGATGCAGCCGGGAACGGCGATGATGACTCGTGGGCGAAGCCCCATCGACTGGCCACAGGCTTTGCGAATGAAGTACCGAAGCATCGTTTCGCAGAGTTCGAAGTCGCTGATGACTCCATGTCGCAGCGGACGAACTGCGGTGATGCCTTCCGGAGTTCGTCCCAGCATCTGATAGGCCAGTTTGCCCACCGCAGCGCCTCGACCGACGACTCGATGAGTGCCCTTGGGTACGGCAACGACGGACGGTTCGTCGATACGTATGCCTTCCCCGGGCAGACCGATCTGAGTGGACGTGGTCCCCAGATCGATCGCAAGGTCAGAGCAAAATCGTTTTCGAACCCAGGCCAGCATCCGTGCACTCAAGGGAAAAGCGTCAATGATCATTTGATCGCACGGCTCCAGCCGTACGGCTCGTTTGGAATCGTCTTATTTCGCGTGGCTGCAAATGATTCTTGGCGAGCGGGGGATGTCAATCCCCTGATTCACTGAGCCGTTGCCGAAATCAGGGGACTGACGTCCCCCGCTCGCCTCTGACTGATCACTTGCGCGCGAAGGTCAAAGACACCGCGAGCAACCGCGTTTTTTACCGGCAAACCAGCAAATGCCGCAAGACGCAGATTTTTCAAGCCAAATCTGCCGTTTTGTGAAACGGGCAAGCCCCAAAAAAGGCAGGTTCATTCTTACGGGGCCCTTTGCAACTTTGTGCCGACCCTACCCAACTCAATCACCATTCGGAGATCACTTCGCCGCCACTTCTGCTGCCTAATGCCGTAAAGACAGCTGTGTCGATCTCACTGATTCCCCTAACGCTACCATCAGATAAAGCAAACGTTACGGACTGATCGTGATAGCTCCAGTATTGAAACTGACCGCAATGTCCAGTGCGATCACTGCCAAATCCCAGCGAATAAGGCCCTAAACGACAGCCGGATTCCCAAGTATTCAATTCCGCACTTCCAAGATGGTGATCTAACAGTCCCTTTCCATCTAAGCCCACTCCGGCATACCACCATCCGAAGCGAAAGTCGGCTGAAGGCGGACGTTCTCCAATCAGTAGAGTATTGCTCAGTCCGTCCCGAATGTCGCGGAACCGTATCTGACTCCCACCAAAGAACACGCCGTCTTGTAGACGGTTGTTGGTTCCCGTGCTGCCAATGTATGACGTCATCCCGGCAGTGATCCCGAACACCTCGCAGAATTGCGGCTTCGACGCGCGCGGGTCTGAAGGACACGAGACGTGGGCAAGAGCTTTCTTGAACTCGCCATGTCTTTCTGAACGGAAAGGCGAATCTGGTGAGTCGCGATATGCTGACTCAATCGAGTCATAGAGTGCGGAGCTGTCCAGATGCGGCAGTAAGCGAGTAATCCAGCTCCGATATGTGGGGATGCCTGAACTCATCTCGGTAAGTTCTGTTCCGGATGGTAGATGCCCGTGCAAGTCTTGAAACTGATGAGCCGCAAGTGCCAGTTGTCGCACTCGGCTGAGGCACTCGATTCGGCGCGCACTTTCACGGGCCTTTTGAACGGCAGGCAGCAGCAATGCCGTCAGGAGCGACACTACCCCCAGAACGACCATCACTTCAATCAGCGTGAAACCGAGTCGGGTGTTTGTGTTAGCCGACGCAATTCGTTTCACGACTTTGCCCCTCTCCGCATCCACCCCGCCAAGCCAAAGAAGATGACAGCCGTTCCAAGGAAGACACTCCATGTGGGAATCTTGTCCCACCATGACGTTCGCGGGACCTTCGAGGCCAAGAGATTCTCAGACAGGCCATAGTGGTCTAAACGAAATTTTTCTGGGTTTGCCGCAACGTGTACCACCTTCGTGCGACAATCCTGCGACACACTCTCTACTCCGTTGATGACCGAAGCCAATGTGACCCGACTAATCAAGTCCGCTCCGCCGGCGTCAGTTCCCGAGTATTCAAAACGCCACGCCCATTGACTCGACAGACTTGGATCCAACGAGTTCGTAGTCTTTCCAAACTGTCCAAGACAGCGCATTGACGCTGCATCGAACTCATACCAACCAACATGAGTTTCATCAAGCATTTTTTCAATGAAATGCAGTCGAAATCTATCGTCGACCCTTGATGCTTTTGTGAAGTAACCATCCGATTCTGACCGCGGAAGGTCCGAAAACGGGCGGCACTTTCTACAAAAAAACAACAAACAATCGTCAGCCCTGAGACCTGTGTGGATATTGCCACGCGCGTCAGTCAGTGGAGTCACCGAAATTGGCTTCCAGCTTCTATCGTCTTGAACACTCAAGGAGAATGATCCATCTTCTCGCTTTACGAAGACTCGCTTGATGTCATCATCGTTAGTGCCGAGCAGCTCGGAGATCCACATGCCGTGGTTGCTGGAAACCCGATATCTTGTCTTGATTTCGCTTTCCGCGAGGGGATCAACGTATACGGACTCAATTGTGGCATTGGTGTAGAATGCGACCGTGGCCCCCGCCTTGGCTTGGTAGGCCTCAAAGAACTCATCAAGCGAAATTGGCGCTTCGCTCGGATCAGTGTAAGTGAACAAGAAAAACAAATACAAAATCCGAGCGAAGCTTGAAGTCATTTGTAGGTCCAATAAGAGAGACGCGGACGTCTGCAACACCCTACTTGTAGCAGTTGCACGCTGCTGAGCCGCTTTGATCATCGCACGAGCAAGTCAAGTTCTTGCCGCAGTGTGTAGGCGTAGCCGCGCAGCCTGTTTTTCCGCCTCCGATTTGGGCGCACTTGTTAGTGCCGGGTAAACACAGATCCGCAATCGGCTCAGGTGACAAGGCTGCATGAGAATCCGTTGCGCTTGCGGCGATGGCACAGGCACAGGAACACAGAGCCATCACCTGAAAAGTCGCCGCAAGCCACGAGTTAACTGATCTTAAGTGCATCGAAAAGTCCTCATTTAGTTTTTGCAAGTCATGTCGAAGTCATAGTGTCTGCCACATCGGCAAACAACCTCTATCATTTCAATGACGATGCATCCTTGGAAAACATAGGGTCTAACGACGGCTGCAGTGGTTCCGCAGGGCGCAAATACCATGATCCTTTGCGGGGATCTAATTCCCAGACTACCGAGACTCTGTCTAAAGAATCGCTCATGAAATCCAGTTCTGAACGGCTCGTTCCAATCTGGATCATGCTAGTCGAAACCGTCAGCAGCTTGGACTGATTGGGCTGGATCGTTATTGGTAAGCCAGTTGCCAAAACACATCCTGCGGCGCATCGACAAGAGTAAAGCGTCACCGGTGCATGACCAGTATTCCTGAACAAGAAGATGCCCGTTACCTCCACTCCTTCGTTAGTATCAGATAGGACCCAGGAGTTTGAGAGCCAACTCATTCCTTCCGAAAACTCACTATTCGCACGACCACGATTCAGAAAGTAGGCGACGGAGAGACATGTACATACGAGAACACAGACAGTTGCTGCACGACCCATTTTCTAAATTCCAACTTATTAAAAGATCGGTAGGATTTCGCAACAAAATGTCTGATTGCAATAAGGGGCGTAAGTAATTGAAGTGAATCCTGCTAGGTGTATGCTCGACCGTCGCATTCGGCCAGTCGGGCCGCAACTAGTTCGCAGAGAATTAACATTCAAGTGCGTGGCAGAGACTGGCCAACAGAGTTAGAGCGATCACTGAATCCAACGTTGGCCGCGCCCCGAGACGGTCTCATTGGAATTTTCCTACGAAGCGCGTCGATTGCGTGGGCAGACACGAACCGTCAATCACGACGACATGAACTGTCAAATGCCGAGCTGACCGCCTACCGGATTCGAACAGTTTCTTGAGAGTTCTAGGGAAGCTGTTGTCCCAGTTGGAAATGAGGTCATTTTCCGCGTTGCGGGATATGTGCAATTTTCTCGTTTGCCGCGTCATCGGTAACCGACGACGCACTCATGCATGTAGGAACGCCTTCAGCCAATTCCGAGCTATGGGCGATTTGCCAGTGAAACTGGGTAAACTCTTTGCTGCTGTCGTGAATTTGGCGTCGTGTTAACGGGAAATGCCTTACACTGCACGAAAAACAGTGCTCCTTCATGTTGTGAAAGTTTCCTCGTGCCGTTTTTGATTCGTGAAATGATTCTTGAGGTCGATTCCCCGTTTGTTCATGGGCGAGTTGATCGTTGTGTGCAGGAACTGGCGGGAGGATCTCGGTCGCATGTGACGGGGATGTTCGATCACGACTGTGTGAAGCTAAACGGCAGCATTGAATTCGACGCCGGGCGGACGCTGCAGGCTGGCGACCATGTTTATGTTCGCTTCGAAGAGAATCGCAGGTACTCGCCACGACGTCGGCCGGAGTTGCAAAAGCATCGAGGCTTCTCGATCGTGCACGAAGACCGCGACATCGTCGTTGTCGAAAAATCGGCCGATCTTCTCACCGTGCCCACTGACGGTCGTGAGCCGCACACTTTGATTTATCGAGTCAACGAACACGTACGCCACGAAGGCCACGGACGCGGTGCGTTTGTGGTGCATCGGTTGGATCGAGGCGTTTCGGGATTGCTGGTTTTTGGGAAGACTCGCGAAATAGCGGACTCCGTTCAGAAACAGTTTTCGCAGCGTAAACCGGAGCGGCAGTACGATGCGATCGTTACTGGGCATGTGGTGAAGCAGGAAGGCGAGTTCCGCACGTTCCTCGCGACCGGCAAGAATCTGAATCGCTTCTCGACGACGGATGAAGACGAGGGCGAACTGGCGGTGACGCTGTTTCAGGTGATCAAGAACTTCCCCAGAACGGCGCAATGCCCGGCGGTGACTCACGTGGCCGTGCGACTGGAAACGGGTCGCCGCAATCAGATTCGAGTCCACTTTGCTGAAGCTGGCCATCCCGTGCTCGGGGACAATCGCTACTGTTCACATTTGTGGAAGGATATCCCGTGGCCTCACAAACGCTTCGCGCTGCATGCGTCGACTCTGGCGTTTGTGCATCCGACGTCGTGTCAGATGTTGCGGTTCAGTTCACCGCTTCCTGCTGAAATCACTAACTTTATCCGTTACATCCAGAATCCCGCCCGGCCTCAGAAGCGAGTTTGATTGTTCGGCGATCAGGCCTTCAGAGCGTTTGATGTTTGTCAGAAAGTAAAAGTCGCTGCATGACGCTGAGTGAATCCATGGTCTGGTCATTGGCTCGCAGCGTCATCGTTGCCAGCATGGCTCTTTGGCCGGTGATGCTACTCGTGCGTCAAATCGAATCCAGAACGGATGTGCGAGTTCGAAGAGCCTGGCTGCTGCTGTCGATCTTTCCGTTCTTCGTCCCGGAATTGTTGATCGGATTTCACTATCGACTGACCGCAACGAAGTTGAGTTCCGGTGCCAGCCCGCTTGTGGCGGCCGCATGTACGGAGTTGCTGTATTCGCTGTTGCAGCTTTCGCGATGCACGGCCGTGGGAGTTGCGCTGTCGATGCTTTTGCCTCGCAGTGAAGTGAGTCGCGAATCGTTGCATTCGTGGGAGCTCCTTCGGTCTGCTATGGATCAGAAATCGTGGCGGCGCGGCTGGCTGATGTTGAGAGTCGCAGGCCCGTGGCAGCCGCTGCTGATCAGTTGGAGCCTGATGGCGCTGATGACGTTTCAGGAATTCGAAACCGCCGCGCTGATGCAGATCGATCGTCATCCTGTCGCGTGGTCTGTCTGGCTGTTTGATGCTCACGCGGCCAGACAACCACTTGCGGATTCTCTGCAAATGATTGTCTGGCCGCTTGGTTGCGAAGTGGTCTTGCTGAGCCCGGCGATGTTTCTTCTGCTGCGATCGCGAAGAGGAACATCGTCCGGAGCCGAGCAGCCACCGGAAGCGGCGGAGCAGGGTGGATCGACACGTCGTTCCACGGCTGCGGTGATCTTTTTGTCGCTGAGTATTCTGCTGATGTTTCTGTGGCCCGTGGTTGGTAACGTCAAATCGGCTGTGGTCGGATTTGCGTCGATGGCGAACCAAGTTTCTTCGGTGATCAAATCTTCGAAACAGATTTTCGTTTCGACTGC
>JANMEV010000326.1:0-8151 GCA_031377305.1 Planctomycetota bacterium | reverse complement strand
GGTTTACATCTATGAGAACAGCAACTCCAGATCTTCCACGGACAGATTCTGCAGAACGCTGCTGGCTTCGTCGCCTTCCAGAATCGCGTCCGCCAGTTCTCGCTTTTGTTTCTGCAGTTCGGCAATCTTTTCTTCCACTGTATCGCGGCAGATCAAACGATAAGCAAAAACCGTACGAGTCTGGCCCACGCGGTGAGCTCGGTCGATGGCCTGAGCCTCGACCGCCGGATTCCACCACGGGTCCAGAAGGAAGACGTAGTCGGCAGCGGTCAGGTTCAAGCCCAGGCCCCCGGCCTTCAAGCTGATCAGGAACACCTGACAATCCTCATCGTCCTGGAAGCGATTGACTCGCGCCTTTCGGTCGCGAGTTTTACCGTCCAGATATTCGTACGTAATGTTTTCCTTATCAAGGTGATTGCGCACGATGCTGAGCATGCTTGTGAACTGCGAGAACACGAGAGCTTTGTGACCTTCGGCGATCAGTTCCTGCAGATGTGGAATCAGGAAGTCCAGCTTCGCATACATTTCCTGCTCGTCCCCGCGTTTTAGCAACGCAGGATGGCAGGCTGCCTGACGCAGTCGAAGCAATGCTTCCAGAACGTGCATGCGAGTTTTCGCAAGTCCCTGCTCCTGAACGAGGCCAAGCAGCGAATCGCGATAATGCACACGCAGTTCGTCGTACAGGCGACGCTGTTCTTCTTCCATATCGCAGTAGATGGTTTCTTCCAGACGATCGGGAAGTTCCGCAGCCACTTGCTTTTTTGTTCGGCGAAGAATGAATGGGCGAAGACCCTTGGCGACAAGCTCGCGAGATTCTTTGCTGTCCGGATCGGCGATGTGAGATCGAAACGCGGTGCTTCGACCCAGCATGCCGGGGTTAAGGAACTCGAAAATCGACCATAGGTCGCCGGCATTGTTTTCGATCGGAGTACCGCTCAACGCCAGACGGAAGTTGGACTTCAGCAACCGCGAGGCTCGTGCGATTTGCGACGATGGATTTTTGATTGTCTGAGCTTCGTCGAGCACCACATAATCAAATTCGAAATCCTTCAGAATCGCGATGTCACGTCGCACGGTTCCGTAGGTCGTCAAAATCAAATGATGCTTGGCGAACTCAGTTCGCAGGTTCGCTCGCTCAAGCCCCGTGTATTCCATGACCTTCAGGTGCGGCGCGAAACGATTGCTTTCGCTGGCCCAGTTAAAGATCAACGAACGCGGAACAACGACCAGCGATGGCGGAGTGTTCGGTTTGTCCTGCATACGAACAAGCAGCATCGCAATGAACTGCACGGTTTTACCAAGACCCATGTCGTCCGCAAGGCAGCCGCCGAAGTTGAAGTCGCTGAGGAACTTCATCCAGGCGAGACCTTCCTGCTGATATCCTCGCAGTTCGCCCTTGAAGGTATCCGGAACGACAACCGGTTCAAGCCCGGCGAAGTTGCGGAAGCGTTCCCGCATCGCATCAAAGCCTGCGTCGGTGTCGACATTGTCCTGCGACGCCAGCAACGCATCGAGAAGCGCGGCCTGAGATGTTGAAAACCGCAAACCTTCTTCGGTCGCTGTTCCCAAACCGCTAATCATGCCGATCTGTTCGAGCCATTCCTCCGGCAGAATTCCGAGCGATCCGTCATCCAGTCGAACTGTCGAATCACCACGCTCAAGAGCACGCAGCAATTCAGGGAACGAAACCGAACGACCCTCGAAGTCGATGTCTGTGTGCACATCGAACCAGTCCACATCGGACGAGACTCGAAACCGCAAACCGCCTGCCTGGCGAACCTTGCTGCCGTCCGCAAATACGGCCCACTGATTGTCAACCAGCTCGCGAACTGCGCGACCCAGGTCACGGCGAGCAATCTCGACATTGACTTGTGACTTTAGATCACCAAGACGACGACGGAAGCCCGCCTGTCGCAATTTTTCCCAGCATTGTCCTTCGAATTGGCGATCTCGAATGATGCAGCGATTGCTTTCACGCTGGACCACAGCCCAGCGAGCACTGCTTCCAGAAACGGGCGTGCCCAGATAATCGAAGATCACTTCTGCGGTGAGCGAATCGTTTCGCCACTTGTTCATCGGTGGAGATGAAATTCGCAATACCGGCGACGGCACGGTTCGAACTTCTTCCAGTTGGAGCTCTTTTGGAAGATCCAGCCGAGGCAACGAAGGAATGTCCAAAAGTCGATCCACGAAATCGTGCTGATCGGCTTCCGGAATATGCAAAGCGCCACCACTCGCCAACATCTTCATCCATTCCGGCGCGCCGAAGTCGCGCAGCAACCCGATGGAATCGCTTGTCACTACGAAGCCGCCGGGAACCACGAGAGGCACGTCGGCCAGTTCCATCACTTCGTCGTTTCGAATCAGCAGGCCGGCAACTTTCCAGCCTTCTGATTCGGTGTCACGACGGACTCGGATCGTGAGTTCCCACGGATCGAGTTCGTCCCAGCTGAGAAGCTGTTCGCCAGCTTCGTCACTTCCGAGCACTCGAAGGCGGCGACTGCGGCACATGTCGGGAAGAACCAGTTGCCCCAGTTCAAACGGCACGTAAAACCGATGCGCGGACGTACGCAGTTCTGCCTGCTGAGTCGTCCAGTTGTTTCGTTCCGGAATAGCACCCGCGAGGTATGACAGAAACGTTCGGTCGTCTTCGTGTTCGATATGATCGAGTTCGCCCGGTCGCACTTTCAGTGGTTTGATTTTTCCCCACTGACCGCCTGCACGTCGCTGACGCTGTGAAGCCTGAATCACAAGTTTGCTGGCTTCCTTGCTGGCTTCGAGGTCCACTTCGTAGAAGATCTGACGCTCTTCCGGATCTGACTTGGTGCGTCCGTCCGGCGACACATCCATATTGTCCTTCAATTCAACCAGCCGTGCTTCCCACGGACGCAGGCTTCGCTGAACAGGAGCAACCTTGGCCTTTGGCTTGCCGCGTGGAATTCGCGCATCGCCGTCGGGATCGACACCGCCTGGTTCAAGGTCGTCAACGGTAATCGGCTGGTAAGCGTTCGGTGCGACGAACGGAGTAATTCGCCCCGGGCGCATTGTCGAACTGATGTATCCGCCGCTGTCCGCGCACAGGATCGTGGCCCACAAATGCTTGCAGACTTTGCTTTTGGCATACTGCTCGCAGGTGCAAAACATCACGACGTCGTCAGGCTGATACCGCAATTGAGTCTGGTACTCAGCGCCGTCCTGGACGATTCCAAAGATGTTTTCGGAGGTGACTCGAACGAGAGTAATGCGTTCAGCCTCGATGTAGGCTGCACCGCGATGTCTCAGGTCCGCTCGAAAACGATTCAGCATTAGCTCCGCGAGCGTCATAGATTCTGGTCAGTCGATCAATTTCAGGCGAAGACTTCGAAAAGTCGTCAGCGTTCAGTCAGGTGGAAAACCGCCTCTCTGCGACGTCGCTTGAAGTGCAACAAGCAGAATTGCTTATCGCGTTTCAAGAAGCGAGAAAGCTGAACCGGAGACTTCCTGTCCCATCAGCTCAATCACCCCCACGGCGCAGCGGATCGGGGAGGGTAGTCGAAACATGGGTCCCTTGACCAGAACAGCCAGGAGAATTCGCAGAGTCTGCACGAATTCGGAAACGTTTTGCCTCAGAATGCCATTTCGGCGTTCCGAAAAACGGTCTTTCCAACTTCCATTAACCAATTTTGATTGGCACGCCACCAACGGGGTGGACTCCGTAGGCGACTCCACCCACGCAGAAGTAGCCTGCCGCGACACCACCCACAGATGCCAGCACACCGACGCAGCATCCACCAAGGGCGACAACGCCCATGGCAAATCCACCTATGGCGATGACTCCTCGCGCGAGACCACCGATTGCGATGACTCCGGTGGCCAGATTTCCGATAGCAATGATTCCTTTCGCGTGCCCCATGATTTCGCCGGTCTCCAGATTCGGCCCGAGCGCGATGGAAAAGAGCGGCAGTCCGAACCATTTTATCGGCGACTCGCGACGAATACCGGTACGTTCTCGGCGTCCCTTCTTTGAGGTCTGAAGGGACTTCTGAAGTTCGTCTACTTTCTCTTTCAACTCAGTCACCTCAGCCCGCAAAGCGTCTGTCTCGTTTTGATGTTTTGCCATAGTCGTTGCTTCATCTACTCCGGGAAATTCGCAGCAGAACACTTTGGCTGTCTCGACCAGGCGTAGACCAGGCCGCAATATTGTCCACGGAGTGTTTCTTCAGAAGGCCCTCGTCTTTTGCCTGTTCGAACTCATCCGTCCAGCGAGGCCCCTTGATTAGCAGCAACTGGCCAACACCGGCCCAGACCGGCGCGAACCAGCCCACCATCTTGCCGATTGAAGCCACGGCCCGCGCTGTGACGAATTGAAAACGATGCTTCTTGAGAATCACTTCCGCTCGATCGGCATGAACAGGAATCGTCAGTTTGAGTGTGACGACAATGTCCTTTAGCGCGGCGGCCTTCTTTCCGATCGATTCGCAAAGTGCGACGCTGAGATCGGGACGAATGATCGCAAGCGGAATGCCGGGCACTCCGCCGCCGCTGCCGACGTCCATCACTTTAGCCTGCTGAGGAATGTGCTTTGCCAGTTCGATGGTGTCGATCAAATCTCGCGTGACAAAGAGGTCCCAGTCGGTGTGACGAGTCAGATTCAGCTTGCTGTTCCAGTCCCACATGACACGACAGTACTGAGCCAGCTTGCCAAGCTGTTCGGTCGTCACGTTCAGTCCATGAAGTCGAATTGCAGCCAGTAATTGCTGGCGATCGATCTCGGGCGATTGTGGAGCGACCACGGATTCGACCGTTTCGGGCTCGATAGTTTTCGGCTCGATAGTTTTTTCAGTTTCCGGCAATGGACGGTGACCTATGAGAACGATTGAAGAATTTCGGACCTTGCTTTGTGAACAACTTACCCGCGTCGGAGACACGGGCAACATTGTAGCCCGCGTCTCCGACGCGGGATTCACAACATGAACTCTGTTCGCAAATCCTGCCAATTCACAGCAAAACCACTATGTCAGCCCAAACACCAGGTCCATCTCTTCCGAGATACGTTTGAGTTCCGCTGCGTCGCCGCCACCGACTTCGGCAGCGCACCAGCCGTAGAAGTTGATCTCTTTCAAAGCTTTTCGCACGTCGGCGTAGTCGATATCGCCTTCCGAAATACGAGCCCACTTGTCCTGAGCCCTGTGGTAGCCCTTGATATCCAGCTTGAAGACGCGCTTGCCAAGCTGGCGAATCCAGTCGCCCATGCTGCCGTACTTCCAGTGATTGCCAATGTCAAACTGCATGCCGACCCAAGGCGAATTCAGCTCATCGACGTACTTCACGTACTTGTCGGCGTTCTGAGTATGGTCGCCTTCGTGGTTGTAGTGAAAATGGTTCCAGACGTTTTCAATGACGATTTGAATGCCCAATTGAGCCGCAACAGGAACTGCCAGCGAGATGTTCTCAATAGATCGCTTCCAGATCTCGTCCTCTTTACCGTCCTTGCCGTGTCCGACCACCAGCAATACAGAGTGCCCGCCGACAACGTGCGTGTCTCGAATTGCCGACTTGAGCGACTCAAGAGCCTTCGCTCGAACGTCTGCATCGGCGTCGGTGTGCCGAATATTCCAATGAGTGGAATTTACAGTACCATCAACGGGCAACCCACTTTCGGCGATCGCCTTCTTTGTCTCTTCAACATTCATCCCCGGTGCATCCATTTCGATGCCTTCAAAGCCAGCTGCCTTGACCGCCTTGAACTTGTCCGTCAGCGAACCCGGCACATTAACCATGCCGATCTTAAGCGTTTTCCATAGCCGTCCTTTGAGCCCATCTTCAGCCGAAACGACTGAACCGGCAAGCGGACTGGCCATCAGCAAACCGGCACCTGAGTGGATCGAACCCGCTGTCATTGCAACGGCCGAAGACTGCAGAAAACCTCGTCGGGAAAAAAAAGCGTCAGCGTTCATGACTGGACCCCTCTAAATGCGACTTAATTCACAGTAGGATGGGCATTCTTGCCCGTCGAGTCACAGTCGGACAAGAAGGTCCAATCTGCGCGGTCAGAATTAAGGCGAGCGGGAGACGTCAGTCCCCTGATTCTTCGCGAGGCCAACAATCAGGGGATTGACATCCTCCGCTCGCCAAAGACACACCTCATTTTCCACCCCGCCTATGCTAACTTCAAAAGCCTCCAGCCGGTAGAGTTGGAACGACCGAATTTGCAACTCGAATCGTCAAACGCCATTCAGCGACCGTGAGAGCCAATGGCTGGCAATGTAGCCGTCTCGCTCCGTCGAGACGGGCCTTTATTTCTGGCCCTCAGTTGACAATACCCCACGTTGTTCTGCCGAAAGTCCTTCAACGACATCATCACGCATGGTGACAAGGGCTGGCCGAATGACGGGCCAGAAACAAGGCTCATCTCGGCGGAGCGAGATGGCGACTCTGTTTGGCAGTCACCCAGTAATCGTCCCGGAGACAACCGCTGACACGGAACCGGTCTTGCCTTTTCTATTTTCCCAGCGGAGCCAGTAGCAATCGTTTTTCCGGCATCGGCAATATGGCTAGGATTGGACTGTGCAACGCAATGGAAGCCTCGGAATGTGTGCACGTTGCCAAGGGTTCGGCGGACCCTTCACTCTTCAACCTCGCTCCGGGATTTTACTCACTCCGTTCGCTCGGAGCACATGGAAGTCCAGCTTGAAGGCCAAATTCAACGACGATACCTGGAGTGGAAGACCTCAATGACTCACCGCCTATGAAATGGGGTACTCACCGGCTTCGCGGTGATGTCACCAAAAATGTAAGTTGAGGATACGACTTCCGAGCGGCAGTTCAAACGTGGCATCCTTACAGCCGTTTAGAAAAAAAATCGCCTCCTGCAGCATCAAATCGGCTGTGCGATGCTTGCAATCAGCCGCACCATCTGTCATCCCACAATCGCACGCGACCCAACTCAAAATTGCAGCAAGTTCACATAACTCTGCGCCATTCTTCGTGACCTGCCAGTTCTGCCCTTCGTTCGGAGACTGGGCCGAACTGATCGGCGGCACCTGGAGCTCCCATCGTTTCAAAAGCCACTCCGCTGCATTGTGGACAGCGGCATCGTCGGAATTCTGAAACCAATCCGCCAGAATGGGCTGCCATGCCTGCTGTTCATCTCGTGTCACGACTTCAGGGCGGACGTTACCAAGTCCAACCATCAAACCGGACTGCAGCGCTGGATCAGTCAGTTGATTTGAGTATTGCGGCAGCCTCGCAAGATCACCGTGCCACGCAGGCGAGGACAGGATGAAGTCCAGTCGTTGGAGTTGATCTGGTCGGAGTTGACACATGTCGCTGGCGATCGACGCATCTCCCATATGCAACGCCACCACTGGGAGCCGTTGCTTGCGAGCCCAGTTCTTGTCGGAGTCGCACGCTCTGGCCGTGCGGCGCAGGGCGATTATCGATTCACTATTTGATTGCGCTAGTGCCGATGCCAGGTTATTCACTTCAGCCGCCGGTGCAGTACTGATTGAGCTGACAAGGAAATCGATCTCGACTTTTCCGTATCGAGCCAGAGCATGGGCCAAGGCGATTTTTTGGTTTTCGTTACTTCCCGCGAATCGCGTTTCCAGGTGAGAGACAATCAAGTCCTGCGGATGAACATTCAGGTTTTCGATGGCCAGCGGCACAACGGACCCGCTGGAGTTCGCAACCGTCTTGACGGCCGTGTGCATTCGGTCGACCAGATTGTTGTACCGTACGGAACTCACCCATATCACCGCCGCGATACCAATGACCAGCGTCGTGACGAGTCCGATTCCCCAGCTCATACCATGGACACGACGTGCCTGTTGCAGCATTTCACACTGCTGCAGCGTTTGACGACTTCGATCTGTCAGCAGTCAGATCTTCAGCCACTCCCACGCTGATGGCAGGCTGCGGTATTCTGGTTTACGGTTCCACGATGCGAAACGCTCGGTGAGCAACAGTTCGGCACGACCGCGGCGCGTTTCACGTTGTTTCTGTGTCAGCCAGTCGCGGAGGGACGGGACAAGGTAGTCGTGAGTGAGTTGATAGAAGCGTGCTGGGTGCAGCGCGGCGGGTGATGGGTGATGGGTGATGGGTGATGGGTGATGGGTGATGGGTGATGGGTGATGGGTGATGGGTGATGGGTGATGGGTGATGGGTGATGGG
>JANMEV010000305.1:0-2111 GCA_031377305.1 Planctomycetota bacterium | reverse complement strand
ATGGCCTGCTGACTCTGTGGGTGATGCTCCTGTTTTGGTTCAACAAACTCGGACTGTGTCGATCGAAGATCTTTGCGAAGAAGATCTGACGCAGCCAGATCATCGCAAACGGAATGGCGTCGCAGTGCGCTGGCATTTCCGGAGAAAAAGTCTGGCTTGAGTTTGAAGGCCGCAGAGTTTCACTCGACGAGGCGGCTTCCGGCTCGTGTTGTTACGCTGCCAATCACGTTGCTTTAATCCGCAAGTTCAGTGATCAACGAGCGAGCATTCGGAATCAAACTTTAGATTGCTGCTCAACGACTTCGAATAGAGGTGACCCGCAGTCGATGCGTTCGCCCGCCTTTCTTAAGTGCCGAACCATGCCGGGGACATTAGCCGGTATCTCGAGACTGCAGATCGAAAGCGGATGCGATAGATCCATGACGCTTGCGTTTTCCGATTCGCGAAGCATCGCCAGCATTCAGTCATTCTCAACAAGTTGAATTAGCTCGATCTCACATACTGATTGGCCAACCACGACCGTTTCGCCGTTCATGACCAACCATTTTTCAAGTGCCAATTCTTGATCTTTCAGCACAGTGGTAACAGGAGCACTGTGAATCATGAGAGGTGCCAAACAAAAGGAGTTTATGAAAGCGGTCGCTGCCACACGGACTTCAAATCAAGGAGGGTTGCATTGATTGTGTTTTGTCCAGCGGCGTTAACTATCAATGCATCCCTCGATATTGTCCGTCCGATTTCTGCAACAGCGATTTTGTCCGTACACCTCACAAATGACTCTTCAGCTAGAGCTGCAACTTCAATCAAAAATCGTGTATTGCTTTCGGAAAACAGTTCCGTCGCAGATCGAGATTTCAACTCAATCTCAACCCCCACACCACCCGCGAACGCCATTTCTGCGGCGGCAACGGCGAGGCCGCCTTCGCTGAGGTCGTGGCAGGAGAGAATGAGGCCTTGTTTGATGGCCTGATGGAGGGCTCGGAAGATCTTTGGGGCCGTCTCTTTGTCAACGGTTGGCACGTTGCCGCCGTTGAGGCCATTGACGAGGTTGTAATGGCTGCCGCCCATTTCGTCTTTGGTTTCACCGATCAGATACAGCAGGTTGCCCGGTCCCTTGAGGTCCATCGTGACGCAGGTTTCGACGTCGTCGACCTGGCCAAGAGCTGTGATCAACAGAGTGGAAGGAATAGCCACTGTGCGACGAGTGCCACTCGAATCTTCGTAGCTGAACTCGTTATTCAGACTGTCTTTGCCGCTGACGAATGGTGTTCCGTAAGCCACGGCAATGTCCTGACAGGCCACCGCCGCGCGAACGAGCGTGCCCAGAGTTTCAGGCCGTTCGGTGTTGCCCCAGCAGAAGTTGTCGAGGATCGCGATGCGGTCCGGATCGGCTCCAACAGCCACGCAGTTGCGAACCGCTTCGTCGATTGCTGAAGCCGCCATCCAGTACGGATCATGGTCGCCAAAATGAGGATTGATGCCGCAGGAAACGACTAGGCCTCGCTTTGAGGTCAGGTCAGGGCGAACGACGGCGGCATCGGAAGGTCCGTCGTTGTTGATGCCAACCAGCGGTTTGATCACGCTGCCCGCCTGGACCTCATGGTCGTACTGACGAATGATCCATTCTTTGCTGGCCACGTTGAGCGAGCCGAGAATCTTTTTCAGATCCTCCGTGTAGTCTGCCTTAATGTAGCCATCTCGCTCCGCGAGATGAGCCTTGGAGTTTGCACTTGATGTGGCTGAGCCGGTTGTTTGTGAAGCAGACGCCGAGGTTGAAGATGTGGCCACGCTGGTTGGTTGCGGAGAGCTACCACTTGAAGGTTCATCTCGCGGAGCGAGATGGCTACATTTAATATCATACACCGCCTCACGAATCACCGGCGGCCGGCCGTTGTGCAGGAAGTGCATACTGACTTCGCCGACTTTGTGTTCGCCGTATTTCAGAACGAGTTGCTTCGTATCCGTGAACTGGCCGATCGTTGTCGCTTCGACTCCTTCCGATGCACACAAAGCCTGAAACTCGTCCCACTTCGCCGGCGGCACCGACAGCACCATGCGTTCCTGAGCTTCGGAGATCCAGATCTCGGTGTACGACAAACCTGAATACTTCA
>JANMEV010000288.1:0-31169 GCA_031377305.1 Planctomycetota bacterium | reverse complement strand
AGGAGATCGTCCAGTCTCCACTAACCGGAGCCGGCGAACATCTTCCGCTCGCGCCGACCGGCAATAGCATCACGCCAATGGCTCCTTCCTATGTCCATGTTGCCACCAATTTCACGGGCAAATGGTCAGCAGATGTGCCTGCCGCATGGCAGGGGACGTTCACCGGTCTTGGTCGCATTCCCGTCGGAAATACGGATGATCTTGGTGATGATACAGCGGAATATGATTTTTCGGGCCTCGCGAGCGGCGTGCTTCCGGCAGGTACGTATTTTCATATCGGAGATCTGGATACGATTGAACAGCTGACGCTCAAGGCTTACGACTCGCAGCACAACGCCATCTCACGGCCCTGGCTTAATCGCTATCCGCTCGAACAACACGGTTCGGGAACGGGCGTTGGCTTCCCCGGTTCGCTTTTGCCTACCGACATGCCCGGATGGGAGTGGAATGAATCGATACAGACGTATGCCTTCCACGGGGCGACGATCAAGGGCAACCCGAATCTGTCCTTCACCCTGAGCACTCGCGAGGCGATTGCCTTTCTTGAAGTGACTCGCGAAGTCACCGGCTTCAATGTTCATCTGGCAGCTTCCGCTGCGGTGCCTTAGTCGTAGAGCGACAATCGCCCGGAATCCGATCCCGCATCAACGCCGTGGATTCCCGGTCGTGTCTGACAGCGCCTTCGAAATCCGATCGACTGGCGTGGACTTGAGATTTTTAGTGAGCAGCACGGCGCTAGCGGCCTGTTGATTTAGTCGAAAAACTGAGCCACGAGGCGCTAGCCGCGGGTGTTTTCCCTTTGTTTTTCTGACACTTACCCTTACCCGCAGCTAGCGCTTTGCGGCTCACTAAATCAACAAACAGCTGGCGGTCTGTGTTTTGCTGCTTGCTGCATTTCTTAAGGAATAGTGACCAGTGGCTAGCGCCCAAGGGCACTCACTTTGGAGCGGAACTGCGCAAGCTGTCCGGTGACGGAACTCAACTCCCGTGCAGAACCAGACGGCTCGCGCCGTTCCGCTTCAATTCGAAATCGAAAGTGACTGCCATTGGGCTACCGCCATTCCGCTCGTTGAGTCCACGCCATTGGGAATCCCATCGACCTGGCGGTGTCAACCTCCGGATCGTTTTCAGACGCAGCGTCTGGAATGTTTTCATCCACCGCTCGCCATTGGGGCTCATTCTGGCGGAGCAGTTCCTGAAGAACTTTCCGATTTTTCTGGCCGGGTTTGCCAACCGAATACGCATGAGTCCATGTTGACAGATCTGTCCATCGACTCCCACGCTTCAGAAAAGGTTGAGCATCATGTTGCCCTGGAAACGAAACATCCCCAAGACATTCCGGTCGCTCATCGCGATCGGCGCATTGAGCGCGTTCGTCGCGCTGGCTGCAGCGAAGCCTTACACCATGGTGCACGGACAGGAACCCGCGCCACCCAAAGAGCCAGCCGAGGAACCGAAGCCCGCTCCGGTGAAGGAATCCGACGAGAAAGATCCCGTCAAAGAGTCCGACGAGAAAGTGCCAGTGAAAGAATCGGATGAAAAGGATCCCGTCAAAGAGTCCGATGAGAAAGTGCCAATGAAGGAATCGGATAAGAAAGATCCGAGGAAGAAAACCGACGAAAAAGATCCAAGGAAGTCCGAAAAAAAGAATTCGGGCGTGCGCCCCGTGCCGCGCAAAGAAATGAAAGAGCCCGGCTCCGGCAGGCGTCCCGGAAAGGACGAGCCGAAAGTTGCTCCGAAAGAAGGCGAGCCGTCTCCGGCCAAGGGTCTGCCCGAAGACTTTGACGAGCAGCAACGGGTGGCGTACGACAAACTGGAAGAGAAAGACTTGACGTTTGAAGAGTTCCTCGGATTTGCCAGGCTTGAGTTCATCCGGCTGCGGGAATTGGAACAGAACCCGGCCTTGCGGTATCGCTCAGGAAAGCGTGGAAGATCGGCCCTTAATACCGTCTGCGGGGACGGAGATTTTCAGTCCCTGGCTGATCCCATGAATCTTGATGCCGTCAATTCTGCCGAGTGGTCCGGCGGATACGGTTCCGTGCTGCCTGGGGGAGTAATCGACTATGCAAACTTCACGTACGCTCTGCTGCCGGGCACGATTTCGGCCTCAACTGCCCATCACACGATCGTCGCCAACAACTCGTCGCCTGACCCGAACGCTCCGATTCAAACCACAGGGCCTGATACGAACACCAACAGTTCGTCGCCGTCCCCCAACGCGGTTCGCATCGGAAACGCGGTGAATGGTTTTGGTGCTGAACTGCTTTCGAAGAGGTTTATCGTGACCCCAACCGAACCGGTGATTCGGTTCTGGTACGCGGTAGTGCTGCAGAATCCTGTCGGCCATCCCGCATTGGGCCAGCCATCGTTTGAAGTGCGAGTGCTTGACGACAGCACGGGCCTTCCGATCCAAAACGTTGTTAATCTCGGGTGCGGCAACCCGTTGATTGCGGATATGACGAATCCATATTTTCAGGTCCAGGCGGGACCAACGCCTGTCGTCTACAAGGACTGGAGTTGCGCCCAAATCGATTTGTCGCAGCATATCGGGCAAACTGTGAACGTGCAGTTTGTGACGAAGGACTGTGGCTACGGCGGACACTGGGGCTATGCCTATGTGGATGACTTCTGTGGAACCTGCCTGAACTCTCCAACGGGCAATATTGCATTTAACCCGAAATCGAGCACAAAATGCGGCAAGGGCCAGTTGTGTTTTGATTACACGCTGCCCACTGAACAGAATGCCGCCGGAAGTCTCACTGGCACAGCCGTGATAACTCTGGACATCTACCAGAATGGCAACTTGCTTCAGACGCTGCCAACCAACCCCGCGACGTTAAGTGGAGGCACGAATGTTTGCTTCCCGATTGATCCGGCGACGATCCCGGGGCTCAACCCCGCGCTAGGCTTTGACCTGTGTGCGAATGGAGTATTCACGCTTCTCTCGAACAACCTGACGCTGTCTGTCGGAACGGCAACGAATGGCCGGATTCCCGGACCGAACAACGACTACAACGACCCGAGAGTCTGCCATGATCCGCCAGCCGTCGCGTGTGGATGCTGCCCTGGTGAAAACCTCGTAAAGAACGGAGATTTCGAGCATCAGAGCGAGATGAGGTCGGGATACCACAGAGCTGAAGAACTCACCAGGCTGGTTCCCGGAACCTACAGCATTGCCAACGTGGAAGCCATCGGGAAAGCATGTTCGAACTGGAAAGTGCCGGAAAAGTGCAAGGAGTCCTTCTACGACAATGTCTTCCTTGTGAATGGCCTGACCAATCAGCCAGCCGGTTCGACATCCGTGATCTGGGAACAGCAGATCCAACTTCCGTCGCTTGCCGGAGTGAGAGAATCTGATTATCGCGTTTGCTTCCATTACCTGCCGCTGCCTCAATGCTGTTTCGACATTCCGGCGAGGCCTTACCTCATGGTGAACGGTCGTCCGATTCCGCCAGACAAAGCCTGTGATAAAGAGACGGGCTGCGGGCGTCTGTACTCTGCGACGTTCAGGTCCGGGGCAGGACCAGTCAACCTTCAAATCGTCCTTCCGGGCGACGGAGTTGGAGATGGCAATGATCTCCTGATTGACAACATCTCTCTCGTTCAGCTTGGGAAGGTGCCACCGGCTTTGGTGTCGTTCACATTGCTGGAAGGCTCTGTCTCAGGGAATATCTACGATGTGACGTTCACAGCTCCGGGTGGTCTGGCAACGCCATACACATGGGAATGGGATCTCTACGAAGCCGATCCTGCAAATCCCACGACTCCTGCGAATTTCATCTGGGTTTCTCCGTCCGGCACGCCCAACGCGTCGACCGGAACTTTTACCGGCCTGGATGCCACGAAGTTGTATTGGGTCCGGCTGAGGGTGAAGTCTGATTGCCACCAGGCGACTGGAGTCTATCGGCCTGCT
Source organism: Planctomycetota bacterium (assembly GCA_031377305.1). Lineage (GTDB taxonomy): Bacteria > Planctomycetota > Planctomycetia > Planctomycetales > Planctomycetaceae > SXXK01. The sequence goes on along the minus strand of JANMEV010000288.1, from coordinate 27,256 downwards.
GGCCAAATTCAGGCGAGAAGAAAACTGGTGGACAAAATCGATGATCCGAATCCGGAGGGCGTCGAGGCCAGACAGGCCGAAGAGTCCCTTCCAGCCCCGGTGAAACGAGAGACAGGGCCACGGACACCTGTAAAGGGCCGCAAACCGTGACCCGGTTCGAGCCGTCGTTTAACGGCGAGCCGCAGGCGCAGGCGAAACGTCGCCACGACGCCTGCGACTTGCCGCTAAACAATTAAAGCGACTTTCCCCGAGGTCATTGGGGTCAAACATGGGACAGTCGCTGCTGGTCTGAGTTTCTACGTTGGATGAAACCGAAATGAGATCGATGCGGCTTCAGTTTTTGTCCATATGCTCTTTGCTGGCAGCCAGCCTGTCGGCGGCAGGCTGCTCCGAGGACACATCAACACGGCCTCCTGAGGCGCTGGCGTCTTCCGCTGTTCTGGAGCTTGCCGTTGTCTCGCAGGCGTCAGCCGAGGTGGAGGTTCCTGTCAATCAGGAGACTCCCGCTGCGGAAGAGACATCGGCAAAAAAAGTGCAAGCGGGTGTGCTAGCCTGGGACGCTTTGGAAAAAAAACGAAAGGTCAACGAAGGCGAAGGGCCGGTGTTGTTTAAGTTTCAGATGAAGAACGTGTCGCGGGAGCCGGTTGTCCTTGAAAGAATTACCGCCTCGTGCGGATGCACGACGGTCGATTCTCGATTGATGCCTTATACCCTCACTCCGGGCTCCACGGAAAACATCTCCATCAGCATGAGCCTGGCTGGAAAACTCGGCACAGTCACGAAAACACTTCTGGTTCAGGGGAGCCATGCGACCTGGACCCTGCTCGTCACGTCTGAGATCGTGTCTCCTGCTGACGAAGTTCTGGTGCCGGGTGTGCCGAATGGTGCAGGAATGTCAGCCGGCGTGCGCGGTCGAAACATCGGACTGGCAGAGGCCGACCGGCAGGCCGTGTTGAAAGGCGACTGCGCTGCGTGTCACGCGCGACCTGCGGAGAGGCAACTCGGTTACGGCCTATATCTCGGAGCGTGCGCAATCTGCCACGACGCCAGGCACCGCGCCAGCATGGTACCCGATCTGCGCGCCTCTGGCGTACCGCGCGATGCGGCTCACTGGAGGCAGCATATCACCGACGGAATCGATGGAACGCTGATGCCAGCGTTCGCCAAAGAGAAAGGTGGCATCCTGAGCGACGAACAAATTGAATCCCTCGTGAAATTTCTCGTCGAAACGCCACTGGAACTGAAGGCTCTCACGCGATGAAAGGCGCCGCGAAAACTGTTACGTGACTGCCAGGAATGACTAAGCCTGCCCGGACAAGCGGGTGGTTTGGCAAATTCAGTGACCGAAGGAACTTTCCGTCCGCTTGTCCGGCCGGATCAATCTCAATGTTTTTGCGTCAACTCAGAACTTTTTTTCGGAGGACAGACAATGTCAAAGAACTCAGATAATGTGAATGATAACGTGGCTCGCAGGCGGTTTATTACTGTTGCGGGGTCGTTGCTTGGTGTGACCGGCGCATCATCAATGTTGCTGTCCGACTCTGCCCAGGCGGTAGAAACGTTTCCGGCGAAGTTGCACGAATCGCTCGCGGCATACGCTACCAGGGTCAGCAAAGACAAGAAAGACATGGCTGCGTTTCGGAAGGAACTCCAGCAGTTTATCAACGGGCTGAAGAAGGGCGACGACGTGGAAAAACTCTGTCAGTCCACCGTTCACGGCAGGCCGGAACTCCGAACAATGTTCATGTCCTACAAGGATGAAAATGGGGGCCGCCCCGGCATCATTGTCTTCTTACTGCTGGTCATCATTGTGATCCTGATTGATATTGATCTCAAACAATGACAGCGAAAGACAAACGCGTCGGGAACCGAATACGCCATCTTAAGGGGAAACGGTTCCTGACACCTTTGGTGCTTTCCCCTTTGGTGCTTTCTCTTGTGCTGTGAAGGCCCCAGGACGATGAGTTGTGGATCTATTCAGCAGTGGAGAATGGCAATCGAGCAGTCGGGCTTTATTCTTCGCGTGGGACGAATTCAGGTTTCCGGCGAGCGGGGGATGTATATCCCCTGATTATGCGACAGCGGGTTTATCATGGGACTCACGTCCGCCGCTCGCCTCAAAACAGACGCTTGAGGTATAGTGTGTACCGGATAGCGTCGATGACTGTCGCCAACCGGTGCCGTTGGTCGCGATTTCAGGAAGATTCATACCTATGACACACCACGATGAACCATCTCTGGGCAGCAAAGCGTCTATCGACCACATTGCGTCAGAGTTTGAGCGTCTCTGGCGGACCAGCGAACGAGTCACTATCGAATACTTGCTGGGCGAACATCAAGATGTTCCTGTCGGCGAGTTGTCGCGGGAATTGGAATTGCTCGAAATCGAACTGAGACAAGCAAGCGGAGTTCGGGTAACCCGCGGTGAGTTTCGTCGCCGATTTCCTGATGCTCAAGTTTTACTGGAGTCCGTATTCGACGAAGCGGGCCTGGTAGATGAGTCAATGGCTCGCCAGAAGTCGCTCAATCGTATCGTGGCATTGAAACTGATTAAGTCAGGAGTTACAGCAAACACAGAAGAGCTTCGAAGATTTCAGACCGAAGCCGACGCCGCCGCGAAGTTGAATCATCCAAACATTTTGCCCGTTTACGAATTTTGCAAGCATGGCGATTCGACACTGTACATTGCCATGCCGTTTATTCAGGGAAAAACGCTCCGGGAGAAACTGGGCAGCAATACAATGAGTCCCAGCGCTGCGGCGACGATGCTGTTGACGCTGGCGAAAGCTGTGGCGCATGCTCATGATAGAAAGATCCTGCATCGTGACCTGAAGCCGACCAACATCCTGTTTGATGAGCACCAGAACCCGCTTGCTGATGAAGCCCCAAACGAGTTCGCAACTACGGGGCGCATTGCGTTCGAGTCGAAACTAGGCAGAAGGGAGAGTCACGAAAGCGCAATCTTTGTCGAAAACCCGCAGAGGTCCCGACCTGCGGTGTGTCGTAAACGGCGATGAATCTAACCAGTTTCCGAAATTCATTTTTAGCCCGAACGCTTCAATGCTCGGTAAAGAATCCCAAACTGAATTTGTTGTAAAGCGTTGCAAAACATAACACAATGAAGACAGTGCACCCGCCAAACGTCTGATGCGGCGTTTGACGTCAGTGCAAATTTCTTCGCCAGTTACGATTGTTTCCCAACCGCTCCATTGGTCGAGACATAAAGACCCGGCAGAAAGGATCTACTGTGACTTTGCCCCTCAGAACCAATCAAAATGCAACCCAGTGCTTCAGTTCAGCTACTGCGATGGAAAAACGACTGGAATAGCCGCGCGGGATCGGAGCGATCGATGCATGTGCGTTGGTTGCTGAATCCTGACGAAGAACCACGTGAGAACGTTTCGATCACGGAGCAGCATGGTCTGGTGGTTGATGTGCGTTCGATTCGTGCCGGGGAGAGCAGTATTCTTCCGGCCGTGCTGATTCCGCCACTGGTAAACGCTCATACGCATCTTGAATTCTCTGCGTTTAGTGAACCGCTCACTCCGGCCAATCCGTTTCAGGACTGGATTCGATCGGTGATCCAGTGGCGCCAGCAATCCAGCGTTGAGGCAAACGATTCGATAGCGGCCGGTTTGAATGAATCGGAGAACGTCGGCGTCCGGTTGATTGGCGAGATTGCCACGCAGAACGAGTTCCCGATCAAGTTTAGTACTCGAACGGAAGTGATTGCCTTTCGCGAAGCGATTGGCCTTCGTCCGGACCGTATCAACCAACAGATTCAGATGGTACGTGAGTTTCTGTCAGCCCCCAATGCGGTGGGTGTTCAACGTGCGGTGAGTCCACATGCTCCTTATACGGTCCACCCGGATTTACTACATGAGCTTGTGGCCCTGGCGGTCCAGCAAAACGCACCTGTTGCCATGCACCTTGCGGAAACGAACGATGAGGTTGAATTACTTGGCACCGGTCAGGGTCGATTCGCTGACTTTCTGAAGAGCCTGGGAATGTACGACGCATCGACATTCCCCGGCGGTCGATCAGTTCTGCAAATCCTGAAGGAACTCGCCGTCGCACCAAAAGCTTTGGCAGTGCACGGCAACTACTTCACCGATCACGATATCGCATTTTTATCAAAGCATCCAGGCATCACCACCGTGTATTGCCCTCGGACACATGCGTTCTTCGGGCATCCTGCACATCCCTGGCGGAAGCTGTTGTCGGCCGGCTGTCGAGTCGTCCTTGGCACCGACAGCCGTGCGTCGAATCCCGATCTGAGCGTTTGGAAAGAGCTCCAGCATGTCGCTCGAATTGCAACGGACATTTCGGCCGAGCGACTGATCTCGATGGTCACAACACACTCCGCTGATGCCATGGGGTATGACCCGGATAAGTATTGCATCACTGTTGGAAAGCCGCTTGCGCCTGTCTTACTTTCGTATGACCAATTGCTCGCTAACATGAACGCGATCATCAGAGACCCCGGCACATCGCCTGTGAGTTGGCATGCCCCAATAAAGCTCACTTGAGAGTGTCAGTTCGACCGACGAATGAGGAATCTGGAATAGCCGCTACTCTTCCAGCACCATGATCTCAACCTTGCGGAAGTCGATCGGGTGGCTTTCGGATTGCAGTGAAACCGTGCCGCTGGACAGCATCAGCTTGTCATCCTTGATCAGTTTTTTTGCGTTGGCATCCCGTTTGTCCAACTGAGGTTTGTTGTACTCCAACACAACTTCGCCGTCGATCAGATGGCGGATGATTTCGTTGTTATGAACTTCGATTTCAGCGGTGACCCACTGTTCGCCGTGATAGGTCTTTGATGACGAATTGATGCAGTGTTCCAGCTTCAGGTCACCCTTCATTACGACATTGGTTCCGGGCGTGCACAGATTGGATGTCGTCCGATTGTCCTTGCCGTTTCCGCCAAGGATCTGAACTTCAATCGAAACCGGGAAGTCCTGATCCTTCGACATAGTCGCTGGATCCTGACCGTGGACCATCACACCGCTGTTTCGAGTCGCCCAGCCGGGGCCACCTTTACACTGTTCGCCGACAAAACGATACTCGACTCGAAAGCGATAGTTGGAGAACGAGTCCTTGAAAAACAGATGACCGAACCGTTCGCCGAACTCGTCGTAGCCGCCACCATCGTATCGAACTTTGAGCAACTGATCTTCGACTCGATAGGTGTTGCCGAAGTTGTCGCCGAGATCGCAATAACGAATCCTGGGCGTCCAGCCCGTGAGATCCTTGCCGTTAAACAGGGAGACCCATTCACCTTTGGGATAAACGCCGTCAGCCACAACTGGATCCGCCGCGCAGCTTACATTCGCGGCAATGAACAACGCGACAAGCGTCGCGAATCGATAATAAAGACTCATTCGCCTACTCCTGAAAGTCATCTTTTGGTTGTAACATTCAGGCGCCAACTCGCACCAGCGCCGCATTCTTTGGAGTATCAGCAGACAACAACGACTCGACAAATGCAAGCGTGACGCAGAAACGGGGCCCACGATTGCTGTGACGATCGACGAGACGGTCGATTTCCACGCACTGCTTCCAGTACTGCAACGTGGCTCGCTTCAACAAGGGCTCGAGATCCGTCAGAATGAACCGAAGCTCTGGGCGAAAATCGCTTGTTCTGTTCCCTCCCACTGGAGTTCCCAAATGTCCCGCACGAAAGCATTTGCGTTCGTTGGCCAATCAATTCTTACTTCCATTATGACAGTTGGAGCCATTATGTGTCCGAGTGATTCAGACACCTTTGCTGAGGAGTTTAACTACGACGAAGCAAAGGTGGGCGAGTACTCGCTGCCAGACGTCTTGAAGTCAGAAGATGGGACGGTGATTGATTCGGCCAAATTGTGGGATGACAAACGACGCCCCGAGATTCTTCACCTTTTCGAGGAACACGTCTTTGGGACTTTGCCGACCGGCGTCGTTGTGATGAGGACGAAAGTTCGGTCCGAAACGTCGGGAGCATTGAATGGCACTGCGCTGCGTCGAGAAGTGACAGTCTACTTCACAGAAGATGATCGCGGGCCGCAGATGGACCTCTTGATTTACACACCAGCAAACGCGAAAGGGCCAGTTCCGGCGTTCATGGGATACAACTTCAACGGCAACCATTCGATTGAGACAGACCCCAGCCTTTACATCACAGAGTCGTGGATGCGAGACAACAAGGAAATTGGGATCACCAACAACAAAGCATCCGAAGCATCGCGGGGTTCCGAAGCCAGTCGCTGGGCGGTCGAGACGATTGTGAAACAAGGCTACGGTCTTATCACGATTTACTATGGCGATGTTGATCCCGACTTTGATGATGGCTTCAAAAACGGAATTCATGCGATGTTCGAAAAAGGGACATCGCCTCGAGCCGGAAACGCCGGCGGATCCATCAGCGCGTGGACATGGGGACTTAGCAGGGCCCTGGACGTGTTGCAGTCGGACGCGACCATTGATGCGAAGAAAGTCGCCGTGTTTGGACATTCTCGATTGGGCAAAACGTCTCTCTGGGCCGGGGCGACCGATACTCGATTTGCCATGGTGATCTCAAACAATTCCGGCTGCGGTGGAGCGGCTCTGGAACGCCGGAAGTTTGGTGAAACGGTAGCCCGGATCAACACGTCCTTTCCTCATTGGTTCTGCATCAATCATCGAAAATACGACCATAATGAAGCTGCAATGCCCGTCGATAACCACATGCTGGTTGCGCTGTGTGCTCCGCGTCCAGTCTATGTCGCCAGTGCTGAAGAGGACAAATGGGCGGACCCACACGGGGAATTCCTCGGTCTGTTTCACGCGGGGCCAGTGTACAATCTTCTGGGAAGGAAACCTTTGGCTTCAGCGGTGATGCCGGCGGTCAATCATCCTGTGATGACGGACGTTGGGTATCACATTCGCTCCGGCAAGCATGATGTGACGCATTACGACTGGGAACAGTACCTCGCGTTTGCCGACATGCACCTAAAGTAGGGGCTAGGATTGCGGCCCAGTGTGTGTCTTCGACTACGAATTTGTGAAGTGTGTTGCCTGTTGGGTTGAGAGAAACTCCCGGCATTGAATGCTTTCATTCGGCTCGTATGCGGGCATACCCTACGCGGGGTTTTCCTATCTCGGAAACTTGCAACAACGGATTAGAACCCGCTCACTCACTTGATGCTCCGCATGGATGCGGGGACGGCTCCAGGGATTTCACTTCCTGGTTGATGAGATACTCATCACTGTAAGGGATGAAACTCCTGAGCACCGTGACAGTGGGCAGTGGCCATGCAAAATGGTCACTTCGGTACGGAAACCATCAGCGAACGAGGTTCTCATGCAAACACTGACTGATCGACATGCTGCAGTTGTTACGCCGGATCTCGCCACTACCCAGCCGGGGGAAGCAATCATCGCGGATTGCAGTCGAGTGAATGCTGAATCGATTGCGTGGTGCCTTAAGGCCTATGGTGGATTTCGCAACGTTACCGCAGTGGCGTCTGCAGCCGAGCTGATTCAGGCGATTAGAAGCCAGCGACCTCAGACGATTTTGGTCAGCGAAAAGCTGATCGTTAAGGTCATGCGGGATCTTTTTTCGGAACTTGCCGTTCGTCTGGGAGAGACGCGAGTGGCGATTTTCGGCGACGGCCTGACGGATCGCCAGATGGATCTGGTGGTCAACAACCGAATCACCGGCGTTCTTTCGCGAGAAGACGCCATGAAAAAGATCAGCGAGCAACTGGCTCAGGTCGCCGCTGGACAGACCGTGTTGTCAGAACATTTGGCTGCCCGAGTTCAGCTGACTCGTGACGGCAAGTTTCGATGTGCGGCAAGTGGCCACATGCAGAAACTCACAGACCGCCAGTGGGACGTCCTTTTGAAAATTGCTGAAGGCAGGCGAGTGTCTGAGGTCGCTGAATCACTGTCGATCTCGGAGAAGGCCGTGGAAAGTCACAAGTACCGCATCATGCGGGCTGTGGGAGCAACGGATCGAGTCGACCTGTGCCGTTGGGCGATCCGTGAAGGGCTTATTGAGGCATAGGCTGAGCGACTTTCTCAGGGTAAGAATTGTCGAATGCATCCAAACGCCGAATTCGGCGGCGAACTGGCCTGACTTTCTCTCCAGATCGTCAGGGTGAAGATTTCGCTTCGCCAATTTGGTTGGATTTTGCTATCAATCCGCTGTGCGCGGCACTCGCGGATGCAATTCTGCGGCGAAGTGGCAAACGGAAAATTCCCGGACAGGGCCGTTTCGCCTCGCTGCTAACGGCTCGATAGCAACCGGCGATACGACGATGGTTCAAGATAATCTGAGAAAGGCTTTTCCCACATGACCATTTTTACAGACAATTCCGAGTCCATTGGCAAAACGCCACTGGTGCGAATCAATCGACTCACTTCAGGCCTCCATGGAACAATTCTGGCAAAGATTGAAGGCCGCAATCCTGCTTACAGCGTCAAGTGCCGAATTGGCGCTTCGATGATCTGGGACGCGGAACGATCCGGACGCCTGAAGCCGGGAATGGAAGTTGTCGAACCGACCAGCGGCAACACGGGAATCGCGCTGGCCTATGTCTGTGCCGCTCGCGGTTACAAACTGACTTTGACCATGCCCGAGACGATGTCCGTTGAACGTCGCATGATTTTGCGAGCGTTCGGAGCGAATCTTATCCTCACGCCTGGTTCGGAAGGAATGAAGGGCGCGATTTCACGAGCCGAAGAGCTGGCTCAAAAGGCCAATTGCTATATTCCTCAGCAGTTCAAGAATCCAGCGAACCCGGAGATTCACTTCAAGACGACTGGTCCGGAGATCTTTGAAGATACCGGCGGCAAGGTCGACTACTTTGTGTCGGGCGTGGGCACAGGTGGAACAATCACCGGTGTGACTCGCTATCTGAAAAATGAAAAGGGACTTGCGGTGAAGTCGATCGCCGTGGAGCCCGCCTCAAGCCCTGTCCTTTCCGGCGGCGCACCAGGAAAGCATCGCATTCAGGGCATCGGTGCCGGATTCAAGCCGGACATTCTTGATATGTCCCTTGTCGACGAAGTGATTCAGGTCACCGACGAAGAAGCGATGGAGATGGCTCCTCGTGTGGCTCGCGAAGAAGGTATTCTTTGCGGAATCAGTTGCGGAGCGGCCATGACAGCGGCATTGAAAATCGCTGCTCGCCCCGAAGCCGCTGGCAAGACGATCGTTGTGATCCTGCCAGACTCGGGCGAACGCTATCTGTCGTCGCCGATGTTTGATTACGCTCGCGAAATGCCATCCACCTGAGTATCAATTCGGTCGGCCACAATGCATCGAAGCCCGGTTCCGCAACGAACCGGGCTTCGATGCCGACGAATGCAGTCTTCCACTCACCATTCCCTATTCCCTATTTCAACAACAGCCTCAATCGGTTTAGCGCCGTCCGAGCCGCTCGCTGGCGGAAAATGGCGAGATTGCCGGACATACTGACGTCCGCGGTTTCAAAACTTTCGCGAGAGGCGACTGCAATCCAGCCCCGTCGAATGGTAACGCCCGATTCGGTGACTTCGTCTTTGAACGGAGATGACATTAAAACGTAGTTCATCTGATTGGCGTCCAACGCTCCGTTGCAAAGTCGTCTTGCATCTTCGACCCAATGTTCCAGACCAGCCAGGTCTGAAAGCCATTGGTCGCCCATAATCACCGCCGCGTGGTCAACAGTGGCGCTCAGCGATTCGTTTTCTGTCATCCAAAGTGACAGCAGTCCGCCAGTCGTCGAACTTTCCAACAAAGCCATTTGCTGATTCTTTGCATCGAGCAATACGGCGACCACATGATGAAGTTCCGAATCGTCTTCCGCGTAGATGGCATCGCCAAGTCGTTCGCGGATCAGGCCCATTGTGTTGCTGCACATTTGCTCGGCTTCTTCCTGAGATTTTGAGCGAGCCGTCACCCACAGCGAAATTACGGCTTCGCTCGCAGTGATTCCGACTTCCGGGTTCTGGCCGCGAGCCGTCAGATCTCCCAGCATTCGCTCTGCATCCGATTCGCCGTAGCCAAAGGTGCGAATTACTTTGCGGCAAAGAACCATTCCGCTCGTCATTAAATGAGGCCGGATCTGCTTTTCATACATCGGCCTCATTTCCGCAGGCACGCCTGGCATCGCGGCGAAAAGGCAGGCCTTGCCGTCGGGCAAGCCTACTTTCATCAGGACTCCTGGTGCCGTCCCGCAGGAGTTTGGAATGGACTCTGAGCCTTCCGGTCGATCCGCCTGACGATGATTTCGTTCCGGCATCACACGTCCTCGTGCCACGAACAATGCTTCAATCTGTCGTATCGATTCCGGATCGCGAATCAGTGGGCGGTCGAATGCGAAGCCCAAAGCTTCCCGAGTGATGTCGTCAAGAGTCGGCCCAAGTCCTCCCGTAACCAAAACCACCTGAGCGCGTTTCGAGGCCGCTCGAAATTCTTCAGCAATGGCTTCCATTCCATCGGACAGCGTTGTGTGGCGAGTCACCGTCCATCCCAACGACTCAAGTTCACGACTCAGCCACTGACTGTTCGTATCCAGTTTCGATCCGCAGGTCAGTTCCGAGCCAATGGCGATAATTTCAGCGTACATGTGTGATTGAGGCGGTTTTCAAGTCAAAGTGAAGAAAGAAACGCTGGTCCGATCCAGACTGCAAAACTGAAGTGGGAGGATAACAGTTGCCGTTCGGTTGTGTCGAATCATAGAACCGCGTCGGAGTGTTCCAACCAAACGACGAACTCGCGAGTCCGGAATTCATCTCTTGTGACGGTTTCCGGCTTTCCTTAGCATCCCTTCGCGCAGAACCGGACCGGCCGGTTTCGTATTGCGAACCCTGGTTGCGAGCATGGTGTGGCAGACATTTCAGACGACATGCCCGAAGAGCTGTTGCTCGGGCAGTTCATTCCTCTGCACTATCACTTCAACATGCTTCGCGATCAGTCGCGAATGATTCCGTTTCAGGAAGCGATCGACTTGGTGGTTCCGCTTGATGGAACGGTGCTGGAACTCGGCGGCGGAACGGGCGTGCTTTCGTTCTTTGCGGCTCAAAGAGCGAGACAGGTTTGGTGCGTGGAACGAAATCCAGCACTGGTCCGAGCGTCTCGGTCCTTTCTGGCAAACAACCTGCATGGCGATCGAGTGACGGTGGTTCAGGCCGATGCGATGAACTTTCTGCCGCCTGAGCCGGTGGATGTCGTGATCTGCGAAATGCTGCACGTCGGATTGGTCCGCGAAAAGCAGCTCGAAGTCATTAAGAGCTTTAAGGACCGCTATCGGCTGGCGTTTGGCGATCGGTTGCCTAAGTTCATTCCCGATACGTCGGTCCTCGCCATTCAGCCAATTCAGCAGGATTTCTGCTTCTCGGGCTATACAGCTCCTGTGCCAATTTTTGAACCCGTCGGGCCGCATATGCAGCATCGATGGTTGGCAGAGCCTCAGTTTTATCAAACGATTGACTACAGTATCGACTTTCCGCTCGAGTTTCATGTCGATGCGCAATTGACCATGCAAAGTGGCGGCCATCTGAACGCGATCAGCCTGCTGACCAACAACTTCCTCGCCTTCGTTCTTTCCGAACGCCGTGCGGTGCAGTGGCTGATGAATCAAATGATCTTACCACTCCCCAAACCAATGGCTGTCAAAGCAGGTGATGTAGTGTCGATCCAACTCCACTACCGCGCAGGATGTTCGATTGAGCAATTGCAATCGACGTTGAACGCGAACCTCTGCTTGCACTCATTGCCATTGCCGATCAGGAGGCCGATCCGCCGGACGGCCTAAGCGGGTGACTGCAATCGGACTACCGAACCGATGCGACACACGCCTGAGACGCCAGACGATTTTTTTTCGTCGAATCGGCCAGCCATGTCGATGCATTTTCCGAACCTGATTCGTTTGCCGACGCGTTGCTTGTCACAACCTACGGCCTGTCACGTTTTGAATTGGTGAGTCGCGGTGATCAACCATCGCCCGAGGCTCAACTTTCTTCCGCTTTCTGCCGTCCTCCTCCAGCGGGAAGGTTCACTCTCGAAATCTCTGCTGGAAAATCAAGCCATTCTCAGGTCGAGGTCCATGAAGGCGATGTCCAGAAGCTGATCGTCCAACATCAGAAACTCTATTGTCTCGCTGCCATCGCTGGCAACGAACAGGTCGGTGATCACTGGATCGGAGAGGCATGAATCCGGAAGTCGTGAGTTTGTGTCGAAGCCGATGTCCGGGATGCCGTCGGCTGGGGTAGACAGATCTGTGGATACGGTGTTCTCATCCAGTCCCTGGAGCAACGTCACGGCGTTCGTCTTGCTGAACGCATGGTCGTCAAAAGTCGTCGATCGAGCTGGGCTCGCCGACTGTGAAAGCAATGGATGTCCTGAGCTTACCGGTGGCGTGCCGCGATTTACGCTATCCGTTGCCGTCGAAACAAAGATGGAACAGTTGGCTTGCAACTGAGCCCACGTCAATGGCGTTGGATGAGATACGCCCCATGGGTTATGCAGGCTAAAGGTATCTGTCGACGAGTTATAAGCAGTGACGATGTAGGCATGGCTACCATAAAGTCCGCCGGCAGAGGCCGCGGAAATAGTACCAAGCGTCACCGCCTGATTGGCCGCCAGCGCGGAAATCAGATTCTGCTTGTTGGATGTCGCAAAGTAGGTATTCGTCGAGTTGTAACCAAGGATCTGCGCGTTGACGTTGAACATCCAGCCGCCTTCAATCGCAGAATAGCGATTTGTTCCGTCGCGACCTTCGTTTCCTGTTTCGTTCCACTGAGCATAGGCCTTTTCGGCAAGGGCAATCCACAGCGTCGTCGTCGTACTACCCACGCTTTGGCCGTAACCTGAGTATCCCAGAGTACCGTTCCAATAGGCGGGCAATTGGCGGTTGACGGTGACGTAGTCAGCGACAGCCGACCCGGACAACGCTCCCGCATAGAAGCGTACGGTGTAGGTTTCGTCGCCGTTGTCGATGAATAGATTTCGTACGGCATCCGGATTCTTGTCAGCGATTGCCCCGACGGCGGCAATAAAGTAGCAATCACCCAGTTGCCCCTGACGAGTCTCCGCGCGGGAAGGAGTTCCGTTGAACAGGTTGCCGACCGTCGTTTGATAGGTTAGTCCGGAACGCGAGATTTGCGGCAGATCAGCGCCAAGGAACCACTTGTCGACAAGGTTGTTGAGCAGAGTTGCGCCGCTTCCCACTGCGAGGTCGCCAGCCGTCTGGCCCTTGTAGTTGCGATTTGCGGGATTGCTGTTGACGACGTCGCTCGCGAGTGACCGAACATGATTTGGCATGGAGAACGGTGTGTTGCTTGACACCAAAAAGCGAAAGTCTGTCAGTTCAGCCGAGTTGACCGTTCCATCTGTGCCAGCGCTGCGAAGGATCTGAATCATTTCCAGCCGATCCAGCGTCCCATCGCCATAGTAGCCATTGACAAGTTCAATCAAAGCGGGATCGGTCAAACCGGTCGGAGCGACTGGCGCAACAACGACGATGTTCAGAGCGGAAGTCAGAGCACCGGACCTTGCTGTGATGCTGAAATTGCCAGCCTGGTCGCCAGCCGTGAATAGTCCTTTCCAGCTGATTGTGCCCCCCGTCGCCGTCCATGTCACGGGAGGCTGAGTGGCAAGAGGCACTTCGAACTGATCGAGCGACCTGGCCGCCAATTGCCGGGTTCCATTAAAAGTGACCGTTGAACTCGTTGTGGTAAGTGCAAAACTGGTCGCTGTCTGCGCGACATTCAGACGGAGGTTCAAGGCGAGAGACCCAAACGAGGAACGTACCGCGTAGGCTCCCGCTCGATTGAAAGTAAGCGTCGCTTCGTTCCCCGTTGTGTTCAAAGCCAACTGAACTCCAGGAGGCGTCGTCACTGTTGTCCAGAGTATTTGCGGCTGGGCCGAAATTAGTTGCCCAAATTGATCGAGTCCAACCGCCTTCAAAACGACCGTTGTGCCTGCTACGGCAATCGGCGTCGCTGCGATCACAAGGCGATTGTCGCGGTTGGTGGCAACGATCGACGTTACCGTTGGGACAACCTGAAACAACGCGGTCGTGCGGATCGAACCGAATTCAGCCAGAATCGAGTAACTGCCAACGCGATTGAAGGTCACCGTTGCTCCGGCCGTACTCAATGAAACGGAAGCCTTTCCACCTTCCACCTCGCTTGATGTTGTCCAGACAACTTTCGGAAGTGTCGTGACTGGAATGCCAAACTGATCAATCCCGCGAACGGTAAGTTTCTGAGTCACCGAGTTCACTTCAAAAGGCTGTGTTGGGTCCAGAACGGCGCCGGATGGCGAAAGCAGATTCATCGCTGTCAACGTCTGCTTCACTGTCAAGCCAAAGTTGAATGCGACGGCTCCGGATTGAACACGCAGCGAGTACTTTCCATCTCGATTCACAGCGACCGAAACATCGTTGCCGACGGCCGTCAGCGTTGTACTGCCTCCGGACGGTACGGCGACTGATTGCCAGGAAACCGTTGGCTGCTCCGCCAACTCTCCACCAAACTGGTCGACACCGCTTGCCGTCAGCCCCAACGATGTGCCAGCAAAGCTAACGGTTCCGTTCGCCGCAACGCTCTGGTTGTTGGCTGTTCGCACTCTAAAGGTAGTCAGAACGGGAACGACAGAGGCATTGAAGCTGCACGACGTACTTCCATTCTGGATTCGAATTGAAAACGTTCCGAGACGATTGAAAGTGAATTTTGCTGTGCCGTTCGCGAGCCCCGGCAGCGCAGTCACACCCGTTGGAATCAACGTAGTGCTCCACTGCGTTGTGGGAAGCGACTTCATGGGCTCGCTGAACTGGTCGAGGCCGCGAAGAGTCAACTGAACCGTTGCCCCAGCCACTGTCACTGTCCCGCCCGGCTCGACCGCCGTGCCATCAAGAGTCGAAAGGGTGAGAATCGTCAGCGTTTGCGCATAGCTGAGCGTCACATTGGTGATCATCGAACCCACCGAGGCCTGGAGACCATAGTTCCCGGCTCGAGTCGCCACAACGCTCACTGAGTTTCCGCTGGGTGTGAGTGACGTTGTGCCACCCTGTGCGACCGACGTTGATTGCCAGATCACCTCAGGTTGTTCCAGAAGCGGAGCCCCGTACTGATCGAGGGCAATTGCCATCAATTCCTGGGTCGTCCCGGTGACACTCAAAGGACTCTTCAGACCCACTTCACGGTTCGCGCCGGTCCGAACGCCGATCGAGGTCAACGTGGCGACGACACTGGACGACAGACTAAATGTCTGACCACCGATACGAGCTTCAATGGTGTATTGACCAAGTCGGGAATACGTCAGATTCAGCACTCCACTGGTTAGCGATGCTGTGACCTTTCCACCTGTCGGAGCCACTGTCGTGGTCCAGGCGATCGCGGGAGGCGACGTGATGACCTGGCCAAACTGATCAATCGGGCGATAATTGAGCCGTTGGCTTGCAGTGGAAACCGTCAACGTCTGGCCGGTCAACACCGAAGTCCCATCGGCAGTTGTGAAGGCAAACGATGTGAGCACTGGTGCAACCGTGATCGCCCCATCGAGTCGCAGCGTTGCAGTCTGGGCTCGGACGGTGTACACGCCGATTCGATTGAACCCCACTGAAACGGCATTGCCATCGCCAGTCAGCGTTGGACTGCTACCGGTGGGAAACTTCACAATCTGCCATGACACAGCAGGCTGTTCAGCCATCGCGCGACCAAACTGATCGAGGGCCGATGCGGTGAGTCTTTCGTCAACGCCGCTCAGGGTCTGACTGGTGGATGAAAGGTTCTTTCCTGCCGAAGTCGACGCTGACAGGCTCGTCAATACCTGAACAACATTGATCTGTATCGAAGCTTCAGAAGCCGTACCACCGGGGCTTTGAATTGTCACCTTGACTCGGTAGGTGCCCGCTCGATTAAACGTCAGAGTGTTATTCTTTGCTGCGTTCGAGCTGTTTCTTGTGAAGGTGACCGAACCTCCGTCAACTGGCACTTCCACCGTTTGCCAACTGTAGCGAAGCGACGCAAAATCTCCGCTCTCAGGCACCACGTTCAAGGTCACGCTACGTCCAGACACATCAACACTTCCCGGTGCATTCAGACTGGCCGCCAAGGATGTCGATGAGCTTACGTTGATCGTGGATGAACTTGAAAGCTGGATTGGTGCAGCCAAATTGACGCTGAGTGGATTCACCGAAAGCAGTAGTCGTGTCTCCAGTTGCTCAGGGCTCCAGAGTGAGCCAGAAGTTGTTCTTTGCTTCCGTCGACGTGCATCAAACCGTGTCATCGAATTGCCACTCCCGTGAAAGATGTTTCGTCAACTCTGGATCTCTGCAGCGTTGTCGTCGAAGCCCTTGCCGCACCCGTTGAATCACTCAGATCGCAGATTCACCTTCGTTAACTGGACAACGCCATTTCCCGGTCAGCCGCATTGGGCTAGCGCGAGTGTTTTTGCACTCAAACAACAGGACGCTACCGCGTTCCAGCTGAAGATCCAGAATGCAGTGTTGTTGCGAACGTCTCGATATCCATTTAAGCGACTACTTAAACTCGTGTGTCTGTGAGCAAACGTAGGTCAAAAACTCGTTGCTCGGCGCACACCACACGGAGTAGTCCGCATGATCCTTCGACTCAGTCTTTCGATGTGTTTCTTCCCTGCATCGTTCGAAGATTCGACACATCAAGCTCACGGGTAAAAACCCCTTGTTATGCGGCAGAGAACGGGGGATTTCCTGAACGAGGTAGGAGATTCCAGCAGCTCGCCAAGTTTCTGGGTCAACCGACTGGTCGAACGCTTCTCCCGCCGGGATTCAGGAGTTCCGTGAGGGTCGGCGAGTCCGACAGAGAGTCGAAGGGCACGAAGATGAGTTTGGAAAAAGTGTGAACCATTTGGCAGGGAGTGGCGTCTTAGTGACGAGGATTCAAGTCAACGTTCTATCGGACAAGACGGCACTCTGCAGCATTCGTGACGACCTTGCCAACTTCGCAAACCGTAAGCTTCGCCGCTAAGCGTAATCACCGACATCTGTCCCGCGATCGTCATCGTACCTGGTGTGATGATCGCTGGCTCGGGTGACGCCGTTTTGCATTCGACGATCAGTTTGCAGAGCCGGGTGTCGCATGACGTCGGGCTTTTTTCCTGAACGTCAAATCGTCCTCGTGGAGCAGTCCGGAGTGCTCGACGCCCTGTCAAGGCGTAGGTCGTGGGTTCAAATCCCATCGGGAACGCTTGCTGAATTGCCTGATGGTGGTCGTGGTGTAGCGGGAGCGCACGCCTGTTTGTGGAGCAGGAAGTTTTGGTTCGAGTCCCATCGACCACCCTGTTGAGTTGGCTATCGACGCATTGCGAGCGTGCTCCTGGGAGAGCCGACAGTCTCCAAAACTGTTTTACCGGGTTCAAATACTCGCACTCGTGCTTGCCTTGTGAGTGTGGCGGAACGCACGGCGGTCTACGGAACCGCAAGACGAGGTTCAATTCCTCGATAGGGCACTTTGTATTTTCAGAGCGAGTGCGATTTCTTATCGCAGTGCCACGCTGCGCGTTTTCAAAGGCTGTTCGCAGGCACCGGGGAATCGAAACGACATGTCACTGGTGTCTGGATGTGACTTATGGCGAAGACGGCTTACGAACTCGCCAGCGTATGATCGCAGAAAATTCAGTATGGCTTCCGCCGCTTCACTTTATCGCTTTTTTAAAAACATCCTGGCAAAGACAGCCTCGCCATGAAACGCCAAATCTGCGGCTGGAACGATGGCTTCCTGATGCAAGTCCCTGGTATCAAAGCCACTTAGTGTGCGTTGGCCTTGCAGCCGAAGGCCGGCAATCAGCCGCTCGTTCATGTTGGTGAGAGTCTACCTCATAGTGTCAGGGAGTGGCAGTGATTTTGAGGCGACGAAACTCCAGTGCATCCGTCCTTGTCGCCTTCGGGACCGCCGAATTCGCGGCCGGGCCGAAGACGAGATTTTGCTTCAACGATGCATGGATCCGTCACAGTGATCTGCGCTTGCTGCGGACTACAAAAGGTTCTTAACCCCAGTGTATCTGGCGACGGCGTCTGGATCCAACTCTAAGCCAAGTCCCGGTTGGGTAGGAATACTTAGCATGCCTTCCGCATCCAATTGCCAGCCGCCGATGGTGATATTGTCGATGAAGGGTGAACCGGTGAGATACTCCACCAAATCCGTTCCCGGAAACGCCGATGCAAGTTGCAAATCGACAGCCAATCCAACAGCGGTGTTCCAGCCATGAGGAATAAAACGAACTCCATGGTCCTGAGCCATCCAGGCAATGCGACGTTCTTCACTAATGCCGCCTACCTTGGTAACGTCGGGTTGAACGATGTCGAAGGCTCGGGCCTGTAGCCATGGTTGAAACGATTGCCTTCGCGTGAGAACTTCTCCTCCTGCGATTGCAATCGGTGAATGCTCTCGCAGCAGCACAAAGTCCTCGAGTGCATCCGGCTGCAAGGGTTCCTCAAACCAGTACACGTCATAGTTCGCCAACATTCGTGCGGCGTTGAGCGCCCATTTGTAGCCGTTGGTCCAGTAGGCGTCGCTGCCACCGGCATCCACCATCAATCGACAATCGTGTCCGATGGCTTCACGGGCGGCTTTGACAATCGCTTCGTCCGTGCCAGCGCTGTTCCGTCCAAACGGTCCCCAGCCAATCTTGAACGCGCGAAATCCCTGGGCCTTCACTGCCAACAGACTCTCGCGCATCTTCGCTGGTTCCTGCATCAGCAACGACGCATAGGGTTGAACTCGCTCGCGATAGCGGCCTCCCAACAGCCTTCCAACTGATTGGCCTGTCGCCTTACCAAGCAGATCCCACAAGGCGATATCGATTCCGCTGATGGTATGCGTGATCGATCCACCACGACCCAGCCAGAACATATGCTGATGCAGCTTTTCGCTGACTCTCTCAGGCTCCAACGCACTCTCACCAGCATAGAGCGGCTCAAGCAACGCCAGCGACGCTCGCACTAAATCGTCGTTAGTGAATACGCTTCCTAGCCCAACAAGCCCTGCATCGGTATGCACGGCAATTAACGTATGGACGCAATCTTCCGGACGAAGCTCGTTACTCCAGCCACCCTCAGGCGTCGCACCTCGTAAACCAGCGCAGCGTATGTCTGTGATCTTCATCAGCGATTAACCTCGGTGAAAACTTTTAGCGGTTGGATAAAATTCCACTTCATGATCGAGTGGAAACATTGGACGAGGGCAACGCGTGTGACCCAGGTAGACGAGGTTTGCGCTGGACGAGCCCGGAGCATCCACATGGATCATGGCCTCGCACCAATCGGCGAACATATGGTGTTGGCAATGAGGCGATTTCACAACGACCGCATCGAAGCTGCGCGGATTCTGACCGAGCGAATAGAAAAACGATCTGTCGTAAAGGCTCACCGCCCGACTGCTGATCACTAACGTAAAGTTTTCGAAGTCGACGACCGCGGAGGGCCCCGAATCCCAGACTTCACCAAACGACTCGCTGCGAAACAAACCGTCAGTCAAGTGGCGGACTTTGCCTTCGATCGCAAGCGGTTGAAAGCGACCTGCATCCAGTGTTCCGCCCACGCCTGCACAAATCGTTGCACCAACACCGGCTGCGAATGCCTGCTGCACAGCCGGTGCGTCGACGATGGGCAGTAGCGTTCTGCCTCGGTACCCGCACTCGACCAGTTTCCTCAAAATGGCATTGCTGTCCCCGGAAGCTCCGGAACTCGTCGCGTCGGCAGCATCGACCAGAGCGACCGTTCCCCGAATTGGCAGCAGCATTTGAGCGGCCATCGCATCCAAGCTAACCAACTTCACTTTCATGCGGTGACGGTTCGGCCAAAAGCTCTCTGCAATGCGGACCGCTTCTCGCTCTGCCAACTCGATGTCGTTATCGGTCACGACAAAACTGTAAGTCTGCAACGAAGGAACATCCGTAAACGGGTTGCCGATAAACATCCCGGCGGAAAGTCCAATGGGACCTGCTTCCACTTGTTGTGCGATTCGTATGCTGTCACCAAAAAGCCCAGTCGCGGTGATCAACTCATCGCCGCGAACCAGAGCCGGTATCGTCACCTTTGCCGTAACTGGACGAGCACCATCAAGAATCTTCATCAGCAAGCGAGAAGCACGTTGGCCCGTTTCAAAAAAATCGACATGCGGATAAGTATGATAGGCAACAATCGCATCTGAGTGTTCGACCATTCGATCCGTGAGTATTCCATGCAGGTCCAAAGAGACGACGATCGGCACATCGTCACCAAGCAACCGGCGCGTTTCAGCAATCAGAAATCCTTCCGGATCCAATTCCTCCTCGCTCGCCATCGCACCATGCATACAGAGATAAACTCCATCGACCGGCGGTGCTGACCGAATGCTTTCGATGAATTCACGAGCAATTCGTTGCCAGGCGTCAGCAGCCAGGGTTCCACCAGAAGTGATGAAGCAGGCGCTGTAAGCCGGAACAATTTCTACGTCCGCCAACTCATCGAAAACGCTTAGTGCTCCACCGATTTCATTGCGAACCGAGCGGTGATAGCTAAGCAGATCCTGACCGCATCGGACTCGAAAGTCAGCATATTGGCTCAGGTGCGGATTGAAAGTGGAGACTTCTTGTTTGCATTCGGCAATCAGAATTCTACGCATGGGGAGTTGCTTGCTTCGTTGTTGATTCTATCGTAGCGGAGGTGTGGTGTAGATTCGTTCGCCTCGAACTCGGATCTCGACATCGACCAAGTAAGGCGCAATGCCTTCCAGATCCGGTTCGATGCCAAGGCCAGGCGCGGCGGGAACATGCAGCAACCATGCTTCCATCTCCAATGTCCAGAACGTGAGGCATCGACAAGTACTAGAAATTGACTGAATCGATCTTCATAGTTCCTAACTTCGTAATGAAGGATTGTCACTCGACTGCTTCATCGCATCACGAGGAAACACGACAAGTATGCAAAAATACAACAACAGTCCCGCAGCGAAATACGCAGCGCCCGTCAAGGATAACAATCGATCGATTCCCAGCGTCGATTTCCAAAGCCCACCGAACAACGTAGCGAATCCTGATACCAGTCCTCCGCACAGATTAAGCACGCCCACTGCTGTCGCTCGAAACTGGTTGGGGATCACTTCGAAGGCAGCCGGAAAGATATTCCCCATCATCAGTCCACTGAACAATCCAAACGCCATGGCCGCCAAACGCACTTGAACCAACGTTTCACAGGCTCCCAGAGCATGCAGGCAAGGCCCACACAAAACCAGACTGGCCAACATAAGATAGAAACGAGACGCCTTTGTCACTCGCAATAACCTATCCGCCAGCCAGCCACCACTTAGCAATCCAACCGCAGTGCTGCCTTGTAGGTAAAGTGTGGCGTTGAACGCAGCATCTGATTGACTGAGTTCAAATTTGTCATGCAAGAACGTAGGCAGCCAGCCGTACAATAACCACAGCCCAAACACGAACACCGGGAAAACGATGCACAGAATTTGATAGGTCGGAATCGTGACTAGAGTTAACAAGCACTGCCACACACCAACTTTGAGATCGGCCGTTACGGATGACTCAGCTCCCGAGGATTCCGTTGAGCTTTCCAGTTTTGTTGACCGCAAGAAGGCAAAGTATGGGAATGCGTAAACCAAGCCAACGCCACCCAATGCAAAGAACGCAGTGCGCCAAGCTCCCAAGTCGGCCATCCATCCGCCAAACCAGCTACCGACCACGGTGCCGGCGATTTGTGCCGTCGTGAGCATCGCGATAGTACGGGACCTCAATGCAGGCGCGAATGCACTCGCCGTCAGAGCGATGGCCGTCGGCATGAATAGCGATTCCGAAATACCCATGGCGGCTCGCAGCCAAAGCAGCTCACCTCCGGAACGAGCGAAACCAGTGGCTGCAGTCACCAAGCTCCATATGATCAGGCTCAAGACGACCAAGATGCGTTTAGAAACTCGATCACCGATGACTCCCGCGACGGGACAGCCCAGGGCATAGACCCATAGGAAATAAGCACCGGTCAGTCCTAGTTGCTGATCCGTCATTCCCAAATCAGACTTAAGTGACGGGAACATCGCAAAGACGGCTTGCCGATCGCAGTAGTTCAAGAAGTATGCGAACCACATGAATCCCAACAGCAAAACGGCTTCAGTCGAAACCTTGCGATGGCTCACCGGATCAGATTGACGAATGGGCTCAAGGTCGGAGGTCATGCAGAAAGGACCTCGTCGATCCCAACCTGCCTGGCGATCACGGCCACACAGTCACCCTGCTGGGTTAAGCACGGAACGCGCGCCGTGATTAAGTAACCCGAACTGCGAGCGATGATCGGTTCAGGTGTTCGATCGGGGCGTTCCAGGTGATGAATCGCTCCCAGACAATCGCCAACGTTGACCATCTGACCAAGGTCTACGCTGATCTCAAAAACCCCTGACTCAGGAGCCAACAAATAATCGTTTCGATCGAGTGCTTGAACGAGTATTGTTGATGGTTTGCCAAGACTCTCGCGCGTTTGTTCAACCCCTTTTAACAAGCCGACATGGATGAGGACGTTTCGCAGGCCTGATTGTGCAATTCGATGGACGCTGGCCGAAACGCCTTCACCGCCACCGAGCTCGGTGGTAACGACTATCTTGCCTTGATTCTCGGCTTCGACCGGCAGCAAACCAGAACCAGCGATATCAGCATAGAGGAACGAGAAATCCGTATTCCACGCTAACATTGCGGCCATCATCTTTCTGCGTTGTTCCTTGTCGGGCACAACATGCATGTGCGAACAAGGCACAAAGTCCATGCTGCGTCCGCCCGAATGGATATCGATGATCACATCGCTCAACGGAAACAGCACAGTCGTCAGGTAATGAGCGATCTGGCTGGTCACGCACCCTTCCGGTTGTCCTGGGAATGCGCGATTCATATTCATGCCATCCAGTGGCGAAAGCCGAGTTGCCGATCGAGCCGCAGGGAAGTTAAGCGACGGAATCAAGATGATCCTGCCCGTAATCATTTCCTGAGTCAGCTCTCGAGCCAACTTCATCGCCGCGATCTGCCCTTGATACTCGTCGCCATGATTGCCTCCCAGCACCAGCACCGTTGGCTCGGCACCGTTTGCGATGACCGTCATGGGAACCATCACATTCGCCCATCCACCCAGGTTATGAGAGTACGGAACCTGCAAGTAACCCTGTTGCTTACCTGGCGCATCAAGATTGATGGATGAAAAAAGCATACTTTGAAAACTCCTTATGCTGTTCAGAGCATCGCATCAATCGAAATTGGAGAAAGTGTAAAGCCAATGCCCGCGGCTTGTCCGTATTTTGTATACAATGTACATTTAGAGTCAAGCTAGTCAAGAACGGCCAAATTCTGGCCCGTTGGCGCTGAGCGTATCTCCTGTAGAAACGAGTTTTTCGATGTCGCAACTTCAGCCCTCTGTCTCATCGCCACTCGTGCATGGCCTCAGAGAACAGATCGCGGATCGAATTCGAAACGACGTTATTTGTGGCCGAATTGGAGTGGGGGAGCGACTAAATGAAGTTCAATTGGGCGAAAAATTCGGAGTCAGCCGAACGCCAGTACGTGCGGCTCTGCAGCAGTTGCTTCATGAAGGGATCCTGGAAGGACGACCCAATGTTGGACTTAAAGTTGCGCGACAACCTTCAGTTGCGATGTGCCAAGTGGTCACGGAGATTCGCAGGACGATCGAGTCTTTTGCGGTCGAAACTTTCATTGGCAGACTTACCGACGCTGACTTTGCTCAATGGAACGCAATCCTGGAACGCATGCGAGTTGCTTGTCTGGCGAGAGACTTTGTGTTGATCGCTGAGTGCGACATCGAGTTTCACCGTTCGATTGTTCGCCGAGCCCATGAAAGAGATCTTGAGTCGATTTGGAATTCCATTGTGGGGCGTGTTCGATCCCATTTTCGCGACACCCATCAAGACCAATATCCAGACGCAATGGAGATCTATGCGGAACACGTTGGCATCATCGATTCATTTAAGGGTGGCGATGTCAAGAAAGCGGTGGCGTTGTTGAAAGAGAAGATCTGTTAATCGTGAAAGCCGTCCTGGAAAGTCGATCGGTATGGGGCATGCGATGAGTAACTACGAAAAAATCTCGAGGCAATTCGTCATTGCTGGGGCAACCTCATGCATCATTTTCATTGCTCCCACGTGTCGTGCGGAAAACGATGAGGACTTCTTTGAGTCACGCGTGCGACCTGTGTTGGTCAAGCATTGCCAGGACTGTCATGGAGCGAAGAAACAAGAGGGTGGTCTTCGACTCGATTCACGCGACGCATGGATGCGCGGTGGTGATCGCGGTGAAGCCATTATCGCCGGCGAGCCTGACAAGAGTTTGGTGATTCAGGCGGTGCGACATGATGATCCCGACTTACAAATGCCACCCGACAATAAAAAACTGACCGCTGCTGAAATCGCAGATCTCGAAGCATGGGTCCAGCGCGGCGCGCGTGACCCTCGACGTGAATCAGCCGCACCGACTTCGGAACGCATGAGTCTCGAACAGTCTCGGGCTTTTTGGTCCTTTCAGCCTTTGGAAACTGTAGTCCCACCGCAAGACGCTGCGGATCACTGGTCGCGGAATTCAATCGATGCGTTTGTTCTCGCTGAGTTGAAGAAACACGAATTGTCGCCCGTCGCCGACGCCGATCGCCGCACCTTGATTCGTCGAGCGACATTCGATCTGACTGGACTTCCGCCGACACCCGATGAGATCGATGCCTTTCTACGCGATGAATCTGCGGATGCATTTGAGACAGTGGTCGATCGACTTCTCAAGTCGCCCGCTTACGGAGAACGTTGGGGACGACATTGGCTTGATGTGGCTCGCTATGCAGACACGGCGGGCGATGGAGCCGACTATCCGGTGCGCGAAGCCGGGAAGTATCGCAATTGGGTGATCGACGCTTTTAACCGCGACCAACCCTTCAACGAATTCGTCCGCGATCAGATCGCTGGCGATATTCTCGCTCTCGACGGTCCGCCAGAAAAATATGCTGATCGAGTCACGGCGACGGGATTTTTGGCGATCGGCAAGCGCTATGGATACAAGGCATCGCCCGACTATCAGTATCTGGACTTTGGCGATGCAATTGATTCGGTCGGTCGTTCTCTGCTGGGACTCTCACTGGGCTGCGCAAGATGCCACGATCACAAATACGACCCCGTCTCAGCCGCTGACTACTATGCACTGTACGGAATCATGGAAAGCACGCAGTGGGCTTTTCCTGGAGGCGAAGAGCAGAAACGTCCCGCGCACTTTCCGCCACTGGTGCCTCCCGATGAATTTTCAAAACGGGAGAAAGCGAAGGCCGAAGAACTCGCTCGCCTCGACAATGAAATCGCTGCACTCAAACGCAAGCGGTCGGAACTTGACCCAGATTCTCAGACGGGTGGAGTGGACCTGGGATTTGAGGCTCAGCAGTCCGGAAAACCGCCCGGCAAACCCTGGTTCAGCGCGGGGCCGATCGAGGTGACCGCCGAGGCACAGAGTCCGTTCGACCATATTCACCCTCAAGGGAAATTGGGAGTTCGGCTCGGAAGCGGCCAACCAAACGACGGCCTGCGATACGTTTTCGAAAACGGCTTGCGGCCAGCGCCTGACAAACAGATGCACTTCACGATCGATTTTCGAGCAGTCGATGCAAATGAGAAGGGCGCGTTTCGGTTCTTCGTTGGTCGCGGTGTCGTTGAATCACTGGCCGTAGAATGCAGCGTGACAGCAACAGAATTTGCGATTCGCAACGGCTCCAATTGGGAAGTCATTCGACAACTCACGCCGGGCACTTGGTACATGTTGCGACTGACGATTGACCCCGCCGCGAAAACATACACTGGCATTGTTGGCACACAGGATGACCTGACCGACTTTCAAGATAAGCAGACGGGGCCAAACTGGGATGGTGTCATTGACTGTTTCATCTGTGACGGAATTGGGCATATTGCGGGAGCCGCATGTGCACGAGACCTGGACAACCTTGGACTTCGTGAGACAGCATTTGGTGAGCCCGATGCAGGGCCGGTCGCTCCTCGATCGGTAGAACCAGATGCTCAGCAACGGATGGCCGCGTTTGATGTCGAGATCAAGACACTAACGGAACGCCAGCAAGTTGTCTCGACGGAGCTCTCTTATCCGGTCGCATATGGAGTCGCCGAAGGTTCGCCCACGAATAGTCGTCTGCAACTGCGCGGCGAGCCACATCGGCTCAGCGATGAAGTTCCTCGCCGCAATCTTGAAGTGCTCGGTGGCGAAGTTGTTCCTGCTGGTTCTGGCAGCGGTCGACTTGAGCTGGCGAATTGGATCACGCGGCCCACGAACCCTCTGACGGCCCGCGTCTTCGTGAACCGCGTTTGGCAGTGGCATTTTGGTGAGGGGCTCGTCGCAACTCCCAGCGACTTTGGCTCGCGCGGCGAGCAACCGACTCATCCGGACTTGCTCGACTGGCTAGCCGGCGAGTTCATTGCATCGGGTTGGTCGGTGAAGTCGCTGCATCGGTTGATCATGAATTCACGAACATACCAACTGGCCAGCGTTGACGACGAAGCGAACCTCGCGGCCGATCCTGGCAATCGCTGGCACTGGAGGTATTCACGGCGTTCGTTGGATGCCGAGTCGATCCGCGACGCCATGCTTGCAGTCAGTGGACGACTTGATAGAAACGTGCCAGAGTCTCACCCATTTCCTGCGGTCGATACCTGGGCGTTCACCATCCACAATCCGTTCCACGCGGTTTACGATTCAAACCATCGCAGCGTCTATTTAATGGTGCAGCGAAACCGACGGCATCCGTACCTGGCCTTGTTCGATGCTGCCGATCCCAACCAGAGCATTGCAACTCGACAACCGACGACGACTCCGACACAAGCCCTGTTCCTGATGAATTCGCCTTTCGTCTACGAGGCGTCCGACGGCTTCGCGCGTCGCGTGGTATTCGTATCCGGTGACGACCAAGCCAAAATGCGATGGGCTTTCGAAACAGCTCACGGTCACATTCCTGAGGATGCCGTTGTCCAGGATGCCATTGCATTCGTGAGGGCGTATCGGGAAAAGCTCGCAGGCAACGAGGCGACAGGTGAGATAGACATCGCAGCCTGGTCGGCGCTGGCGAGAGTTGTGTTGACTAGCAATGCCTTCCTATTTGTGGATTAGCTCCTTCATTTGGGTTAGGGCAATGAAAGTTCTTTGGTACGCCTCATACGAGGCCTGGAGAATGGACCTGGCAAAGATCACAATCTGCTTTCGGCCCAACGGGCTATCAGTTTGCCTGGCCCAGGCCAGCGGCATGGG
>JANMEV010000492.1:0-4828 GCA_031377305.1 Planctomycetota bacterium | reverse complement strand
CCTTAAAGGCGCTTTGTGTCGTTCCCACCGGAATGGAAGAAGGAACGGAACTCGACGTGCCATCCGCTTCGATCGGCCTGATCGTCGGTAAAGCGGCCCGCTTTCGCTTCTTTAGCTCGGCAGGTCGCACGACGGATCAGCCGGGCGACCTGGTGGCTCGGTGGTCGCCCGAGGAATTGTCGGAAACCGATTCCCTGGAAGCCACCTTGCCGGCGGTCGAGAACTCCGACGACGAATATGTGCCGGTTCGATTTCATTCCTGTATTACAGAGCTGGGAGTTCTTGAACTCTGGTGCGTACACGAGTCCGACGACAAACGCTGGAAGTTGGAGTTCAGCGTCCGCGACGACGCCGAGGCGTAATCTAAAGTTTGTGATGCTGAATGTTCAAGGAGATCGCCAGCCGCGCGAGTTCTCCCCGGCTGACCAGCTTTTTGCGACGGGCAGTTCGTAGACAAGCGACGGTGCAGGCAGGACGCATCTAACAAGCTTGTTGAATTAGTCAGAAATCTGAGCCGCGAGGCGCTAGCCGAGGGTGTTTTCCACCTATTTTTCTGACATTTACCCGCAGCTAGCGCTTTGCGGCTCACTAAATCAACAGCCTGCTAGGGACATGGTGTGCCTGTGTTGCCGCTTATCACACCCGAAAAACTGTATCGAGGGCGAAAAAAAACGGCACTCCGGCGGAGATGAGTGCTCCACCGGAGTGCCGTTGCCCGACCCGATTTTATGAACCGCAGGGCGGTTGCTGAATCAGCTATTTTGTTTCGTAAATTGCTCCGTCCGGCCGGCAATGTAAGCCTGGCCCCACGAAGTCTGGTGGAGTCGCCAAAAGTTCCAATCGCAATTCCTGATCGCCAGCGGTCCCATGAATGCAGATCAGTGATCGCACCTTATCATTCGTTGCCAGTGAATTGGCTTCGCCGATGGAGTACCATTCGAACCGATGCACGTTTGTGAAAAGTGCTGCAATACTCTTTAAATCAATCCGAAAACTGGCATGATCGATCTGCCCGTCTTTCGCACCACCGACAATTTCTGTTGTTCCCAGATACATACACACGGTCCAGCCGCGTTCATCAAACTGACAGTCGTATCCAACTCGCCCCACGTTGGTCAGTGGCTCAAAAACACCGGCCGCAAGCTGAACAAACTGTTTCAGCCATTCCGGACGGAAATCTCGTTGCTCCCTGCGTAATCGATACTGCTCCATTTGTTCAAGCAGTTCTTCAATGGACATGGGCAACCTGACGGTGGACCGACGTTTCAGAGTGACACTGGCGACAACGACCTGTCGATCAGCGTCTGCTGAAGAGTCAGTAAATGGTTTTGATGGTGGCATCCATGACTGAAATTCACTCAGACAGAGCTTTCGCTCCGGCAGTCTTTTTTTCCTGACCGCGAACAAACGATGTATCGAACACATCCGTCTATTTGATCAGTACTTTCATTGAGCCCTGGTTCAGAACAGCACACTCAGTTCCTGTCCTTCCAGCCAGGCACTTCGACGCCTGTTGAGCCTGACATTCCGAATGATCCGTCTGCGCCTGTTGAGCCTGACATTCACCTGACAGAGTATGATTCCGTGCGGTATTTCGAACCACACCGTGGATACATCATGGAGCCCCATCGGCGTGGCGGTGTGTTGCTTGTCACATCCAGCGAAATGTCTACAGCCAAAAACCCTGTCGCCAAAAACCGACTCAACGCCGTCGCAGACTACTGCTTAGCGACTCAATTTCGTATTCTTCCGAATGCGAGGGACACACGTTTACGGATCACATTTTGGAAGTCGAATCAATGCCGGTAGTGCAGCATGAATTGTTGAATGTCGAACACGGAATTCACGACACTCGATCAAGAATTTCGAATGCCAACAACGCCGCCAGCGTGTCCATGCAGCGACTTGCAGGCGGCCTGTCCGACGGAGTTGACGTCGTGACGGTCAACAATGGTTATCTTTCACTGCAGTTGCTTCCCACTCGAGGGATGGGCATCTGGAAAGCCGACGCCGACGGAGTGCCAGTGAAATGGAACTCGCCTGTGGAGCGTCCGGTTCATCCGACCTTCGTTGATCAAATGCGTCGAGGTGGAATTGGATGGCTGGACGGCTTCAACGAATTGATTTGCCGCTGCGGCCTCGGCTGGCACGGCGCGCCGGGAACCGACACCATTGTTGATGACAACGGCAAAATCATCTCTGAACAGTTCCTTCCGCTGCACGGACGCATCGCCAACCTGCCGGCGCACCGAGTTTCTGCGACCGTCGATGCCGATCACGTAAGCGTGACCGGCGTTGTTGATGAAGGTTGTCTCTTTGGCGGTCGTTTGCGTCTTGAGTCCACATTGACCACTCCAGTGGGCTCGAGCATTTTTCAAATCATCGACGTCGTGACCAATCTTGGTGGCCAGCCCGCAGAAGTCGAGATGCTTTACCATTGCAACATCGGAGAACCGTTCCTCGGTGAAGGTTCCATCTGCCACACAGCCGCTATTGAAGTCGCTCCTCGTAACGATCGCGCGGCCGAAGGGATCAGCATGTGGAATATTTTCGAGGGACCAACGACGGGATTTGCCGAACAGGTTTACTACACAAAGGCCGCCACCGACGAAGCAGGGCAGGGGATCGCCGTGCTGACTGACGCCGAATCAAAACTGGCGTTTTGTATGCGATTCGACACGTCAACGCTGCCATTCTTTGTGCTTTGGAAGAATACTCAGGCGGCCGCTGACGGCTATGTCACTGGTCTTGAACCAGGAAGCAGCTTCCCAAATCCTCATAACGCTGAACGCCGCGGCGGTCGAGTCATCAACCTGGCTTCGGGCGAGTCTGTTACATTCAGACTCCAATTTGAAATCGCCACAGAGAGATATCGTGTTCGACAACTGCTCGACGAAGTCACGTCATTGCAGGTCGCCACAGCCAGAACTGTCCATTCGAGCCCAAAGCCGGAATGGACTCCGTAGGGCGTTTGCAGGTTGATTCTGAAACGTAGGATGGGCATTCGTGCCCGTCCAGTCCTCGAAGAGGATAAGGACGAGGACGGAAGAAGACAGGGGTCGGACAAGAATGTCCAACCTACAGTGGTGATGCAAAATTGTTCCCGGCGCGGTTCGGCCGGGAGCGATCGAAACCCTTGTATTAGTCGTCCTTCTGCGATTCCAGCACCGACAAAAACGCTTTCTGTGGAATCTCGACTTCACCGAATTGCTTCATGCGCTTCTTCCCCTCTTTCTGCTTCTGCAGCAGTTTGCGTTTTCGGGTAATGTCGCCGCCGTAACACTTTGCGGTCACGTTCTTGCTCAAAGCCGAAATGGTTTCACGAGCGATCACTCGCGAACCGATTGCCGCCTGGATTGCGATTTCGAATTGATGCTTTGTGATCTCTTCCTTAAGCCGCTTCACCAGTGAGCGACCTCGTCGATCGGCATTGGACCGATGCACGATCGTTGACAACGCGTCAACCTTCACGCCCTTGACGAGGATATCCATCTTCACAAGATCAGCAGCCGAGAAACCGATAATTTCGTAATCCATCGTGCCGTAGCCCGACGTCACGCTCTTCAACTTGTCGTACATGTCGTACACGATTTCGCTGAGCGGCAGTTCGTAAATAATCTGAGCACGCTGCGGGCCAAGATACTCGGTGCTCTTGTAAATTCCTCGACGATCCTGGCACAACTGCATGATAGTTCCGACATGCTGTGACGGAACGATGTAGCTGACTTTCGCGATCGGTTCGCGGAACTCTTCGATGATCCCGGCATCCGGAACGTCCTGCGGATTATCGATGATCATGACCCCGCCGTCGCGTTTTACAATCTGGTAGGTCACGTTGGGAGCGGTCTGGATCAGGTCCATGTCCTGCTCTTTTTCCAGACGCTGCTGCACAATTTCCATGTGCAGCATTCCCAAAAATCCGCAGCGGAAACCGAATCCAAGCGCGTCGCTTGTTTCTGGAACGAACGAGAAGCTCGAATCGTTCATTGACAGCTTCTGAAGTTCCTCACGGAGCGCTTCGAAATCCGTGGCGTCGATTGGGAACATGCCGCAGAAAACCATCTGCTTTGGCTTTTGATAACCAGGCAATGGTTCATCAGCGGGATTATGGAACAGAGTCACTGTATCGCCGACCGTGACTTTGCTGAGCTCCTTCAGCCCAGTCAAAATATAACCGACCTGGCCCGGTCCCAGTTCATCACATGTGGTCATATTCGGACGGAACTGCCCGATCTCAAGGACATCGTTGACCACGCCTTCACGCATGAAGCGAACTTTATCGCCCTTGCGCACGGTGCCTTCGAAAATTCGAACGTACGTGATCACGCCGCGGTAGTTGTCGTACTTGCTGTCGAAGACGAGGGCCTTCAGAGGTTTGTCGGGACCTCCATTTGGTGGTCGGATCTTCTTGATAATTGCTTCGAACACGCTTTCGATGTTCAAGCCCACTTTCGCGCTGACTCGCAGTGCTTCGGTCGCATCGAGTCCAAGGATGGTTTCGACTTCTTCGAGCACCTCGTCGACTCGAATCACGGGCAGGTCGATTTTGTTCACGACCGGGATGATTTCCAGATTCACGGCAATCGCGGCGAACGCATTCGCGACCGTTTGAGCCTGGACGCCCTGAAACGCATCAATCAACAACAACGCACCTTCGCAGGCGGCAAGGCTGCGGTTGACTTCGTAATGGAAGTCGACGTGGCCGGGAGTATCGATCAGGTTCAGCTCGTACTTTTCGCCATCCTGAACCCAATTGATCGTGACCGACCTTGCTTTGACCGTAATACCTCGTTCGCGTTCGATATCCAGGTCATCCAGAATCTGCGAT
>JANMEV010000251.1:0-7396 GCA_031377305.1 Planctomycetota bacterium | reverse complement strand
ACCCCCCGCGGGTTGTGGTCCCCCCCGGGCCCGGCTTAACCGCTGTCTTTACTTTTAAAACTGTCTGTTGTTTTTAAAAAAAAAACGGGTTGTTTTATTTTTTCCCGGGGTCGGGGCGGGCCGTCCCCCCCCCCCCTCGCCGGGAAACATTTCAACAGCCGAGTTTTTCATGACAATCACACTGACTGTTTCCGAAGTACGACAGGCGTTGCAGCAGGCCGCGGGGCGAGCACCTTCCGGCGGTGGTTCACCTTCGACAGCGTTGCTGGGGACGATTTTCCATCGAGTCATCGGTGAGCTTCTGCGAGACGACTCAGCATGCAATCTCGAATCCGTCGTTCGGGATCTTGAACCTGAACTTGCGGAATGGAAACGCGTCCTTGTTGAGCACACGTATGACCAATTGCTCGGCCCGTCGTTGACCAATCAGTCGGCATCACTGCGAGAGCACGGCGATCAGGTGATGGATCTCTGGACGGCAGTTCAGGATGCTGTTCAGTGGCTTGCGGAACTCTGGTGGCAGATCACCGACGGAGGCACGAAGTCGGCCAGTCAGATTGATTCCTTCTGGGTCGAACGCCAGGTCGTGCTTGATCTGCAACAGCCGAATTGGTCGGAACCCGTGGCGTTGCTCGGCCAAACTGACGCGGTGCTGCGACATCCCACGACCAACGCTTGGTGCGTGCTCGAATGGAAGATCGGACAGACATCGCCTGTCATCGATCTGGCTCAGGTATGCCTCTATCACCTGATGTTGAACGGCATGAATCCAACGAAGACCAACTCCGCCATCGCTGTCGTCAGCTTCCTGCCCGGTCGACACGAAACACTCTTCCAGAACACTCAGATCGCCGACGCTCAAGCGAAACTGCTGGACCTCATCGGCCGCACGGCGGGGGTGATTGGTCAATCAGCCACCAGAAAGTTAGGCAATGAGACGGAATCGGTTGTCGGTCCTTCAAAGGTAACGACATCAAACAAGTCTGGTACGAGTCCGGCCGACTGCGCGAATGGGCAATCCGGCGTTCGTCCAACAAGCACGGCTGTTCCGCCAGTTGCCATTCGAAAGCCAGACCAATCTTCTGGACCATCGAATGAATGGCTGGTCGAGAACCGTGACAAAATGCTCCGCGCCCTTCGCCGGTTCGGAGCGCCGTGTCGTGAAATCAGGCCACCGGCAATTGGTCCGACATTTGTCCGGTTTTTTCTCTTTCCAGATTCGGGCATCAAGCAAAGCAAAGTCCTGACCGCCGCCGCGGAGCTGCAGCTTCACATGGGACTGTCGAGCGAACCGGTGCTCAGCACGGTTGATGGTGCTATTGCCGTTGACCTTGCGAATCCGAATAGACGCGCTGTTCCGTTTTCCGACCTTATCTCTCAGCTGCCACCTGTAAATCAACTGCTCGGATGTCCGAGAGTCCCTGTCGGATTGAATCTGATGGGTGACCTTGTCTGGTGCGACCTGGCTGTTGTCAGTCCGCATCTTTTGGTCGTTGGAACTCCAGGAAGTGGCAAGTCGCAATGGCTCAGATCTGCCGTCGCTTCGCTGATCAGGACGAATACTCCAGAGACACTTCAACTCTTGCTGATTGATCCAAAGCAGAACGCGTTTCCGTTCATGACGGACTCCCCATTTCTTCGGCAGCCGGTCGTTGTGCCCGGGAATGATCAGGATGTGAGTGAAGTCCTTGCCGAGCTTGTTGAGATCATGATCGAACGCAATGCAATGCTGGCCGAGTCACGATCTGCGTCACTTGCTGACCATGTTCGAAAGACCGGTGTTCCGCGGCCGCGAATCGTCTGTATCTGCGACGAATACGCGGACCTGATCGCTGGCAACAGAACCGAGAGGCAGGCGATCGAACATCAGTTCCAACGGATCGCACAGGTGGGACGCGCTGCCGGAATTCACCTGATCCTCGCCACTCAGCAACCTCGTACTCAAATTTTGAGTCCGTCGATTCGCTCTCTGATCGACTGCCGTGTCGTTCTCAGGGTCAGCACGGCGCTTGAATCCCGTGTTGCGCTGGAAACAGCGGGAGCCGAACGCCTTCTGGGCCGCGGTGATTTGTTGTTCAAGTCGATCGGCACAGAACGGCTTCAGGGCGCGTGGCTGCCGGAGGATGAGGAGTCGCTTGCTTGGAATGCGGCTCTGGCCTGACGAGTTGATGAAGAATCCGAGTGTGCGACCAACGGCTTATATGCCGCGTCGGCCCACCGTTTGGAGGCTGAAACACGGCGTAACCAACAAAGTAGCCGTCTCGCTTCGCCGAGATGTGCCTTGTGCGGGGCAG
Organism: Planctomycetota bacterium; assembly: GCA_031377305.1. Classification (GTDB taxonomy): domain Bacteria; phylum Planctomycetota; class Planctomycetia; order Planctomycetales; family Planctomycetaceae; genus SXXK01. Next base: position 5,102 of record JANMEV010000251.1, on the reverse strand, counting down.
TATTGAAGATTATCAACGCCGCTTCTATCGATATCTGGCTGACAGGGCTGTGAGCCGCAAATCGCTAACTGCGGGGGAGTTCAAGTAGCTCAGGGAAGACACCCGCGGCTAGCGCCTCGCGGCTCACGTGACGTTAAGTCAACAGCTGGCGAGTCGTGTTCTTTATGAGGACGTTACAGACGGTCGACCGAATGTCAAAATCCTTGGCGATGTGGTTTTTGGCAACGTGCACACTTCAAGGCTCGTCTCGGCGGAGCGAGGCGGCTACATTAGAGCATCGCATTTGCTCGTCTGATTGACACTGAGAGAGTTTTGTCCATGAAACGCGTGCTTATTCTTCTGCTGACGCTTTGCTTGACGCTCGATGCTGTTGCCGATGATCGTGTCGCGCTGGAGTATGCTCCGGGGCCCGTGACTAATCCATTAAAGGGGCTGGTGCCGTATGCGAGTGACACAAACGTCCACTTTTCGCACACAATGGAATTCAACTACGTCGCATTTGCAGACCTGATGAAGGGCTATGACGAGTTCGAATGGCAGTCGCTGGAGGATCTATTGAGCGAGATCTCCGGGCGAGGTCATCAGGCTGTGTTTCGGATTTTTCTGGAGTATCCGGGGAAGACAAACGTCATCCCGACGTTTCTGATCGACGATGGATTAAAGGTTCACAAATATCTCAACACGAATACTCAACCAGAACCGCCCGCAAAGATTGAAACGCCAGACTACGAGGATCCAAATCTTCGAAAAGCTCTGAAGAACTTCATTGCAGCCTTCGGGAAGAAATACGACGGAGATGCTCGGATCGGTTTCATCACAGCCGGACTGCTGGGCACATGGGGCGAATGGCATACGTATCCGAAGGAAGAATTGTTCGCGTCGAAAACAGTGCAAGCCGAAGTGATGGATGCTTACACGGCAGCGTTCAAGGTAACGCCCGTTCTGTTGCGATATCCAGCGGGCGAAGACACCTGGGGCAAAGCGTCAAATGCCGAGCGGCCGTTTGGCCATCACGACGATTCCTTCGCCTGGGCCACTCTGGACACTGGCAAGAAGAGCGACGATTGGTTCTACATGCCCGCGTTAAAGCAAGCCGGTTCCGCAGCGATGGACAAATGGAAGACTCAGCCGATTGGCGGAGAGATTCGTCCGGAAGCGTGGGGCAAAGTCTTCGACGCAAAGCCGGGCAACAAGAAGATTCAGGATTTTCGAAAGTGTGTGGACGAGACACATGTCTCGTGGCTGATGGATTCGGGCCTGTTCGAAACGAAGCCCAGCAAGGAACGTAAGCAACGAGCAGAAACAGAAGTACGTCGGATGGGCTATGAGTTTCATGTTCCGGCCGTCAGCGTCGTTTCGAACGACGACACGCTGCAAATCAAGCTGGAGCTGGAGAACCGAGGAGTCGCACCGTTCTACTACGACTGGAAGGCCGAGTACGGACTGATCGCAAACGGCAAAGTGATCAAGTCGACAGAGTCTATCGGCAAGCTGACTGGCCTGCTGCCGGGCGAGACCGCTCGCGAATGGACCGACACGATGGATCTATCCGACGTGCCCAACGGAAAGTACACGCTCGCCGTCCGAGTCCCCAATACTCTTCCCAACGGCTCGCCACTTCGCTTCGCCAATGCGACTCAGGATCGCGATCTGGATGGTTGGCTGTCATTGATTCCAGTCGAGCGATGATGTCGCTCAGTGCTTCTTGCCGTCGTGGCAAACCTGATCAATCACCACAGCGCTGGCCAGGATCAGGGCGTCGTTTTCGGATTCGGAGATGTCGATTCCGTAGGTGTCGGTCCAACTGAACCAGCGTTTTGAGACGCTGGCGACAGCTTCTCCGTGGCGATAGAAGGAGTACTCGTGGTCGAGGAAATCGCCTTCCGCAGAAAGGTCGTCGGGGCCGGGAACGTCGACTTCAAACTTGCATTTGAACAGCGTAAACAGCCGCTTTGAAACGGTGGCGTTCAGTTGGCCGTTAACGTAGATGTCGTACGTTGGTCCCCAGGCAAGCAGCCTCTGCGAGATAAATGCCAGCTCGTTGCCGCTCATGTCCTGAAACGATAATTTGTCGCCAAAACTCAGGGCGCGGCCATCCACGAAGAAGACATCATTCCCGGCGGCATCTTTAATGCTGAAGTCATCGCCCCAGGACAGCCAGCTTTGTTTCATCACATATCGCATGAGTTTACCTCGTTAGTTGATTTCGGTGACGGGGCGGGGATATTTGCTCGGCTCTTTTTGATTTCATCGCCGAGTCTTCCACGATAGAGCCATCGTTGCCGAAGAAGGTCAGCGGGCTTTGCTTCGAACCTGCTCAGGGCTAGAGTTCGTGAAGTGTAACACGTTGATTGCCGTTTACGATTTCCCCACGCGTCCCGTCGTTTCCGCGGCCCAAAGATCCGAGAACGAAATATGCATCGAATTGCCCTGTTGATTGTCGTCGCGAGCTTTGTCTCGTCGGTGCTAGGCTTGCCGGTCGTCGCCCAGGACGCCGTGCCAGCGAAGAAGGCGAAACAGTTGCCTCGCAGCACACCGGAAGCACAGGGCGTGTCGTCGTCGGAGCTGCTGAGGTTTTTTGAACAGGCGGATACTCAGGTCGACGGCATGCACAGTGTGATGGTCGTCCGGCATGGGCACGTTGTTGCTGAGGCGTGGTGGAGTCCGTTCGATGCGAAGACGCCGCATGTGTTGTATTCGCTGAGTAAGAGCTTCACGTCCACGGCAGTGGGCATGGCCGTCGCAGAAGGAAAGCTCAGCGTCGACGACGAAGTCCTGAAGTTCTTTCCGGAGGAAGCCCCTGCCGAGCCGTCGGCCCATTTGCGTTCGATGCGAGTCCGGGATCTTCTGCGAATGACGACTGGGCATCAGACTGAACCGTCGACTTGGCGAGATGAACCGGGATCGCCTCTGAAGGGCGCGACGTGGACGAAGAAGTTTCTAAGCCATCCGGTGATTTTCAAGCCGGGAACGCTGTTCGTTTACAACACGCCGGCAACGTACATGCAGTCGGCCATTGTGCAGAAAGTGTCGGGCCAGACGGTGCGAGACTTTCTTGGACCGCGTTTGTTTGAACCGCTGGGAATTGAAACGCCAACGTGGATGATGAGCCCGGAAGGCATCTCGGCTGGTGGCTTTGGATTGTCACTACGAACCGAGGATCTTGCGAAGTTCGGGCAGTTATATCTTCAGAAAGGTCAGTGGAACGGAACTCAATTGGTTCCTGTCACGTGGGTTGACGAAGCGACGGCTCGCCAGACATCCAACGGTTCTGATCCGAACAGTGACTGGAGCCAGGGTTACGGTTATCAGTTCTGGCGGTCTCGTCATGAATCCTTCCGAGGCGACGGCGCGTTTGGGCAGTATTGTATTGTTTCTCCGAAGCAGGATGCTGTGGTCATCATCACCAGCGGAGTTCGCAACATGCAAAACGTCCTCGACCTTGTCTGGGATAAGCTGTTACCAGCATTCAAGGCGGACTCGCTACCAAAAGACGAACCTGCGGTCTCACAACTGACGTCGAAGCTGGCCTCGCTGACGATGTCGATGCCGTCCGGTAAGGCGACATCGCCCAAGGCTGGAGAGGTGAATGGCAGGTGGTTTGAGTTCCCGGAGAATGACCGCGGGATTAAGGCCGTGTCGATTGATTGGGTTTCCGATTCTCCGTCGATTACGGTCCGGACGGCAGACGGCGAAGTCAAGACGCCGGTCGGTGTTTCCAAGTGGACGACGAGTGCCGATAGTTTCGCGTGCGGAATGAACAACTTCGTGAGCGTTCCCGAAAAGCCACTCATCGCGGCCAGCGGCGCGTGGACTGACGACAACGTGTTGGCCGTTAAGTTGGTCGCCAATGAGACGCCGTACTACACAACGCTAACGTTTCGGTTTGAGAACGGCGGGCTGCTGTTCGATGGGGAGCATAATGTCGCTTTTGGCCCCACGGCGTGGCCTCAATTGATCGGGCGGCCAGCAGCGGCAAAGTAGCCGTCGAGCGCTGTGGATCTTTTGGCGACGTGAGATTCGTCTTATTGGGCGTTGAGGAAAGGTTTGCCTTTCCGGTGAACCCGGTGGTTTAGCGTGCTTTTCCTGAAAGATATCAGACAAAAACTGCCGTGTCCGTCTCTTGAGGCCTGTCGACATTCATGGAACACATGGATAGACTCCGGCTCACGGGACGCGTAAGTTCACCTGAAACAGCGAATCGACGAAATGGCGAATCGGCTTGGTTCGTTTTTGGCGAGGAAGGCAGATGGGTAAACGGTGGCAGAGCAATAGAAATGATGCAGGGAGCCTTCTGGCGTCTGTATTCATTCTTGCCCTCGGGGCCAGCGGAGCCCTTTTCACGGTTGCCGCAATGTCGCCGTCGTCAATGCCGAAAGCCATGTGGAGTGTTGGTTCCGTTGTCGCCGTCTTTGTTGTCTTCATAGTGCTTCAGAGATTTGGAAAGGTACCGGCTGGAGATCTGCGATTTCTGCTGACGTCACAAAAGAATCGTCGCGATGACGGAGTTGGTGACTACATGCCTCGAAAGGTCGGTGAAGGGCGAACGGTTCCGCCGGGTACCAACCAGCCGAGTTCCGCTGAGGAAGTTCATGAAATCAAGGTGACGAGCCTGAATACCTGGGTCCCTTCTCAGAGCAAAACTCGACGTGGTAAATGATTGCTGGCAGTTTGGTGGCGTGTTCAATTCGGTGTCTTTGATTTTGTTCGATGTGTTGATATTGATTAACCTGGAATACTTGAAATGGATAAGTTGTCGATTGTAGCACTGCTGGCCGGAGCGATGGTGCTTTCCGGATGTGCCGATTCCGATTCATCAGGTTCGTCAAGCAAATTCAAAGATGGAAAGTCCGCATCATCGACCGCAGACTCAACGAAAAACGCGGACGGAGTGGCGGCATCCGATGACTCGGAGAAAACGATGTCATTGGATGAGCCCGAGGATTCAGGGTTGATGACTATGACCGTGGGCGATGCAGCTCCGCCGATTTCGATTTCCAAGTGGATCCAGGGCGAACCAGTCGCCTCTCTGACTCCGGACAGAGTTTACGTCGTCTAATTCTGGGAAACGTGGTGTGGTCCATGTTTGCGCAGTATGCCTC